>CAZNFQ010000167.1:0-3451 GCA_964571965.1 uncultured bacterium | reverse complement strand
CACAGCCACCGGGTGCACCTCCGGGAGCACCGCCACAGGCACAGCCAGCACCGCCAATGATGTGAGAAAAGGGGGATGAAATGGAGTGGAATTGCACATCTAAAGACTGGTTTAAAGAAAGGGTGCTACAGAAAGGCTTTGACTGGGTAGTTAGAGATGTTGCTGACTACATGGGAATGGAACGGGAGTTTATAAACAGTCTAAAAGTTAAGGTAATGGATTGCGGTTTTGCTCTTGGTGTTGCATGCCAAAGGCCTAATGGTGAGAGGCGTGGATTATGCCTAAAGTTACCCGGTGATTTAGCGATGAACGTAACACCAATAAAGGAGATGCTTAATAAGCTCAGTGACGAATATAAGGGGGAATAAGAAAATGCAGATGTCAGACAAGTCAATAAGGATGCGTATCTACAACGCTACGCAGGACAGCGAATTTCGGGATAAGTGTTCATGGCGAGTCATGGACGAGGGCAAGACACTGAGGATAATTTGCCCTGTCAGAGTTGGTCAGATAATACGCACCAACATACCGCTGACGAAAGGGTGGGAAGAGGACTTCAAGGTCAAGATAAAGAAACTTTACTTGCGGTGTAAGCAGAGTGTGGTGCATTGACATGCGGAAATGGCTAAGGAAGAAACTGTCACGCCTGCTCTATCCAGACCCACCACAGTACAGCATGGAGGACATCAAGAAGATGTGTCAGTCTATGAGGCTCACACCGGGATTCACAGACTCGTTGGAGGGTGGGATATACGAGAAGGTAGTCACATACAACGTGCTTGCACGGTTCGACAACATGAGCCAGACAGTCAGAGTTCATGAGCCTTACAAGGAGGAACAGGTTAAGGAGCAGTTACGCCAGTTACACAACTGGTGGTTAGTCGTACAGGGCAAGTAAATCAAATAAGACAGGCCGTCCAGGAGGCGGTCTTTTTTTATGCACTCGTGCCGACCACGTAGGGTCGTAAACGACTAGGAGGTCGAAAAACCTATGGAAGAGAAATACACGAAAGACCAGCTATTGGAGCAGAAGCCCGAAGGATTTGAGGACGAGGAATGGTTAGAGGCCGCCAAGTCCAAGGGCATTCTGGAAGAGGAAGAACAGCCGGAGGAAACATCGGAGAACGAGTCAGCACCTAAGACAGAGGACAAAGACGGGGACGTCCCCCCGAAAGAGGACGAGAAGCCCCCTGTCGAGGAAGATAAGCCGATTGAAAAGACAGTTCCCTTACAGGCACTGCAAGAGGAACGCAGAAAGAGGCAGGAGCGTGACAAGGAACTGGAAGCAATCAAGGCTCGCATGGCTCAGATCGAACAGCAGAACGCACCCAAACCAGAGGACAGAGACCCCCTAGAGGTCTTGGTCGAGGAAAAACTACAGCAAAAACTACAGCCCTACGAGGAAGCACGCAAGCAGGAGTCACAGGCGAAAGCCTTTGAAATGCACGTATCCCAGAAGGAACAGCAGGCACAAGCCAATCATCCCGACTATGAGGAACTCACAGCCCCGGTCTACGAGGTGGCAAAGGCGAAGGCACTACAGGGCGACAACAGCATGTTGCAGATTATATTTGCATCGCCCGACCCTGCCGAAATGGCCTACCACATCGGACGCTCGTTCAAGTATGAGCAGGAGATGAAGGCACGGGAGCAGAAGGCCGCAGATGCACAGGCAAAGAAGGTCGCCAACATCAACGCACAGCCCAGAGGCCCACAGGTTCCGGGCGGGACAGGTGCGGCAGTGGAGAACCTTATAACAAGGGAGAACATCAAGACATTGCCTGTATCAGTACAGGAGGCCATAGCCGCAGGCAGGATTCCAAAGGGATACCGCATAGAGTAGACGTTGCTTCCTTGTAGGAGAACAACCTATAAGGAGTGAATTAACGTGACTGTAACCAGTACAATTTCCGCCCTTCAGCAGGAAGTTTGGGCGAAGAAGTTATATGACGATGTAATGGATGACCTGTTCTTCTCAACCCGTGGATTTATCGGGACTGGGGAGGATGCAATAATCCAGAAAAAGAACGAGCTTTCCAAACAGGCAGGAGATACTATCCACTTTGGCCTGGCAGGGAAACTCAGCGGAGAGGGTATCGACAACGATGACACCCTGGAGGGATACGAGGAAGCACTCAGTACTTATGGATATGACCTGTCCATCGCCCAGAAACGCCATGCAGTGAGGCTCAAGGGTATAGAGGACGAGTCAAAGGTAGGTTACGACGAGAGGTCGCTTGCCAAGCAGAAACTTAAAGTATGGATGAGCGAGTATCTACAGGATCTTTTCTTCGAGACTCTCGCCACTTCTCCCACCGATAACCGTAAGTTCTGGTGTTCCGCTGACCATACTTCCATTGTAACCCTTGATACCACAGACCTTCTCACTTCCGGCTATGTGTCTGAACTGAAGAGGAAGGCCAAACTGGCAAGTCCGAAGATACGCCCCATCAAACACAAGGGCAAGGATTACTACGTTCTCGTGGTCGACCCCTATGTCATGAGGGACTTGAAAGCTGAGACCAGTTCTCCGATTCTCACAGCCCTCAATAACGCATGGTGGAGAGGCGAGGATAACCCGCTCTTCACAGGTGCAGAGGTCGTATGGGATGGAGTGATCATCTACGAGCATGAGGGCGTATACACCGCAAGCGATGGAGCAAGCGATATTCGTATAGCCCGTAACCTTCTTCTTGGACAGCAGGCGGGAGCATGGGCAATAGGTAAGGATATCTACTGGAAGGAAAAACTGTTCGACTATGACAACCAGTACGGTATAGCGACCGGGCTTATCCACGGGTTCGGAAAGGTTGCCTTCAACAGCGAGGACTACGGGGTTATCTGTGCTTACAGTGCCGCAGTAGCCGACTAGGAGGTCTGACTTATGGCGACCGCTGATATCACTAACGGAAGTGGAGTAGAGGCACTTAGAAAAGCCCTGCTTCATGGTGGAGAAAACATAGACAGTTGGACGGCATTCATGAAGGGGTTGCAAGGGGACTATGTATTCTCCCTTTCTGCGACCACAGCCGCCCCTACGGTGGCAGAGCTTACCGCTGCCGCTCAGACATACAGTATAACCATCACCCTCAAGACCAACAACGGGGAAACCCACAGCTGGTACAACGGGCCTATCAAACTTGCCATTACGGACGACGACGACACGGGAGCCGCAACCATAGCCCCCACATCTACCACTCCCGTAATGACAAACGGAGTTTACACCGTGGTAGTAACCATGAGCAAGGCAGTATGGACGGCGACCAAGAAGGCGACACTCACAGTATCAGACCCCGATACCACTGGTATTGGTGGATGGACAGTGGATGACGCTACATTCATAGCGACAGTAGCAGAGTAGTTAACCAGGGGAGCCTTTCGGGGTTCCCCTTTTATTTTGAATATAAGGAGGTGGAGGCATGGCAACCGCAGTAAGCACACTGTTAACCAA
>CAZNFQ010000166.1:0-3467 GCA_964571965.1 uncultured bacterium | reverse complement strand
GCGGCCTCGAATCTCACCGGAGGATGCTCCGGGAATTCATTTCCATGGCGAAGGATAGAACTCCGGAGAAAAAAACAAAGCCAAGGATAATCGTATCCGGCTGCCCCATGTCCGAAGGCACCCTGAAGGTCGTGGAACTCATCGAGGAAGCCGGTGGAGTAGTGGTGGCCCAGGAGACCTGCAGCGGTCTGAAGCCCCTTATGCCCGTTGATGAAACCGGTGATCCCCTTGAGGCAATCGCGAGGAAACACTTCGGGATCCCATGCTCATGCATGACCCCGAACACGGGAAGACTGGAGCTGATCGAAAAACTGACAACGGATTTCAATGCGCAGGGAGTAGTGGATCTGGTCTGGCAGGCATGCCATACCTACAATGTTGAGTCCCATTCCTTCGGCGGGTATGTTCGGGAACACCTGGGACTCTCCTACCTGAAAGTGGAAACCGACTACAGCCAGAGTGACAGGGAAAGACTTTTGATAAGAATTCAAACCATGCTGGAGATGATCTGATGTTCTGCGGAGTTGATATAGGTTCAAGGAGCATAGAGGTGGTTCTTTTCGACGGGGCTCAGATCGTGGAGGCCGGAACCACCGATACGGGAAGCAGACCCAGGGAAAATGCCGATGCCCTTCTTGGCAGGGTGCTTGCCGGGGCGGGTATAGGAAGGGACCGGATAGAAAATACAGTGGCAACCGGGTATGGCCGGAACTACTTTCCCGGGGCGGACAGAACAATGTCCGAGATCCTCTGCCACGCTGCGGGTGTGGCATATCTTTTCCCGGATGCAAGAACGGTTATAGACATAGGAGGCCAGGACTCGAAGCTCATTTCTCTTGACAGTAAGGGGAAACCGGTGGACTTCTCAATGAATGACAGGTGCGCGGCGGGTACCGGCAAGTTCATTGAAATGACAAGTGCTTCCCTGGGGGTTCCGCTTAACGGGATGTACGACCTTGTGAAGGATCATCCCGACTCCGTGGAGATAAGTACGATGTGTGCAGTTTTCGCAGAGAGTGAGATCATCGGCCTGGTTCAGAGCGGTACTCCGGTCCCAACCATTCTAAGGGGTGTGTTCAATTCAGTTGCCAGGCGAACCCTGGGGCTTGCTGCCCGTGGAGGCATAGAACACAGACTTGTATTCACAGGCGGGGTTGCCATGAACAAAGCTGTTGCCCTGGCGGTTTCCGCCGAAGCGGGAATGGAAGTTTCCGTTCCAGACGACCCGAGAATGACAGGAGCCCTGGGTGCTGCTATAACGGCATCCTCCTTCAGCAGGTAGTTTGACCTTCCGTCTGTTATCAAGTATTCTTTTCATCATACCCCGGAGGCTCTAGTGAGATCGATGAAAGTACTGATAATAGATGACGATCCCGCTTCCCTTGCCCTTGCCAAACAGTGGCTGAAACGGGACGGTCATAACCTCATTACCGCTGCAAACGGGGAGGATGGTCTGAGAAAGGCCATCGTGGAGAATCCCGATCTCATTCTCCTCGACGTTCAGATGCCCGGGAAGAACGGTTTTCAGGTCTGTCATGAACTGAAGTCCGATGCCAGGCTGCGCAATATTCCTGTGATATTCCTTTCGGCTGCCGACGATCCCAGGGAAAAGGTCAGGGGACTTGATCTCGGTGCGGTAGACTACGTAACCAAACCCTTCGATAAATTCGAGCTTCCAGCCAGGGTCAGAGCAGCCCTGAGAACTAAAAGACTTCAGGATTTGCTTATGGTCTACAGCGAAATAGACTCTCTCACGGAAATTTACAACCGCAGGGTTCTGATGGAGCGCCTGGAGCAGGAATGGGAGAGAACCAGACGTTACTCCACCATCCTGTCCTTCATCATGGCTGATATAGATCATTTCAAGAAGGTTAACGACACCTACGGACACCCCAAGGGCGACGAGGTTCTTGAGCGTGTTGCCGGTATTCTGAGAAGGTCCGTAAGGGGAGCGGATATCGTGGGCAGGTACGGTGGAGAGGAGTTTGCCGTACTCATGGTAAACGCAGACTCGGACAATGCAGCTAATGCCGCTGAAAGATATCGTGAGATGATCCAGAATCAGCAGTTTCTTTCCAGGAAGGGCGATTTCAGTGTCACCGTCAGTTTCGGTATAGCCGATTCCAGGGGCAAGAAATCGGTGAACCAGCTTATCGCAGCTGCAGACAGGGCTCTTTATAAGGCCAAGAATTCCGGCCGCAACAAAGTATGCAAGGAAAAGTGAGGTTATATGTGAACAAGTGGCCATTCATTTTCATGGCGGCCCTGTTATCCAGCTGCGCCGAACCGGAACAGGTACTTTCCGAAAATGGTGAGATTAACACCCTTGAGCCCTCATTCACCATTGGAGTAGAGCTTGGCGATTCCACCCTTATGTTCGGTGCTGTGGAAAAGGCGCTTTACGATTCCAACGGTAACATCGCCGTTCTGGACATGGCCTCTGCCAACGTGAGGATCTTTTCGCCGGAAGGAGAATATCTGAGAACCATCGGCCGAAGGGGAAACGGGCCCGGGGAGTTCCAGCGTCCCCTGGGAATGGTGCTTCTGGGGAACGGTTCTCTGGCGGTGATAGATCCCTGGGGAGAGGGGCTCACAGGGATAAATTCCAGCTATGAGCAGTCTGGCGTGCTTCTGGATATACACAGTAATGTTCCCCTGGGAATGTGCGCAGTGGATTCCGTGGACATAGTTGCGCTAAGGGTAGGTGAAAGCACATCGGAAGAACCGTCATTCCCGATGATGATCGGACGGTACACTATGTCCACTGAACCTTCTGTTGTGTACTGGCACAAGGAGTATCAGGTATTTACCCTGGAGGAAATTTCACTTGCAATGCGGGATTTCTCCAACGTGTACTGGACGGCTGACCGGGAAACGCAGGAAGTTTACGTGGCGCCCTATCAGGACAATGTATACATTATTTACAGGTATTCACCTGAGGGTGAGCTCATAGGCACCATAGAAATGGATATCGAACAGGTTCCCAGAACCGATGAGGAAAAGGCTGAAGTAGCCGCATACCTCAGAGCAAGGCTTGCAGTTCTCAACGGCACCGACATGGGAGTGGAAATAGCTCCGTACCCCAACAGACGTTCCATCGAAGGCCTGGGCATCGACGGGCAGGGGTATCTCTGGGTTCGCCGGGGCACCGAAGTACCGGTTCGTCTCGACAGGTGGACTCCCTCTGGAGAGCTTATCGGAAGCTATACCGTACCCGGTTCTGATCCTTACTGGAGGTTCAGTTTCTGCCATGATGGCATACTCGCCTACAACGAGAACCCCGATGAGTATCAGCGTATATTCGTTATGGAATATCCCGCTGCACCCTGAAGTATCATTGCTGTAACACCAAAACAAAGGAGCAGCGATGAAGGTTCTGACATTATTGGCGGCAATGGCGGTGACGGCTTCGGCAACACCCTCCTTCGAGAGGGCTGTAAGCAATGTGGCTGAAATGGTCTGGAACG
>CAZNFQ010000165.1:2520-3477 GCA_964571965.1 uncultured bacterium | reverse complement strand
CAGAATGTTTTCCCCCTGGGGCAATTCTCCGCTCTGGATTGTTTCCACCAGTCTTCCCTCAAGACTGTATACCGTTAGAGTGCAATTCGCCGGTTCCGGTATAGAAAATCCAATTGACACCTCGGCAGTTGCAGGATTTGGATTAACCCGAATTTCCCATGCATAACATCCGCCTTCATGGTTCATACCATTTTCGGGAATGTACTTCACAACTTCGTAATCCCATGAAGTGTCGCTGGTTAAGCTGAAACCGCCCACATAAATGTTTCCTTCTCCGTCCAGACCTATAGTTTTTGCCACGTCATCCCAGCCGTCTGGACGATGGTAGATGGCAATCCACTGCTGGTTTCCGGAAGAGTCGTAACAGATAGTGGCGAATTGCCTGTCACCGGCTGTGCCGGTGCACTCTCCGGCCACGAAAACATTACCGGCTTCGTCCAGAACAACTGCCCTTGCATAATCGTAATGACTACCGGCACCATTATAGCTGCAGTGCCAAAGCTCACTTCCATCCGAGGAGTACTTGATCGTAAGGAAGTCAGTTTTTGTGCCGGATGTGAATGTTTCGCCTGCAACATACACATTTCCCTGGAAATCAATCTCCAGGTCATTCCCTTTGCTGCTTGATCCAATGTTGCAGCTGGCGATCCATGCAGGCGAACCATCTGGGTTATACTTGATTGTTGTGCAGCAATATGACTGGGAGCTGTTGTAGCAGTATCCTGTTACCACAGCGCAACCATCCGATGTCAGTTCTATATCGTGGGGGAAGTTATAAGTGTTGATTGGACCATCATAGATGGCAGTCCATTGTTCCTCGCCGTCGTTATTGTATTTAACAGTGACATAGTCGGCCTTATCCCCAAAGTCGGTATAGCTGGCTCCGGTGACGAATACATCACCGTTACTGCTCAGGGCAATATCCAATGCTTCGTCGATATAATTTTCAGGACCGTC
>CAZNFQ010000165.1:0-2510 GCA_964571965.1 uncultured bacterium | reverse complement strand
GTACGTTGCTACCCACAATTCAGTGCCGTCAGCACTGTACTTGATTGTTACGAAATCCGGAGATGAACCTGGAGTATATTTCCAACCAGTCACATAGGCGTTTCCATAGCTGTCCAGGACAATTGAATTGGCAGCGCCTCCGTTGCCCGATTCTTCTCTTGCCACCCACAGTTCAGTACCTGCAAAGCTGTACTTGATTGTTGTATACTGGGAGAGGCCCGTTGCATTCTCGCTGGTACCTGTCACATAAACATTCCCCTGTGAATCCTGGGCTATGTCCAGGGCATTATCATATCCACCGCCGGCACCCTGATATCGGGCAACCCACTGTTCCGTGCCTTCGCTGTCAAACATAACAGTGGCATAGTTATCCCCGTGTACCTGGTCATCACTGTTTCCGGTGAGACAAACATTCCCGAAACTGTCTACGACCATAGCCGTGCAATAGTCGCTACCATTCCATGAGCTGTTGTAGCAGGCAGCCCAATCTTCAGTAACCCCCTCTGCATGTGTGGTTTCTGCAATCAGACCTAACACGGTACAAGGAACTGCAAAGAATAGAAAAGCATTCATCTGTGCTCCCCTTTCTCACCTTCTATTCTTCATCAGATACAGAGAAGAACCTGGAGGTGTCTGGATTAAAAATCTGTTTCAGCAGAAAAATATAAGATAACTATATTTATCACGAAAGCATTGCTGATATCCAATAAAGCATAGCAATTTGAATCCGTTGGCAGTCAGAGGAATAAAGCTTACACTCTTCAGGAAACACAGTCAGTAAAACAACTGGCTGGTATCATGACGCAGTTGAGGTTTTTCTTGGAAAGACATTTCCCCACTTCCGGTAAACGGAACACAAGCATTGAAGAAAGGCTCTGGTTCCAACCGGAGCCTTTCGTTATTGTGCCTGGTGAGGAGAACTTAACGGCAGAGGGGGTGAGCCATGGATAACACTTTCACTGCGGAAAACGCCCATCAGTGGCGTGAATGGCTGAAGAAAAACCATGAAGAAGCATTAGAGGTCTGGCTGGTATTCTGGAAGAAACACACCGGTAAAACCAGTATCGATTACGATGAAGCAGTGTCAGAAGCCATCTGCTTCGGTTGGATAGACGGCCTGATAAAGCCTGTTGATGAAGACAGATACGCAAGAAGATTCAGCCCAAGACTGGGTAAAAGCCCCTGGTCACCACTGAACAGGGAAAGGGCTCTGGAAATGATCCGGGAAGGCAGGATCACAGAAGCTGGAATGGATGCGGTCAGAGCCGCAAGGGAGAACGGTACATGGTACCAGACCCCAAAGCAGATCGAACTGCCAGATGAACTTGAGGAAGAACTGGACAATAATCCCGAAGCCGCTCTTTTCTTCTCGGAACTGGCCCCCACCTACAGAAAACACTACATGGGCTGGGTTGGTGAAGCCAAACGCCCTGAAACAAGGCGCAAAAGAGCAAGGGAAGCCTGTGAACTGCTTTCAAAGGGAATGAAGCTTCCCATGAAATAGTGGTTACTCAGTGCTGCTTTTCCTTCGTGTTGCCCTTGCAATGAATGGCGATGCAAGAAGCCCCAGCAGTAATACTATTCCGCCCACGGAGTAAAACCCTTCCGCCACGGACCTGTTGAACTCCCAGCTGGCCTGAAGCTCGGGAGTGGCATCCTGGTAGGGTATTCCTGCGAAAAATGCATCGTACAGAAAGCCGGCAGCAATGATCACTATTCCCAGCAGGGGCAGTCCCATGATTTTCACTATTCTCAGCAATTATGACCTCTCCATTCACCATCCTGAAGGAATCCATCCATATCACGGTGTAACCGTAACTCAACAGAAAACACCCCAGTGGATTCATTGCACTTCTGTTACCGAGTACCAGTTCCCTTTAAATAGAGATCGAACCACCTGAGCTCTTCCCACAGCACGTGCTCAACGCTCTCTCCTGCCCGGTAGCCGTGATCCTCGAAGGGCAGCATCACCAGCCGGGTTGTCCCTCCCGAACTCCTCACTGCCTCGAAAAACACCTCAGACTGATAGGGGCGGGTTCCGGGATTGGAATCGTCTTCTCCGTGGATTATCAGGAGAGGTTCGTTAACCTGATCCGCGAAAAAGAGGGGTGACAACTGTATGTACACATCCCTTGCTTCGAAGAGTGAACGCCGTTCCGCCTGGAAACCGAAGGGCTGATTGGTTTTGTTGTATGACCCGCTGCGGGCGATCCCCGCCGCAAAAAGGTCGGTGTGCGCCAGCAGGTTGGCAACCATCAGCGCCCCATGGCTGTGTCCTATGACACCAATTCTTTCGGGATCTGCAATTCCCATCTCGACAGCCTTTGCCACTGCAGCCTCTGCATCTGCCACAAGCTGGGGTACGAAGGTGTCATATGTTGTTTCCGGATCACCTATCATGGGCATTGATGTTCGCCCCATCACAGCATAGCCCTGGAGCAGGAAGAACAGGGTAGATGAACTGAAGATTCGCATGAAGCGGTTTTCCGATCCCCTTACCTGACCTGCTG
>CAZNFQ010000164.1:0-3507 GCA_964571965.1 uncultured bacterium | reverse complement strand
AGACCGTTGTCATACGCTATTAGAAAACCGGTATGAAAAGAACACTCTCAACTGCCGTGAATGTCTGGAAGCGCAGGGGTATTTTCTGGCCTCTTTCCCTTGCGGGCACAATGACTGCCAACAGGATGCACGGTACGCCAAGGGGGCTTATAGTGGAGCCTTCAGGCGCTTGTACCGGCAGCTGCAGAGGCTGCAGAACAGCAGAAAACCCCGGGGAGCTCACACCGGAGCTGCTGAAAAGTTTTCTGATGGAAAGACGGGTAAGACCGGTTACCATACATTTTGCGGGAAAGCACTCCGATCCCCTGGCATCCACCTTTTTGCCGGAACTCACCGGTGTGGCCGCGAAACATTCCTCCATGGTATCAGTGAGCACCATCGGGCTTGGTCTCGAACGGGGTTGGGAACATCTGCCTGTGGACAGGTGGATCGTATCTATGCCTGCAGCCACCGATGACACATGGTTTACCCTGCGGGGGAACAGAAGGCTCGGAGAGCTTAAGGAAAATCTGCAGAGACTTATAAGCGCAGACAAATCCATGGTGGAGCTGGTCCTCACCGTCTGGAAAGCATCCGCAAATGATACAGAGGCTTTTCACGAGCTGGCAGAAGATCTTGGGATAAGGGACGTGAAGGTGGTTTTCGGCCGATACGATCCAGAGGGTTATCACATGGGAAGGGTGGAAAACCTTGCTCTGAACTCCCCGGACTGCCCATACGTTCTTGATGGGGAGCTTCGCCTCAGGAACGAACCCGTGGGATGTCCCCTGTCAGGAACGGTTTTCCTGGATTCATCGGGTCTCGTTCATCCCTGTCCGTTCACCGAAGGCTGTGACCTGCCGCCGGCTGAAATGGAAAAGCAGAAGCGCACTAGAAACTATCCGGCCTGCAGATATTGTCCGTGATCCGTTTTACAGAAAGAAACCCCTCTATTCGGGCCAGTGAATAACCACTCCCCGGGAGCTTTCAGTGACCTCCAGCTCCATTCCCGGTCTTATCAGTACCGCTTTCAAAACTGGAACGATGCCTGTGAACACATGGGTTCTGTGTCCGCAGTCCTCGTCCTCGATCTGCAGCACCATCCTGACCTGAGGCGCTTCGTTTATGTATGTGCCTGTTTCTTCACAGCTGAGAAGAATGGCATTCCTCTTTTTCCCCTGCCTCAATATGGAATCTCTGAATCTGCGCTCTTTGCCGGATCTCATCTTCAGCAGAAGAATTGAAATCCAGGGGCTTACGATGAAGAAACCCCCGAGCAGCTTGAATTCGAGAGCTCTTTTAGCAAGGTCGGTTCCCGGGAAGGGATTCATGCTGAATCCCATTAACATGATGAGTATTCCCACCACCGTGAACACCAGGGTGATTCCTGCAAGAAGCCAGATCAATCTTTGCTTCCGTCCAGTATGCTGCGAATGGTTTTGATGAGCTCAGAGGGCAGGAAGGGCTTATGAATGAAGAAAGCACCACCTTCGAGAACACCCAGTTTCTCGATCGTCTGATCGGTGTAGCCCGACATGAAGCACACCGGTATGTCTGGAAACAGCTCCCTGAACCTGTCTGCAAGCTCCCTTCCAGAGACCCCCGGCATCATTACGTCGGTGAGGAGCAGTTCCGGTGTTTCCTGCAGCTCACCTGCCAGGGCAATTGCACTGAGGCCGTCCTGGGCGGATACCACTCTGAAACCGGCAACTTCCAGGGCGGTGCTGATAAGTTCCTTAACCGATTCCTCGTCTTCGACGAGCATGATCAACTCGCCGGGAGACATTTTCGAGGGCACTTCCCCTGCATCTGAAACAGCTGCTTCCTCGCCCTTCACCAGGGGCAGATAAACGGAAAACTCAGTGCCTCTCCCCGTTTCACTTGAAACCCGCACGTCACCGTTGCTCTGCTTCACTATACCGTAAACGGTGGGGAGTCCCATTCCCGTTCCCTCTCCCGTACCCTTGGTGGTAAAAAAGGGCTCGAAAATGTGGCCGATGTGTTCAGAGGCTATGCCAGAGCCGTTGTCTTTCACTGTGATCTTCACAAGACTGCCAGTGCAGCTCAGCCCTTTTTCTGACGCTTCCTGCTGATCAATGAAGACTGCCGCAGTGGAGATGGTCAGCCTTCCTCCCAGGGGCATGGCATCCCTGGCGTTAACCGCAAGGTTTATGATTATCTGGTCGAACTGCCCCGGGTCAGCCTTCACTGCGAGGTGTTCATCCGGGAAAATGGTTTCCAGAAGAATGTGCTCTCCGATGAGCCTTCTCAGCATGGTCTCGGTTTCCATCAGCTTAAGGTTGAGATCGATGATCTCAGGTTTAAGCATCTGTTTTCTGCTGAATGCCAGAAGCTGCCTTGTGAGAGAGGCGGCTCTGTGCCCCGCTTTCTTAATCTCTTCCAGCTCTTTCCAGCCGTTATCTTCCGGAGACGAACCCTCCATAAGCATGTAGCTGTAGCCGTTGATGATAGTGAGAAGGTTGTTGAAATCGTGGGCAATTCCCCCGGCAAGCTGACCGATCGCCTCCATCTTCTGTGACTGCCGGACCTGTTCCTCAAGCAATTCTCGTCGCGAGACGTCCCTGATAAGCCCTGTGAAACCCTCAAGTTCCCCTGCAGGGTTCTTTCTGGCGAAAAGGCTAATCTCTCCGAAGAACTCTTCACCGTCAAATCTTCTCAGCCTTGCTGGAAGGAAAGGCTCGCTCTCCCCTGCAGAAACACTTTCAAGGTAATTTCCGGCTTTATCAAACTGACTCTCGGATGCATAGAATTGTCTTACGCTGCGGCCCAGTGAATCTTCCCTGGTGCACCTGAACATATCCAGAAAAGAGTCGTTGCAGTCCAGTAGTATTCTGTTGTTATCCGTTACTATCATCCCGTCACGAACATTTGTAAAAAGTGAACGGTATTTTTCTTCGCTTTTCCTAAGGGCGGCCTCTGCTTCAGCCCTGGAGGTAACGTCCTGGATCATTCCGGTAACTTTCACCGGCTGCCCCTGTTCATTCCTGATCAGCTCAGCTATTGAGGTGATTATTTTCGGTGAAGCAGAATCCAGGGGATTGATCTCGAATTCAAGGTCATAGGGTTCGTCTTTCTCGATGAGATCCAGAAGAGCTCTGTGTACTTCCTCACGTCGGGGGATTCTGGCTTCAACTTCATCAGTGGTAAACGAGTCTTTCCCAGGGGCGAGACCATAGATCCTTTTCGCTCCCTCTGATCCCCAGAACTCCCCTGATTCCAGATTGAACTGCCAGCTGCCGACCTTCCCGATCTTCTCGGCCTGAAGATAACGGGCCTGGTTTCTTCTAAGGCTTTCTCGCATTTCATGGTTCTGAGTCACATCGGTTGAAAAAGCCATGAATCTGTCGTCTGAAAGCTTAACCGCCCTGACAGCCCATATTCCCCGCTGTCCGTTCTTCTTAACAAAGGGGGTTTCACCATATGAAACCCCTTTAATCAGAACCTGCTCAAAATGCTTCATTCCGATTTCCCGGGAATCTTCGGGAAGCATGTCGGGGATCTTCATGG
>CAZNFQ010000163.1:0-3537 GCA_964571965.1 uncultured bacterium | reverse complement strand
TCCCGGTGAACTTCAAAGACTGTCGGTGTTTCTCAGCGGTTCATCGGAGATGGATGTTCTGCTTGCCTCCATTGCCGGTTCCACTCTGCTGGGAGTAGGACTTGGCCTGATCTTCAAGTTCAGGGGATCAACAGGCGGCACCGATATACCGGTAGCCATCCTGAAGAAATACACAGGGGTCAGCATAAGCGCAGGATACTGGATGGTGGAGAGCCTGATCATACTTCTTGTGGCCTCGGTTTTCGGTGAACCTAAACTCATGATCTGGGCTTACTTGAACCTCTTCCTGAGCACGAAAATGACCGATCTTTCAGCTGAGGGAATGCCCTATGTCAAGGCATGTCTGATAATTACCAGCAAGCCTGATGCCGTTCGCGACGCCATTTTCTCCACACTGAACAGAGGAGTTACCTTTCTGAAGGCCGAGGGAGGCTACAAACGCAGTGAGCAGGACGTGATATATGTGTGCGTACACAGAAGGCAGGTCATGGTGCTTCAGCGTCTTGTATCCCAGATCGATCCTGATGCGTTCATGGTCCTTCACGACGCATACGATGTGATGGGGTACGGCTTCAAAAAGCGAACCCTAACCTACTGACCGTGACTGCCCTTTTCGATACCCACTGCCATCTTTTCATGGAACCGCTGGGCAGCAGCCTTGGGGAGGTCATGGAAAGATCCCGCAGTGCAAATGTAACAAGATTTCTTGTACCGGCGGTATCCAGAGATAGCTGGGATCAGTGCGCTGCTCTCAACGGGTTGTGTGGTGTGCAGTGTGCTCTGGGAATACACCCGTGGTTTGCTGATGAGGGTGTTGACAAGCGCGAGCTTGAAGAACGAATCCTCTCAGATGGCGCTGTTGCTGTGGGGGAGATAGGTTTGGACTGGAAATGCAGTACTGATCACGCCACGCAAATTGCAGTATTCAGAGACCAGCTGAGCATTGCCGAGAAGCTCTCTCTTCCTGTTAGCCTGCACTGCCGGGGAGCATTTCAGGAGATGCTCGGCATACTTGAAGACTACAGAGTAACCGGTGCAGTGCATGCCTGGTCCAGGGATCCGGAACTCATGGAAAGATTTCTCCATAGGGGACTCTTCATCTCCTTTGGTGGAGCTTTGACCCGAAAAGGTGCCAGAAGAGCACGGGCAAGTGCCGCGGCAGTTCCCCGCGAACGATTCATTCTTGAAACCGATGCACCATCCATTGGCTTGAGCGGTGTTGAAGCTGGAAACTCGGAACCGTCACATCTGAATATGGTTCTGAAGGCAATGGCGGAGATAAGGGGAGAATCCCCGGAAAAAACAGCGGAGTTGGCACTGGCGAATTCCACAGCCCTCTTCGGAGACTGACTGTGCAGGAAACATTCAGAAGGGTCAGGGACTTTTACGGAGAGGATGGCTTTGCAGCGATCAGGAAGTCCGCAGTTCTCGTTGCGGGATTGGGAGGAGTGGGCTCCCACTGCGCTCTTGCCCTTGCCCGTTCCGGAATCGGGAAGCTTTACCTGGTGGATTTCGACTGCATCACCGCCTCATCCCTGAACAGGAATCCCCTGGCAGGCAGGGTGGATATGGGCAGGAACAAAGCTGAATTCTTCACTGAAGCTCTGGGGGATCTTTGCCCTGAAACGGAATGCGTTCCCATGAATGTGTTCATACACAGGGATTACCTGGAGAAAAACCCCCTTCCCGGTGATACCGATGTGGTGGCCGACGCCATCGACAGCCTGAACCCGAAAACCCATCTTCTGGAATACTGTTCAGTGAACCGCATACCGGTTTTCAGCAGCATGGGAGCCGCAGGAAGAAGGGATGTTCCGTCCATCCGAACAGGTGACATAAGCCTTTCAGGAGGCTGTCCCCTGGCAAGAATGGTGAGGAAATACATGAGGCGCAGGGGAATCTCCGGGGGCATCACCTGTGTATGGTCAACCGAGCCGCCCGTTAAACCGCTTCCCCCGGACGACGAACCCCGCCTTGAGATCAGGGGCAGGGTCAGGAACAGTCTTCCCAGTCTCATAACCCTTCCTGGGGTTTTCGGTTACACTCTCACCCAGCTGATACTTGATTCAATCACCGGGAGCTGAAATTCCAGTCTGTTCTTTCAGGTAGCTTCTTCTCAGTCTCATTACCATGAAAAGTGTAACGGAAAAAGCAAGCAGATCCGCCACAGGAACCGAGAACCATACACCATTGAGCCCGAATATCCCGGGAAGGATCATCAGAGAGGGAATGAAGAACAGAACCTCTCTGGACAAAGAGAGAAGGAGGGATTCCCCTGCTTTGCCAAGGGCTTGAAATATGCTTGTGCCAACCAAATGAAAGCCCACTGACCAGAGGCCGAGCATGAGTATACGCAGGGACTCTGCCCCTGCCCTGAGAAGCCGGGGATCCTCCGTGAAAAGAGAAGTAAGCTGAGCGGGAAACAGCTGTACGGTTATGAAGCCCAGCAAAGACACCGAGGTAGCCCATAGAAGGCCTGTACGGCAGGCTCGAATGACCCTGTCCGGATTCCCGGCACCGTGGTTGAATCCAGCTATGGGCTGCAAACCCTGTGCTATACCTATAAGAGGCATTATCAGGAAGCGGGACAGCCTTACAGCAACGCCATATGCGGCCACTGAAACATCGGTTCCGTATACAAGGAGTCGATTGTTCACCATGGCGAACACAAAACTGGAAGCCACATTCCGTATGAATGATGAAAAACCGATGGTGGTTACTTCCCTGATAAGCGGCAGGCTGATCCTCAAGGATTTCCTGGAAAGACGGAGCCCGCTCTTTCCGGGACGTAGTTCACTCACCAGGTACGTCACCGAAACCGCCTGTGAGATCACAGTTGCCAGTGCTGCCCCTCTTACCCCCATGTGCAGAACGAAGATGAAGATGGGATCGAGCACTATGTTGAGAGAAGCACCGGTGATCATGGTTATCATGGATGACTTTGCCATCCCCACGGACCGGAGAACGTTGTTTCCGGTCATTGCTGCAACGAAGAAGGGAGAGGAGAAGATAATAATCTCATAGTAGTCCCTGGACACGGGAAGAATATCCGGAGAAGCGCCGAAGAGATTGAGGATTTCCGTTTTGAAGATAAGCCCGAACGTGCTCAGGAGAATACCGGAAAGAAGAGCGAACACAGTAATGTTTCCGTAGGTTCTTTCAGCTTCCGGGATCTTTCCCGCCCCGAAATACCGGGAGATCACCGAGGCCCCGCCGATGCCGAAAAGAAGACCGATGGACATCACTATCATCTGAATGGGGAAAACGATGGAGAGCCCTGCAATTCCAAGGGTTCCAACACCTCTCCCAACAAAAATCGTGTCTACCAGGTTGTACAATGCCATGACGAACATGCCTGTCATGGCAGGCAGTGACAGCTTCCAGAGCAGTTTCTTTACATCCGGGTCTGCCAGGCGCTCGGTCATATAACATGGCTTTCAAAAAATGATTTCATGAATCCTGGTTCTTTGTGAAAGAGGATTGGGTGCGGGTAATGGAACGACAGTGGAGTCCCCGCCATTTTTTCAGCATGAACAC
>CAZNFQ010000162.1:0-3542 GCA_964571965.1 uncultured bacterium | reverse complement strand
TGAAGACCGGCAAAACTGAAGGACTTTGCGGAATTGCCTTGACAAATCCGCAAAGTGTTGCAAAACTGCCATTATGAAAAGACACATTGAAGAGATCGTCGTTGAGGATCTCCGGAAGAAGATCGTGCTTCTTACCGGGCCAAGGCAGGTGGGTAAAACATGGCTTGCCAGGGAAATTGCCGGGGAACACTTCAAAAGGCCCTGTTATCTCAACTGCGACAGTATTCCCGACGCGCAGGCCATTCAGCGTCAGAGCTGGCCGGCGGACGCCGATCTGATCGTCTTCGACGAGATTGATAAGATGCCCGAATGGAAGCGTTTTCTTAAGGGTGTGTATGACACGAGGCACCCGGGGACTTCGATCCTCGTTACCGGAAGCGCACGAATGGACACATTCAGGCAGGCGGGAGATTCACTTGCAGGAAGATATTTTCACCATAGGCTGTGGCCGTTCTCCGTCGCGGAGCTGAACCAATTCCATTCCCGGGTGTTTCAGGGGGTTTCATCAGAAAGCAAACATATTACCATCACAGGTGAAAGGGGAAATGGATGCCCAGGATTTCGATACATCTCGATGAGAAGACCGCTGCAATCTTAGAGAAAGCCGTTTCCATCAGTGGAATAAGCGTCTCACAGTGGGTGGAGGAACTGGTTCAGAGGTTGCTGCGGGAAGACTGGCCCGAGGGATACTGGAAGCTCTTCGGTTCGGTGGACGATGCTTCATTCTTCGAGCCAAAGGAGCCCCACAAGATCAGCGCGGCGCAACAGGCCGGGTTCGCCACTTGATAACCGATCCTCCACGAGAACGATATGGCAAATACTGTTAGAACAGCCGGTTACCAGGGAACACGAATTGAAGGGTTCCTGGAAAAGCTGAAAAGCAAAGGGATCAGCATCCTCGTTGATGTTCGCAGGAACCCCATGAGCCGTAAGAGGGGTTTCGGCGGAACAGCCCTGAAGGCGGCCCTGGAAGAAGTGGGCATAGGGTACATCCACATACCGGAACTGGGCATTGAGTCGAAACTGAGAAGGAACCTCAGGTGCAGGGAAGATTACCTGGAACTCCTCCACTGGTACCGCACTGAATCCCTGCCCCAAAGGCAGGAAGAGCTCAGAGCAATTGCTAAACTGGTTGAAGAGGGCAGCAGTGTGGTTCTGCTGTGCTTTGAGGCAAACCCGGACATCTGCCACAGAGGGATCGTAGCCGAAGAAGTTGCCGGTATCGCAGGGGCTGTAACAGAACACATCTGAGTATTCAGCATCACAATAACTGGCTGATTGGAAATGCAACTGACAATCAGCCAGAATCTCTGTAACAGTATGGCATGAAGACAATAAGAACAGCCAGCCTGGAGGGATAAGGCAATCTCACATCCGGAGATCGAAAATTTCGCATTCTGAGATTAAAATTGCCAAGTATTGATACATAAAAACTTACAAAGCGATTTCATGGGCAGGCGAAAACCGTTCACTGCTTTTTTTGGGGCGAGTATGTCAGTCGGGCCTCTTAAGACCCACCTCTTCCCAAAGGAACGAGAGGTCCACCTTCTGCCCGCTGGGTGTTACTTCGTAGGACTTCAGCAGGCTTATCACCTTCTTCCGCCCCTGGGGGGTTTTAACCGCCTCCTTCGGGGTGATGTTCCCCAGGAGGGGAATGGGCTGGCTGCTCCAGTTGGCATAAACCTTCCTGTAAACCTGCTGCAGCATCTCAGGGGGGATCTCAGGAGCTTCTTCACCAGGGGAAGGCCCAGATTCTCCTGGCTTCCTGAACTTGGAGATGTTCATTTCCTCATGCTTTCTTTCCACGGATGAAAGGAGCCCGGCAAGATGCTTTCTCAGTATCCTTTCGACCCTTTCGCACCTTTCAACGGAATTTGTGAACACCTCGAACACCGTTTCGGAAGTGAAGGTGCCCCCTGCGATACTCACCGTGTCCAGCTGGCCTCCGGGTCTTTCCTCTATAATGGAGAAGGAGTTCTCATCCCAGAAGTCCACATTGGGAACGGCCTCCAGGGCATCCATGACCCGGGCCCGGGTTCCGGGAAGGAGGGTGTATGTGGTGGTGACCGGGCTGATCTTCTCCCCGTCGGTGTTCCGCATAGACGAGAGGTCAAACGGTTTGCCCACTACCTCCGACCACAGCTGCGGAGGCAGGGTCCAATTCTTCTTCAGGAACCGTGACCAGGTGAGGCTTTTACCACGCTTCTCCTTTTCCCGGCGGAGCACTCGCTCAACATAGTCAAGGTACATTCCGGGAACATTCAGCTGCAGGGCGGCCATGAGGTTCTCACCGTTGCACTCCACCAGCCTGAAGAAGTACAGCTGCCATCTTTCCAGTGTCTCCGAGGCGGAAACATCGCTTACCACCAGATTCCTTCTGGAAAGAATGTCGTAAACCTCGAAGTGGCTGCCCCTGACCACCCTGGTTATCTCATAAAGTGAACATGCAGTGTCCCTGTAGTTCTTAAGGAACTCCCGAGCCGCGGGGTGAAGCGAATCTCCCGATTCCTCAAGGAACAGATCTATCACAGAGGAGCCGTCTTCCAGCCTGAAGTCGCTGACAAAGGAATCCGCTGTGTTCATCTCCACAAGCCCGGAAAGACCCTCCCTGAAATCCTCCACCGCCGATTCACCGTACTGCTTCAGAAGCTTTCTGCAGTACTCCCGGGTAACCCTATCAAGCAGGTCTTCGTGGTTCCTGAGGGCATACGAGAAAAGCGCCTGATGGGCATCCGCCACTGCTCTTCTGGCTATGGCGTAGGTTCTTTTCTCAACCGGCCAGCAGCAGTTCTTGTATTTCCTCCCCGAGCCGCAAAGGCAGGGAGACTGCAGATTCGTCTTTGGTGAGATCAAACTGTCCTCCCGTGAAAAACATGCCAACAGTTACAAAGAATACCGCAACCCATGGTCATTCAGCACATCATACGAAAAAGCAGCCGGACCATCTAATAGACGCAGGCATCCAGTATGGACAAAACTTCAGAGAGCAGCTCAGTGCTGCCGTGTTCTATCAGCCTGGCGGAACGGCTGCGGAAGTCAACCGACTTAACCTGCTCGACCATGATGAAACCGGTAATCCTGCTGTTCACAGGGATCGGCACATGAAAAGGGAAGCCCCGCGCAGTGCTGGTAACCGGGCATACTAAAGCCATGCCGGTGCTTTGGTTGAAGAGTTCCCTGCTTATCACCAGGGCAGGGCGCCGCCCTTTCTGCTCATGACCGGATTGCGGATCGAATGAAAGGGTGATGAAGTCACCCTGAACCGGCACATAATCAGCCACTTACCAGACCTCCCCGCCAACTGGCTTGCCCCATTCGACCTCGCCTGTCCGGTAATTCTCGGGAATTTCCGCAACAAGGTCCTCCAGCCTGTGGCTTCCTCGGATGCTGCGAGCTGGTCTGATAATGATGATGCCGTCTTCCACTCTTATATCCACTTCGTCGCCAACTTCAAACTGTGCATCAGCCAGCAGGTTCTTAGTAAGGCGGAGCCCCTGGCTGTTTCCCCATTTCTGAATCCTGGCAAGCATACCGCCACCTCC
>CAZNFQ010000161.1:0-3608 GCA_964571965.1 uncultured bacterium | reverse complement strand
TGCTGAGCAGCCGGCCGAAGTGCTGCAGGAAGACATGCCCGCAGAACCGTCGGACGCTGCGTCAACAACTGCGTCCATCCAGGGCGGGGGAATGGTTCCTCCGGGCAATATTCAGGTGTCCGACTGGCCGAACGATGCCGGTGACGCCCTGGCCGTTACATTCGAACCCGGCAGCGAAGCCACCAACGAAACATTCCTCGGCTACGCCATTTACAGAAGGGTTCAGGGAGATCAGGAATTCACACAGGTTGGTCTCATCCCCACAGGTGAAGGTACCGCTTTTACCGACGGCTATGACCCAGACTATCCCGTAGAGCCCGGTGTTCAGTACGAATACCAGGTTGCCGCCATGTACCTTAACGGTGCCGAGATAAAAAGCGAAGTCACCGTTGCCCAGGAAACATCCTCGAACCAGTGGTTCCACACAGGCAAAGTTCGGGTTCTTGTGGGTTGTTTTCTTTTCCTGGCCCTAATTCTTTTCTACTTCCATGCCGCCCAGAGGGGCATTCAGATGTACCTCAGACCTATTGCAGGTATAGAGGCAATCGACGAGGCCATCGGCCGTGCCACTGAGATGGGCAAGCCCATTCTCTATGTACCCGGTCTTAGTTCTATCGGTGACGTGGCCACAATTGCAAGTCTTACCATTCTGGGAAGGGTTGCCAAGAAGGTTGCCGAGTATCAGACACCTCTTCTTGTGCCTAACCGTGACCCAATCGTCTACACCATTGCTGAAGAAACGGTAAGACAGGGTTATCTGGAAGCTGGAAGACCTGATGCCTTCGAGAAAGACAGCGTTTTCTTCCTTACCGACAGCCAGTTTGCTTTCGTGGCAGGTGTTAACGGTATAATGATGAGAGAGAAACCGGCAACCAACTTCTACCTGGGCATGTTCTGGGCCGAATCACTGATCCTTGCTGAAACCGGTTCACTTTCAGGCGCTATTCAGATAGCGGGAACAGATGCTGTAACCCAGCTTCCATTCTTCATCACAACATGTGATTACACGCTGATCGGAGAGGAACTCTACGCCGCAAGCGCTTACCTGGGGCGTGAACCAAAACAGCTCGGATCCATTAAGGGACAGGATGCCTGCAAGGGTATCATCATGGTGATCATTACCCTAGGAGTCTTACTCTCTCTTACAGACCTGATCGCAGGCACAGAAACACTGGCCTGGCTGAAACAGATCGTAACCATGCCTATAATAGACTAGCCCACCTGAAAGGAGAGGACTAAATGAAAAGATCCGTACCTCTTGCGATAGTCATGGTGGGCGGAATACTGTTCATTATTCAGTATTTCATTCCCCACCAGTACTCGCAGACACTGTTTGACCGCTACACCGAGTGGGTCCCCGTAATCGGGGCATTTGCACTCCTGCTTGGTGTGGGAAGTCTAACAAGACTTCACAGTCACAAAATCAAAAGAAAGGCTCAGAACTGGCCCTATAGCTGGGCTGTTCTTTTGCCACTTTATCTCATTCCAGTCTTTGCTCTTCTGCTTCCTCAAAGCATGGGTGGAGGAATAACTGAAAGTATGGGTGGAACCAGAACATCTCCGGGTGTTTTCGATTTTGCCTACCTGAACATCCAGGTTCCTATACAGTCAACCATGTTCAGTTTGCTGGCCTTCTATATAGCAAGCGCAGCTTTCAGGGCATTCAGAGCCAAATCTGCCCTTGCCTCGCTGCTTCTTGTTTCTGCTATTGTGGTAATGCTTGGCCAGGTTCCAATTGGGGAGCTCATCGGTGATTGGTTCCCTAAGATAGGTCTCTGGATACTCCGTTATCCCAACACAGCAGCCAAGAGGGCAATTGCACTTGGTGTTGGTTTCGGGATGCTTGCAACACAGCTTAAGATCATCTTCGGCGTCGAGCGTAATTGGCTCGGCGGAGCCGGAAGTTAGGGGGTGGGTATGAACATCTGGGAAAAAATGCTGAACCTGGACAGGCGATGGATATTCCTTCTTATCGGTCTTGCCTGCATCATCCCCTTCTTTACTCCCCTGGGGCTTCCCGTTCTTCCCTCTCAGGAAGTGATCTCCATATACGACTATATAGAGAACCTCGACCACCGCAATGCTATTTTTGTGGGGTTCGACTTTGATCCAGGCACTGCCGCTGAAAACCAGCCCATGGGAGAGGCTGTGCTGCGCCATGCCTTTGCACGGAACATCCCGGTTTTCATCACTAGCCTTTCACCTCTTGGTCAGGGCCTTGCCTCAATGGGTATTGATCACCTTACCAACCCTGAAACCCCCGGATACTTCACACTTGTCAGGTGGGAGGAATGGTCGGAGCTTCGTGCTCAGGGTCTTACCGACAGGGCGGAAATTCAAGAGGCCTGGGAGGCCCGGGGTAATACTCTCGATGAGAGTTCCGCAGGTTGGGTATTCGAGGGTCGTGACCTTGCTTTCCTCGGTTACCTGCCCTATTTCAGCCTTGTCATTCTCGGGATGACAAACTCAATAATCTCTCAGTATCCTCAGGACGTTGCAGGAAATCCCGTGATTGAAATGCCAATGTATCAGGAACATAAAAGTCTGAGAGATATTGACCTTGCAGTGACCAACGCCGGATCTGCTGCATGCACCTGGTGGATAACATACGGAAGGGAGAAGATAGGTCTTCCTGTTGCTTTCGGTGTAACAGCCGTTATGGCAACGGACTACTACATCTACATACAATCTGGTCAGACAATCGGTCAGATGGGCGGGCTCCGTGGAGCCGCCGAGTATGAAACCCTTCTCATGGAGAATGGTTACGCCTACGAACCAGGCGCTGCGTTCATAGGTATGGATGTTCAGTCCATTGCGCATCTTCTAATTATTTTCCTTGTTATCTTGGGCAATATTGCCTTCTTCGCCGGTGGATTCAACAAGCAGACAAAACTCAAGGGAAGGAGGTAGACCATGTCCATCGAAACCATAGGAATCTGGGTCGCTGCCATTTTCACCATTGGCATATACTCTTTCCTCTACAAGGAAAACCCTCTTTACCGTCTTGCTGAACATCTGGTTGTGGGAATATCAACCGGGTATTCAGTGGTGATAATTTATACCAGGGTTCTTGACCCCAGGTTGATCCAACCGCTGAAAAATGGTGAGCCAGGTGCATGGATCCTTTTGATTCCTGCAACGCTTGGACTGCTCTACATTACCAGGTTCTTCCCTAAGGTTGCCTGGTTGAGCAGATACCCCATGGCCTTCATAATGGGTGCCAGCATGGGTGTTGGTTTCCCTCTTTCCATGAAGGCACAGGTATTGAGGCAGCTTGAAGCTACCCTCATTCCTCTCTATGAGGCAGGTGTTCCGTGGGAGATAGTCCTCGGTAACATCATCATGGTTACGGGAACACTCGCTGCTCTCATCTACTTCTTCTTCAGCAAGCCGCACAAGGGCCCGTTCTTCGGAACAGGTTCCAAGATAGGTATCTGGGTTATCATGGTTGGTTTCGGAGCCACCTTCGGCTTTACCGTCATGGGTCGAATAAGCCTCCTTATCGGCCGAATCCAGTTCCTTCTGTACGACTGGTTACCAACTATAGGCATAAACCTGTAGGGCAAGATTAGAAGGGAAGGGCAGCCGGAAAGGCTGCCCTTTGCCTT
>CAZNFQ010000160.1:0-3630 GCA_964571965.1 uncultured bacterium | reverse complement strand
TCGCTGCAAACTGACATTTGTCGCTATCGCGCCAAATGCAGTTGAGCTCAGCGTTTTCGTGAAAACCCGGGCACGAAGAAGGAGTTCATGAAGGAAGTCGTACTGATAATTCTGCTCTGCATGGTTTCTTCCATTCTATTCGGAGTTCTGCATAACCAGATAAGCGCCAGGGTCAGTGAAGAGTATTTCACCATCGGGCACAGAGCGCTCATACATTCCACTTCTCCAACGCTGATGGGAATAGCCTGGGGAGTGAATTCCACCTGGTGGGTGGGGTTGATCCTCGGAGTTCTGCTTGCGTCCTCTGGAAGAATCGGCTCTCGAAACAGGCGAAGTCCATCTTCTCTTGTAAAACCTCTGGGAATTCTGTTTACCGTTTGCGGTGCAGCATCAGTGGTTATGGGCTTTACCGGGTACGAACTTGTCAAATACGGAGAGTTACCATTCCTAAAAGGGATGACCGATGTGATCTCATCATCCAGACAGCCCAGATACATGGCCGCCCTCTGGATGCATACGGCAAGCTATACAGCAGCAACAATGGGGGGATTGATCCTCACCGTTCGGGTTGCTTTTCAGAGGTCAGAGGAGGGCAGGGCATAATCTCTGTGGCATACGGGGTTCAAGAGTTTATATTCCCCGCTGAAATTCTTTATTAAGACCGCCGCAGGCTTTTTTAAACGGAAACTCTTCCCGTCAGGCTTGCGCTGGAGTATCGGCGGTCCTCCCCGGTGTTGACGGTGAATTCATGTAAAGGATGATGCCATGAGCACAGAGAAGATCACATCGAAACAGGCTATTGAACTGGAGCACAGATACGGCGCCCATAACTACCACCCGCTTCCAGTTGTTCTCAGCAGAGGCGAAGGTGTTCACGTCTGGGATGTGGAGGGGAAAAAATACTACGACTTCCTTTCCGCCTACTCAGCTGTTAACCAGGGGCACTGTCATCCCAGGATAGTGAAAGCGCTCAAGGACCAGGCAGAGACACTTGCTCTCACCAGCCGCGCATTCCACAATGATGTTCTGGGAGTTTTCGAGAAGTACGTTACCGAGTATTTCGGTTTCGACAAGGTGCTTCCCATGAACACCGGAGCCGAGGCAGTGGAAACCGCCATCAAGCTCTGCCGCAAATGGGCCTACATCAACAAGAAGATAGAGAAGGACCAGGCAAAGATAGTCGTGTGTGAAAACAACTTCCACGGAAGAACCACAACCATCGTTTCCTTCTCGAACGATCCCGATGCCTACAGTGAATACGGACCCTTCACTCCCGGATTCGTGAGAATTCCCTACAATGATGCAGTAGCCCTGGAGAAGGCCCTGGAAGACCCCAATGTTGCGGGATTCCTTGTGGAACCCATTCAGGGAGAAGCCGGGGTTTACGTTCCGGATGAGGGGTATCTTGCCTGCGCAAGAGATCTCTGCAGAAAGAACAATGTGCTGTTCATCGCCGATGAGGTGCAGACCGGCATAGCAAGAACCGGCAAACTCCTCGCCTGCGACTACGAGAACGTGAAGCCCGACATCCTTATTCTCGGCAAAGCCATAAGCGGGGGAATGTATCCAGTTTCTGCGGTGTTCGCGAATGATGAAATCATGCTTAACATCAAACCAGGTCAGCACGGTTCCACCTTCGGCGGCAATCCGGTGGCTGCCAAGGTGGCTATTGCAGCCCTGGAGGTTGTAAGAGAAGAGAAACTTGCTGAGAGGGCCAACCGCCTTGGAGAAGTGCTCAGAAAAGAACTCAGAGCCATCAAGTCTGACATGATTTCCCTGGTGAGGGGCAAGGGTCTTCTCAACGCGATAATCATCAAACCGAAGAACGGCAAGGAAGCCTGGGACGTGTGCCTGAAAATGGCTGAGAACGGTCTATTGGCAAAGCCCACCCACGGAGACATCATCCGCTTTGCTCCTCCTCTTGTGATTACGGAGGAGCAGCTCATGGAGTGCGTGGAGATAATCAGGAAATCTATCGCTTCCTTCGAGTAGATCAATTTCAGCAGAGAAGGGGCCGTGGTGAAAACCGCGGCCCTATTCTTTGAATGCTTTTTCTCTCATGGCTTCCATTCGGTTGAGAAAGGGAAGTGATATCTCGAGACTGAGCCCCTGAATTCTGTTTACAGCTGGCAGAATGAAGGCTCTCCGTGATACCTCTGAAGATATTTCTCCCCCCACGAGGCTTGTGAAAACCTCAGGAATTACCGCAGTGGAAAGCACACTGCTTACAGCCTGGCCGATTGCCAGCTTCATCTCTTCTGTTTCAGCAAGGGAATGGATCACTTTACCCAGTTGCTTCGTGAACTGTTCTCTGGTGTAATCACTCACTGCAGGGTCGAACATGTAGGACCTGGTGAGGCCGGGAAATCTTGAAATACCCTCCATCATGTAGTCAAGAAGGAAGTAAACCCGTTCAGACAGTGTCAGTTCACCTTCTGTCAGTATCATGTTCCAATCATCGAAAAGGTGAGAAAGGGTCATATGGAGAACCTGTTTGATAAGGTTCTCCCTGCTTTTGAAATGGTAGTTCACCGCTGCGATGTTAACACCTGCTTCAGCTGCTATGCGCCTGGTGGTGACTGCATCGGTCCCATGACCGTTGATGATTCCAACAGCGGCAGTGATTATTCGCTCTGCTGTATCTGTTCCGCTCAAATCCCCTCCTGTTCCGGTTCCTAAGTTAAGCAGAATCAGGCCAGTCGGCAAGAAGGTTGACAGAGATCTCTGATGCTGTATTTTAATCACATGATTGAATCATACGATTGAAAAATCTGAAATGCAAGGGAGCAACATGAAAACGGTTTATGCGATAGTTCTCTGTTTATCTCTGGAATGCTTTGCGCAGCAGCTATCGGGATCAGTTTCCGGCAGGGTGGTGGCAGATGCCACTCTCACGCCTGTTCCCGGAGCCTTCGTGGTACTTGAGGGTACGGAAAAGGGAGGGATAACAGACTCTGAAGGCCGGTTCGTGATACAGAATGTGACCGCCGGCTCGTATATCCTCAGGGTCACAAGTGTGGGGTTTCATCCCAGATCTTTCCCGGATGTGATAGTCAGACCGGGCAGGATCACTTCTCAAAACGTTGAACTTCTCTATTCAGTAGTTGACGGGGGTGTGATACACGTTACGCCGGACTACTTCAGTTCGGATCCGGGCGAACCGGTGAGCAGAATGGAGTTTTCCGGGGAGCAGGTAAGGAGATCACCCGGTTCAGCCGGTGATGTTTCCAGGGTGATAACGGCTCTGCCTTCGGTTAACGGAATAGACGACCAGTACAACGGTATGGCAGTCAGGGGAGGAAATCCGTCTGAAAACGGAGTTTATGTTGACGGAATGAGAATTCCGAACATTAACCACTTTCCCCGTCAGGGAACTACAGGAGGCGGTCTCAGTCTGATAAACACCGACTTGATAAGTGAGGTGAAGTTTTCTGCAGGGGGTTTTTCACCCTCCTTCGGCAATCGGCTCTCATCTGTAATGGAAATCGCAATAAGGCAGGGTAACGGAGAGGAACTCGACGGTCAGGTTGACATTAGCATGTCAGGTTTCGGTGCCGTTCTGGAAGGACCCCTGTGCTCAAGGGGCAGCTGGCTTATCTGCGCAAGAAGATCCTACATCGATCTTCTGGT
>CAZNFQ010000159.1:0-3662 GCA_964571965.1 uncultured bacterium | reverse complement strand
GAAAATTCTAACAGACGGGAGAAATGATGAGAGTCATTAACAGAAAGCGGGAAGGAGGCTTCACTCTGATAGAAGTGGTAATTGCCTCCATCATTCTCGCAATTGTCGTTACAGGAATCGCCTTTTTCTTCATGCACATGATCAAGCTGTCGGATCAGATGGATGATCAGACCAGGGCACTGGAGATCTGTCGGGAAGGTATCGAAATGCTTCGAACGGAAGATGTGCTTTCCATGTCCGACGGCTGGCAGTCTGCTGAAACCATAGAGGGTTTCACCCGCCGTATCTGGATCGACACTCCCTATGATGAGTATCCCGAAGCCAAGCACGTAATGTGCAGAATCAACTGGACAGGTGTCGAGGGGGCTGACAGTCTTGACCTCAGCACGTTGTTTTAAAGGAGGTGAGCAGGATGAAGAAGCGCTCGAATAATTCAGGAATGTCTCTGATCGAACTGATGATCGTCATCGGTATCCTCGGAGTACTGTTCGCCGCCGTTTACATGTTCTTCGTTAAAGGCACCGAGCAATTCAACTTCGCCAGAAGGCAGAACGAGCTGGCCACCACAGGCCGGCTGGCTCTGGAAGCGATCACAGATGAGATCCGCTATGCCGGTTACATGCCCTACGGAGGATGGAATGAAGATCAGTGGCATCCCGTGGAAGTTGCCTCTGATACCCAATTCGAATTCTACGCAGACCTTGATGGAAACAGCATTCTGTCCGATACCGACCACAGAAATATTTTTGGGGACACCAGCCTGAATGTTGCCAGGATAACCGACGACGCGTCCTTGAACAGAATCGTCGGAGATCAGATAATAGAGGTAAGTTTCAACTACTTCAACTCCCAGGGCGACCTACTGTCCGAACCTCTTAGCTCCGGAGATATGGATGCCGTAAGGCACATCGGAGTGAAACTCACCCTGCAGGACACCTACATGGGCGATGTTTATCAGACGGTGATGCAGACGGTGGTTACCCCGATGAACCTTGGAGTTCAGCACAATTTCGACCCGTTGTTTTACCTTCCGCAGCAAACCCCGGGTACGATAATCGAGAACATCGCAGACAGTATCACAGTAGATCAGCAGGCCCTTTATTCAAAACTGGAAGGCTGGGGCCACGAAGTTTACATGCTTACCGATGATGAACTTTTAACCTTCGATTACGACAGTATCGAGATAGATCTGGTGATTCTAAGGGATATACCTGGCTCCTTTTATCATTCTACCATGGTATTGTTCCTTCAATCGCTGCCTATTCCCATCATAGTCCTGGATCCCAATGATGCCGTTGAGGTTTTCAATATGGCCGGCGACTGCTACCAAGTGACCGGCACCATTTGCCCCATGAAAAAGATCATTGTTAATCACACCATCCACCAGGCTGTGCCCTATCTCAATCCATCAGGCCTCTTCTTCGATATTTATGACTCGGATACCACAGGGGTGGTTACAGTTCTCGATTCACTCCATACAGGCCTGAACGTAAAACTGGTAACCGCATTCGTGGGAACCGGATTAGACACCCTATCCGGTGTTTCTGTTATGAACGAAGACCTACCCTCTGCCAGAAGGATTCATTACTGTGCACCCCAGTTCAGCCTTCACAGTGCAAAAGAAGGAGATCCGTTCCTGTACTGGGTCATTCTATGGGGCTTTGGCTCCATGGGAAGTGGGCCCCCTCTCGGTGATGAAATAACCATGGAAACCTTCGAGGGAGATTCCCCGGGTGATCTTAACCTTACTCTTTGGGAGGATGACCTGGAAGGTGGCATGATGCTTCCCGACTCCACCGCCATCTACACCGATTTCATTACAGGCGGCACTCCTGAAATGCTCTGGAATACTATTTCCACAGGCTCCGGGCAGATCACCCGCCTTGGAGACAACACCCTTGAAACTGACAGGCTGGTTTCCGGTGCCTTCGACCGGAATATAGCTGCCGCTTCCGTCGATCTTTCCGCTTACAGCGAATTGTCCGACGATATCTACATCACTGTTGACAGCTGGAAGGGAAATAATGAAACAATAAACGCCGAAGATGGCGTGTTCCTGTTTTCATCTTCGGGTTCAACTACGGAACTGGTGAGTGAGGACTTCGAAACCCTTGTTCTGGGAAACGGTGACGTGGAATTCTGGGGTGACCTGTACGGGCGTCACAGGATTCACTCTCCCGGCTGGAACAACTCCACTTCCTTCGTAACCCTTGATACGAGAATCGACGGCAATTACGGAAGAGCAAGAATGATAATCGAGGTTGACACTTCCACCCTTCCATCTGGAACCCCTATTACTGTCTACTTCCGAATGTCGGATCATCAGGATGAGAACAATAGCTACAACTCATCTACCAAGAGCGGCGACTATGTGGGCTGGAGTCTGGGCAATGATATCGATGATGATATCGAGGACTATATGCTTCTCAGTCCGCAGTCTTATACTAACGGCCAGTGGTATGACAGAGAGTACACCTTCACCCCTCCGGGTGTCATGCCATCCACTATCTACGTAATATTCAGCCAGTACGACAATGAAACGGCTACAAGTGCAACAGCATCAGACGGAATAAGTTTCGACGATGTTTTGATCTTGGCAGATAATACAAGCCTTTCATTGGACAGGGTTGGTGTACCATCTTCAGGGTCAGACTGGCAGAGGATCGGGGTTGACCTCGACGATGAGGCAATTGCCCTCTCAGCTCCGTTTACCTCTGATTATGGAATCGCACTCAGCCAGTACGGGCTGGGTCCCTGGGATACCTACGGAATGCACTGGAGAGATTTCGAGATAGGAACCATTGAAGAAGTGTACTCTCTTCCAGGCTGGGACCATGGTCCTGTTACCACAGGAGGAATCGACGACTGGCTCCTTGAGAGCGTGGGTGGTGATCACAGGTGGACCCTCCATGCAAATGATCCGAACCACTATAGCAACAGTACCGACTGCTGGCTTGAAACCCCGGAGTTTTCCATACCCGCGGGGGCTACCAATGCTGAACTGTCATTTAACCACCAGTATTTCTTTGAAGCTGGTGCCGATTACGGCTGGATTGAGGTATCGTCTAACGGCGGAGCTACATGGCAGCCCTTCGAAACGGTTTATTACAACGCCACATATGATGGCCACGGGGCGTTTACAGGCTCCATTGTCACGCAGGAGATAGTCCTGGATCTTTCAGGCCAGGTGGGTCAGAGCGTCAAGTTCAGATTCATGCTCCATTCAGGAGTAAGTGTAACCAATAACGGCTGGAGTCTCGACGACTTCAAGGCAACATGCATCATCCAGGGTCTGGCTATCCAGTCCATCGGTTTCAAGCCTGTAACAGCAGGCGGTTCATGGCTCTTCGACACTGTGGACATCTGGCTGGGTGGAGTGACAGCAGACGTTTTCTCCGGTTCCGGCGAATGGAACAAGGGTGAACTGACCTTTGCAGGCACCTATGCCATCCCTCCCAACCCCAGCGGCGACTGGGTGGAGGTGAGCCTGGCAGACGACTTCATACTGCCCGACGGAACCAATCTCCTGGTGAAACTGGAAATGAACCAGACCGGTCCTGTCACAGGATATGAATGGGTGGCGGAATCGGTATCGGACATGACCAGGTGGGCCACCTCAGCTTCCGCAGATCCCACTAACCTCTCAGTGGCCGACGTTAAAC
>CAZNFQ010000158.1:0-3693 GCA_964571965.1 uncultured bacterium | reverse complement strand
GCCATCCCTCCCAACCCCAGCGGCGACTGGGTGCAGGTAGATCTCACAGATGACTTCATTCTGCCAGATGGAACGAACCTGCTGGTAAAACTCGAGATGAATCAGACGGGACCTGTTACAGGGTACGAGTGGGTGGCCGAATCAGTTACCGGTATGGCCAGGTGGGCCACTTCCGCTTCGGCGGATCCCACTAACCTTTCGGTTGCAGACGTGAAGCCTGCATTAATGGTTTCACTTCTGGATCATGGCAACCGGTACGTCTTCGATGCCGGCGCCGCAACCAGTACGGTTATGCCCCTTGCCTTCAATTCTATGTACGGCGACTTCGAAGCGATCTATACACTGGAAGAACTGGGCTTTTCCGGTGATGTTTCATGGGTTCATGGAGGAACTGAGGACGACTGGGAGATCGGAGCTCCGATTTTCACCCCGGATGTGGATCCGGAGCTTCTTGCCAGCAATCAGAACAGCATTGCAGGTAACGACCTTACCGACGACGGTTATTACAGACCCATGGCATGGAACTGGATTCGCTCCTGCCCCTACGACCTCTCTGAAGCAGCAGCCTACGACACCGTATCCATGAGTTATGACAGGTGCCTCAGACGATCCTTCAATGACTTCGCACGAATTCAGATTGTCTTCACCGACACCACCACACCCCCGACGGATGAAGGAGATTGGATTACCGTTCAGGAATGCAACTACGATGACCTCATCTGGGAAAACCATGTGCTTAACCTGACTACATTCTTCGAGGATGGCATATCTGACGGTAAAAACTACTTCTTCATAAGGTTCCTTCTCGACAGCGGTGTGTTTGCTGAAAAGGGCGGTTGGAACATTGACAACGTAGGCTTCTATGGCCGAACGATATAGGAGGAACGATATGAGCTGTTCAAAAAGAAGGGGCTCAGCACTGATACTGGTAATAATATCGGCAATGTTCCTTATTGTGCTGACAGGTGCTCTGTATACGTACATCAAACAAAACGCCAGTTCGCATATGTGGACAAGGGACAGAATTCAGGCAAAACTCAGCGCTGAAGCCGGAGTCAACCTGGCAACGCACATGCTGGTTGCAGGAGCGGAGCTTCCAGTTGGTATAGCGCCCACTCCTATCCTTGGTACACCGGGGGCATATGAAGATCTTCCCGGAGGAATGGGAAGTGTATACGTAACTGTTGACCCAAACAACGATAACACTATCGTGACCAATGCCAATGCTTTCATGATAAGGTGCATAGCCAACGTGCCTGGAACCACCAGAGAAACCTACGGTATGAATGCCATCGTCATGCCCGAGAACCTGGCCCGTTTTTCGGTGTTCATGGACGACCCCAGTACCGACGGCTACTACGCAGACGGCTACAGGTTTGACGGGCCTTTCTATGCAAACGGCCCAATCTGTATTTACAGCAGCAGCCCAACCCACGAGAACGATCCGTTCTTTTACAGCCTTCAGCTTACTTCCGACTACTACGTCTACGGAACCGGAGCAGGGGGTAGCCATGAAACCACTCCTGCGGCTGGCAACCTTCAGATGCAGCCCTACAACAGGCTGTTAATGGGGCCTCCTTACTTCGAAATGGGAGCGGATCCCATTCCATTCGGCCCAGATGAGCTGAACTGGGAGGGCATAAGAACCGCCGCTCGGAACGGGGGGCTGGAACTCATTGTTCCAACGGATATAACAGACGGTTCCAGGATGATTCTTAGAGGCGACAGCACATTAACCATCATGTATGATGAGTATGGAGCTGAAACGGTGTATGACCTCTCAACGCTTGATAAACCTGCTATCTGGATAGAAAATCCCGGTGAAAGGGTGTACCTGAGGGGTGACACGTCTGATCCCTTCGACATGGCGCTTACAATCGGAATGATGGGTGACCTGTACATGTCCGGTGACCTTACCTATGCAAACCGTGATCTGGAGGACCCTGACAACAGAATAATCCTGGGGCTTCTTTCCGTGTATGGAGATATGATAATCGCAGACGATCCAGACTCTCCCGAACCGGCATGGGCCGGCTATGAGATCAACACGAACAGCAGCTTCGAATACGACGCAGTCCTGGTATCGCTTGACGGTCAGCTCAAGGCTGAAATTTATTCGCAACCCGCAACCCAGTGTCAATTTCTTCTTCTGGGTGGATACATGATACAGGAGGAAGGGTATACCGGTACTCCCACCGCGGGCTTCGATATCTCGGTGTATTTCGACCCCAGGCTCCTTACCATGCACCCGCCATTCTTCCCAACCACAGCCAACTGGAACAATGTGATGTTCGATGATGTTCCGGATATGCTTGAGGGCTGGGTAACCAACGGTTTGCACCCGTATTACTGATATGTACGGGGATAATGAAGGTAGAAGAGGCGCGATTCTTGCTACGGTGGTTGTAATCGCCACCGTTATGTTCCTGCTTGTGGGTGTTGCCTACACCTATTTTGCCATGAACTCAAGAACCATGATTTATACAACCAGCAGAGCTCGTGCCCTTACCAGGGCCGAAGCCGGTGTGGCTCTGGCTCTTCACTACCTTCAGTCCCTGGACGAAAAACCCGCGGCGGGAGAACCGATAATTCTCGAGATGGAGGCAGACAGTTCCGGGTGGACCCTTCTTCCAGGCGGTGGAAGGGCCCTTGTTGTCATCGATCCTCTGAATTCATCCGGCGGGCCATTGAGTAACGGCGCAGTTCAGATCAGAAGCAGGGGAATCGCCGGCGGAATCACAATGGATATTTTCGCAGGAGCCGCCCCAGCCTATCCATCCAGCTATGCTCTTCTTACTGACAGAGGCATTGGAAGCGGTTTCTTCACAGATGGCAGAACGGTGAACGGGTCCATTCATTCCAACGGAGTCATATGCTTTTCCAGCTACACTCCCGATTCCACCGACGACCCCAGCGGAGAGATGTTTTCCACCACTTCCCAGGGAGGCTTTCAGTTCGGCGATGCGGGTTTGAGCGATGTACCGCACCCGGACGGCAGTTCCATCTGGGTAAGACCATATTCCAGACACAGACAGGGAAGCCCGTTCTGGAGACCGAATGCCCCTCCAATAGATTTCACCAGAATGACGCAGTATTTCCGGGGCATTGCCTACGGCGGAGAGAGTTCAGGGGTGATAAGGATATCAGGGCAGAGGGTTCTTCTTGACGGTGAAAGACTTCGTTTCAAACAGTCTGAAAACGGAGACGAAAGAGCAGTAGCTCTTTCCAACGTGGATGTGGTCATTATTGACAACGGTTTTTCTTCGGTAACAATCAAATCCATTCAACGGCTTCAGCATCCGCTCACCATCATCGCAAAGAACGATTTGATAATCGGAGGGGGCATTGATGGCAGTGCCTCTGGTTCCGGCGGTCCTCTCGGTCTTGTGTCGCTGGGTGACATTATCGTAGCCCAGGATCCCGATGTGTCCGGTTCTAACGACTGGTCCGGCCAGTGGGACATAGAAACCGACCACGCCTTTTTGATCAGGGCATCCCTTGCTGTTCCCAGCGGCTCATTCAGGGCTCAGGTTCCATATGAGCCGGGGGAAATGACAAGGGTTACAGTTAACGGAAGTCTCACTCAGAGTGAAATGGGAAGGCTTTCTTCGGCGAACAGCGGTTATGAACTGGGGATATCCTGGGATCAGGGCCTCGGTGCGCTGCACCCGCCGCACTTTCCCATGCTGGGCA
>CAZNFQ010000157.1:0-3748 GCA_964571965.1 uncultured bacterium | reverse complement strand
CCTTTCTTGTTTCTTCCAGCTTTTCAGTGGAATGAACCACGAAGAAGCCGGACCCTGCTCTGGACTGGAGAAAGCCGTCGGTTTCAAGCTGTCTGTAAGCTTTGGCAATGGTGTTCGGGTTAACGGTGAGTTTCGAGGCGAGTTCTCTTATGGAGGGCAGCCTGTATTCAGCGGGATATCTGCCTGAAGCGATGCCCAGTTTGATCTGCCTTTTCAGCTGTTCGTAAACGGGGATTGCGGAATCGGAGTCGATCTTCAGCATATTCCACCTTTCATGCAAACTGTACTACTGTAATAGTACACTGGTACAGTGCTGTCAACCCTCCGGTTTTTCATTCCCCGGGAATTGCCTATGTTCAATGCAGTTCTGCTTGAAATGAACCATCCATTGCGCCTGAAGGCGCAGGAAGGGAGGAAAGCATGAGGCTGGAGATAACACAGCCGCCTCTGAACACTTCTCTCATGGGTGTGGTCAAAGGGGTTTCCGATTTTTTCGGAATCGAGATAGCCACTCCGGTGCTTTTCGGAAGAACAGGCCACGCCTTCCTTATGAACATCGGTGAAGACCTGTGCCCCAGCGGACCCTATGTGTGGAACATGGAGCCGTTCATCGCACTGCTTGAGAATTCCGGAATAGTCATGAAGGAGCACGGCTTCTTCGATGCAAATAGTAGCCCCGGAGACAGAGCTCAATTGGAGGAAACCCTTCGCAGTGAGCTAGCAGCGGGGAGGCCATGTTCAATTCTCAACATGGACAACCAGATAATAAGCGGCTACGACGAATCCGGCTTCACATGCCTTCAGCCCTGGGAATGCGACTTTCCCCCGAAACATCTGACCTTTGGCTCATGGACGGAGATGGCTGAAGAGATACACGCCTGTTTTTTCAGTTTCAGCCAGGTGGAAAGATTGGATGCGGCTTTCTGTATACAAAGGAGCCTTCTTTTCGCCCTTGACCAGCTCAGGGACAATCCCGTGCAGTCTTTCGGAGGGGTGAGCGGTATCAAGGCCTACGACTGCTGGATAAGGGGCGTCGATGCAGGCCATGGATCCAGCCACGGGAACTGGTGGAACGGTACTGTCTGGTCTGAATGCAGGAGGATGGCCTCCGGGTACTTCAGGGAGATCGCTGCCGGTTTTCCGGGTATCGAAGGACCGGCCACGGAGCTGGGTGAGGTTTACGGAGAAATAGCTCAGAGACTTTCCGGGGTTTCAGAGAAGGAGCTTGAACCCGGCAGGAAATTAGAGCTTTTAAGAGAGGCGAAATCCCTGGAGGAGGGAACGGTCCCTCTGCTGGAAGAACTGGCGGAAACAATAGAAACTTAGGGAGATAATGGGATGAAAGCGCTGCTCATTAACGGAAGCCCCCGCAGGAATGGAAACACCGATATGATGCTGGATGCCCTTCGTGAACACCTTGAGAAAGGCGGGGTGGATGTGGAGAGGTACCAGCTGGGAGGGGTTGCGGTGAGGGGCTGCGCAGCCTGCGGTCTTTGCGGAAAGAGACAGAACGGCAAATGCGCCATCGATGACGATGTGATAAATGAGGTGATAGAGAAAATCATGGAATCCAATGCGGTGGTGATAGGCTCGCCCACATACTTCGGGAATGTTACCACCGAGATAAAGGCCCTTATTGACAGGGCGGGTCTTGTGGGAATGGTGAACCGGAGAATGTTCAGAAGGAAAATAGGAGCCGCTGTTGTTGCAGTGCGCAGGGCAGGTTCCGTGGAGGCCTTTCACGCCATTAACAACTTTTTCCACCTGAATCAGTTCATTATACCGGGCAGCGGTTACTGGACCGTTGGATACGGGCTTCGGCCCGGTGAGGTGGCAGGTGACGCTGAAGCCATGTCAACGATTGGATCCCTTGCAGCCAACATGATCTGGCTTGGGGATAAGATACTGCAGGAAGAGGAGAGCTGATTTGCGGTACAGAAAATTCGGTAAACTGGACTGGGAGGCATCTGCTCTTGGATTCGGAATAATGCGCCTGCCTGTACTTGAGAAAGACTATGGCAGGATCGATGAAGAAAATGCCAGAAGAATGGTGCGAAGCGCAATAGACAGTGGTGTGAATTACCTGGATACCGCATGGAATTACCACAGGGACAACAGTGAGGGTTTTGTGGGCCGGGTTCTCGCAGACGGTTACAGGGAGAAGGTTCGCATAGCAACTAAAATGCCCTGCTGGCTGGTTGAGAAACCCGATGATCTGGATCGCATGTTCGATACACAGATGGAGAGGCTTCAGGTTGAGCATATTGATTTCTACCTTCTTCATGCTCTGCAGAGGGACTGGTGGGACAAGATGAAATCCATGGGCTATCTGGACTGGGCCGAGAAAAAGATATCCGAAGGGGTTATCGGTCACCTGGGATTTTCGTTTCATGACCGGTTTCCACTGTTCAAGAGGATCATCGATGACTACGACAGCTGGACCATGACCATGGTTCAGCACAACTATATGGATGCGGAAAAAGAGGCGGGAACGGCTGGTATTAAATACGCACATGACAGAGGTCTCGCTGTGATCGCCATGGAACCCCTGAGGGGAGGGCAGCTGGCAAAGGAACCACCCGCCGAGATAGATGAACTCTTTCACAATGGGAATAAGGATAGAACCCCTGCCGAATGGGGCCTGCGCTGGCTCTGGGACCAGGAGGAGATTTCCCTTGTTCTAAGCGGTATGAGTTCTTCTGCACAGGTGGAGGAGAACATCAGAATAGCTTCTGAGACATATCCCGGATGTCTCGACTCCTCTGAGAGGGAAACCATCAGGCAGGTGAAAGGTGCCTATGAAGCAAGAGCAGGGATAGGCTGCACGGACTGCAGGTACTGCATGCCCTGTCCTTCAGGGGTGGCAATTCCCTTCGTGTTCGAGTACTACAACATGGCAAAGATGTACGACGATCTTCCAAGCGCAAAAGGTCATTATGCTTTTCTTGATGAAGAGAACAGAGCTGACAGGTGTACAGCCTGCGGTAAATGTCTGGAGCACTGCCCGCAGCACCTGGAGATAGTGGACCTGCTGAAGGAATGCCACGCCCTGTTGAAGAAGGAAGACCTGTAGGACAATCCAATATCATAAACAATTGTTACAATATGTCAATCTTGAATTGACAATATTGCAAAGCTTTTTATACTCTCACTGCAAAACCCTCTTGAAAGGAGAGTTCAATGAGATTCGCATTTGTCATCACCTCCGCATTTCTCTTTGCATTCGCAGCCTATGCGGATGACATTACCGTGGAGGAAACGGTTACAGCCGCCATAGCCAGTGGAGATCCTGTCCATGTTGATAACATCAACGGGAACATTCATGTGCAGAGTAGTGATTCTCCTGAAATAGCTGTTACCTACACAATAACCTGCGAAACACAGGAGGAGATGGACGCCATCGATGTTGAGTATTCAACTGAAAACGGGGTTAGCTTCTCAGTTGATTACGATGATGACTGGGAGGGTCACAACAACGGTACAGTTGACTTCCTGATACTGGCTCCATCAGGAACGGAACTTGAATACGAACTGGTTAACGTAAACGGTGAGATCGTACTTGCAGACCTCTCCGGATCAGCTGAGATCGATCTTGTAAACGGTGAAGTGGAAGTCGGGGGTTTTACCGGAGAGCTTTCCGTTGACCTTGTTAACGGTGATGTCAAGATGGATGAGTCCAGCGGGTTGAAGTCCCTGGATATCGTGAACGGGAGTGCCGTTCTCGCCATTGGGGATCTTCTTGACGACC
>CAZNFQ010000156.1:0-3749 GCA_964571965.1 uncultured bacterium | reverse complement strand
TTGAAGTTGAAATAGAGGATTTCGGCCCCATGTCACTTGATTCCGGGAGCCCTGTCCGCCTTGGCGAGAGGTGCACGGTTTTCATGGAGAGCGATGTTGTTTCCCATCAGTCCGTTGGTACCGAAGTGCCCAGGATCACAGCGGGTCTATGCTATTCCATCGTTCGGAACTATCTGCACCGTGTCGTGGGTGAGCGGAAGATCGGCAGAAAAATATTCTTTCAGGGGGGAACAGCCCACAACCAGGGTGTAGTTGCCGCATTCAACTCTGTTCTGGGGGAGGGCAGAGAGGTTATTCTGCCACCCCACCACGATGTGACCGGGGCAATCGGAGCTGCCCTGATGGCTCGAGATTCCATGGATGAGGGAGCATCTTCTTCATTCAGGGGCTGGAGCCTTTCCGAAAACAGCTACCGGCAGGATTCCTTTGTTTGCAAGGCATGCTCGAACCACTGTGAGATACACACGGTGACACTTGCAGACGGTACTAAGCTTCTTTACGGAGGCCGCTGCGAAAAATACGAGACCGGATCCATGCAGACCGTGGAGGGGGGAGAAAACCTCTTCGAGAAAAGGGTTGAAAACCTTTTTGCATGTTCCGGCGATGAGTGGGGCTCGGGGCCTGAGGTCACAATTCCCAGAGCACTCTGGTTCTGGGAGCTATACCCGTTCTTCGGCTCCTTTTTCCGGTCCCTCGGCTGCAGGGTAAAGATAAGCGGTGAATCCCGCTCCTCCACCGTTCACTCAGGGGTGGAAAGCGTTGCCGCTGAAACATGCTTCCCTGTTAAGATAGCCCACGGCCATGTTCTGGAGCTGATTCGTGACGGCGCAGAAACCATTTTCCTTCCCTCCATAATCAGGAACAAACCCCAGGGAGACTTCTCGGAATCTTACAACTGTCCCTATGTTCAGGGTTCTCCATACCTTCTTGATGCGGGACTGGATCTTTCGGGAATGAGGAATCTCCAGGTGCTGAAACCCGTGCTTGATTTCTCCCTTCCCGGAGACGAGTGGATGAGCGCACTGGTGGAAACCGCAGTGGAACTGGGATTCAGCCCGGGCGAGGCGAAAAAGTCATTGAAGGTTGCGGAGCTTGCCCAGCGGAAATTCACTGAGCTGAACAGGGAAGCGGGTATCAGGGCATTGGAGAATCTGAAGGGCCGCCGGGGTTTCGTTCTTGTGAGCCGCCCTTACAACGGCTCCGACCCCATGGTGAATACCGACCTGCCCTCGAAGCTTGCAAAGCTGGGAGGAGTGGTGATCCCACTGGATATGCTTCCGCTGCCTCTGGACAGAACCGCCGAGGAATTCAGGAACATGTACTGGCATTACGGTCAGAGGATCCTTGCAAGTGCCATTGCCATAAAGGAGAATGAAAACCTTCACGGAGTTTATGTGAGCAACTTCGGGTGCGGTCCAGATTCCTTCATAGAACACACATTCAGTGAGATAATGGGAGAGAAGCCCTATCTTTCAATAGAAATAGACGAGCATGCAGCAGACGCCGGTGTGATAACCAGATGCGAGGCATTCCTGGACGCCCTGGACGGAGCCGGAACCACCGGAACCATGGAGCATGTTCCATGGACCTCTAAAACCCACGGCCTTGAAGGAAAAACCCTCTGGATTCCCCTTATGAGTGAAGCTTCATATCTTGCGGCTGCCGCTGTGAGGAACAGGGGAGTGGATGCCAGAGTGATACCGCCTACGAATGCAGAGACCGTTGCCCTTGGCAGGACCGTTACCACAGGCAGAGAATGCTATCCTGCAATAATCACCGCAGGGAACATGCTCAAAATTCTTGAAGAGCACGATCCGGAGAAAAGTGCTTTCTTCATGGCAACCGCTTCCGGGCCCTGCCGGTTCGGCAGGTACTGTAATTTCCACAGGCAGGTGCTTGAAAAGAAAGGCTATCCTTCGGTACCGGTTCTAACCGCAACATCCAGCGATTCCTATTCTGAAGTACCGGGACTGTCTACCAGAAAATTTCAGAAAGACCTGCTTCAGGGGCTGGCCGCAGCTGATGTTCTTAAAAAAGCCCTCCTTCGGACAAGACCCTATGAAAAAACCGCCGGTTCAGCGGACGAACTTTTTCAGAAGTGGCTGGGTATTTTCGAAGACACACTGGAGCAGGGAAATTCCCTGTCTTCCCAGGCTAAGAAGGCAGCGGCAGAGTTCGGAAAGCTTCCCGTGAGGAACATTCCCAGAAAACCCCTTGTGGCAGTTTTCGGTGAGATCTACGTAAGGAACGATGACTACGCGAATGACAACACAATAAGAACCATTGAGGATCTTGGTGCCGAGGTGGTGTATACACCCCTTACCGAGTGGTTCGACTATGTGAATTACAGCTATATACAGAAGTCAAGGGAAAAAGGAAAAACCGCTTCAGTTCTCAAGGGCAAAGCAAGAGAAATTCTTATTTCCAGGGTTAAGAGGGCTGTTGAAAAGCCCTTCGACAGGCTTCTGTCAGGAACTCCCCATGCAACCGCAGAACAGATCCTGAAGGCGTCGGCACCATACATGACCGAGAACATCGGCGGCGAGGCCGTTCTTTGCATCGGAACACCCATTGCGCTTCTGGAGCATGGAGGCATAGACGGTGCGGTCAACGTATACCCGTTCAACTGCCTTCCCGGTACGGTTGTTTCAGCAGTATCGCGAAGAATAAAAAGAGATAAGCCCGGGCTTCCCTGGCTTAACCTGGCCTTTGACGGCCAGGAAGACACGGACAACACCTCAAGATTCGAGGCTTTCATGCATCAGGTACGCAGGCTGCATAAAGGCAAGACAGGAGATGAGTAATGAAAAGCGGAGTTAAGGAACTGGTCGCCTTCCTGGAAAAGAGCCCCACCGCCTCCCACTGCGTGGAAGCCGCAGCTGAAATTCTTTGCGGGAATGGCTTTGAGGAACTTAAGATGTCAGAGAAATGGGATCTGAAACCCGGGGACAGGCGGTTCGTCATTGACTCTGCATCCACGCTTGCCGCATTCATAGTAGGGAAAAGGCCTGCTGCTGAAGCAGGATTCAGAACCCTGGGCACCCATACAGACGCTCCCGGTTTCAGGTTGAAACCCGAGCCCTACAGTTTTGCAGAGGGTATATCCACTCTGGGCGTGGAGATATATGGCGGACCAACGGTTGCAACATGGATAGACCGTGATCTGGGTCTTGCGGGAAATGTTACCTTCATGGGGGAGAAGGGACTCGAGACAAAGCTGTTCAGAATAGATAAGCCTCTACTCCGATTCCCTTCGCCTGCGATACACCTGAACAGAACCGCCAACGAGAAGGGATTCAAAGTGAATGCCGAGGATCAGCTTCTTCTGGTGTTCGGAGACGAAGAAGACAAGGATTATGAGGATCTCAAGACCCTGATCGCTGAATCCGCCGGTATCAGGCCTGAAGCCATGGTTGACTTTGCAGGAGAGGTCTTCGACCTTCAGAAACCTGCACTCAGCGGATTGAAGGAAAACTACCTTACCTGCGGCAGAATAGACAACCAGGCAAGCACCCACGCCGCTATTGAGGCAATTGTAAGGGCAAAAAATGCTGATTCAACTGCGGTGGCAATTCTCTTCGACAACGAGGAGATAGGTTCAAGAACGGTTAACGGTGCGGCTTCCCCCTTCATGGAGAGAATACTGGAGCGTCTTTCAGGGGGCCGTGAGGAATATTTCCAGGCCTGCAGTCTTTCCATGAACATCAGTGCCGATTGTGTGCACGCTGTTCATCCCGGCTGGGCAGGGA
>CAZNFQ010000155.1:0-3858 GCA_964571965.1 uncultured bacterium | reverse complement strand
TACAGGACGGTCTTTCCAGGCTGAAAACCAGTGGCGCAGCCGGGTGCTGCCTTGTTGGCCATCCGGAATACTACATCAGATTCGGCTTCAGCAATCCTTCGTGTCTTCGACACGAGGGTGTTTCACCTGAGGTATTCTTCGCCCTGTCTTTCAACGGCAAGTTTCCAGCTGGAAGTGTTTTGTTTCACGAAGCCTTCGGGATCTGACTTACGAGTTTTACAGGCCTGAGAGGGCTGTTTCTTGATGGCAGCTGAATAAATGAGTGACTTAGATCATCCTGACGGTATTGTTTACGGATACCGCATAGAGTATCAATGAACAGGATGAATTTTACATCACGATGAACGGGAAGGCATCCTGATGCCCTGAACGCTTATCCGTGATCCATTGTTTTCAAAAGTATAGAATGAGGGTAACATGACCGGCTTCATTTTGCTGACCGCGGCTTTCGTTTCTTTCACAGGAGTGACCATAACTGAACCGGTGGACGGCGGTACTTACAGCGGAGACTGGCTCTCTCTTCGCGCCCTGGTGGAGAACGACAACGAGCTGCCTGATTCAGTGATTTACACCCTCAATGGCGAAAGCGGCATTCAACTGCCCAGGCTGAATACAGACTGGTACACTTACATGGCAAATGACTGCCATACAGGGTATTCCGAATCTCCAGCGCCTGTGGACAACACCATTCTCTGGACTGCTCCCGTAACAGGGGACTACCATGAATTCCCAACTCCCGTGGTTGTGGATGGCATCGTTTACTACCCGCAGGATTCCACAGGTGATTCTCTGTACGCCCTTGATGCTGCAACAGGTGATCTCATCTGGAAATACAGAACCGGATACACCGATGATGCCGTTACAGTGAAAGACGGGCTGCTCTACACATCCAGTGACTCGCTGTGGTGTCTTGATGCCCTTACAGGTGAGAGGATATGGGCCAACGGTGATGCCACATCCGCCGCGAGTACTCCGGCAGTTTATCAGGGTAATGTGTTCAACTGCAATGAGTCCTACTATTCCAATACCACCACCATCTATTCACTTGATGCTTTAACCGGTGAAGTGAACTGGACCACCGAAGTATCAGGCTATGGGGCAAGCTGTCTCACCGCATGGAATGACATGCTCTTCGTTCCCACATATCAGGGACCCGTTTATGCGTTCGATACCGCTTCCGGTTCACAGATCTGGCAGAATACCGATTCTCCTACCGGTTACTGGGATTCTTCACCGGTGATCGTTGATGGAATGCTTTACATTCTGGGCGAGGACAGCAAGGCGAGAGCCTTGAATCCCTTAACCGGGGTTGCTGTATGGCAGACGGACATCACCCCCGGCACATACCTATCCGCCACACCTGCCTATCACGACGGAAGGCTTTACTTCGGAGACCAGGTGGATGAATTCCACTGCCTGAGCGGAGATACAGGTGATTTCATCTGGTCCGTACCCGGCGTGGAACACGGTTCTCCCGGTGTTGCCGACGGCATGATCTTCTACGGTGAAAGCAGCAATTACTATGATGAATCTGCCCGTGTTTTTGCACTAAGCTGTGAAGACGGCCAGGTTATCTGGAGCTATAACACCGTCAGCGGCCCCTACGGAATAGTATCGAGCCCGTCCATCACCGATGGAGTCGTTTACATTGCCGGCACCGACAACAATCTCTACGCCTTCGGAACGGGCCTCAAGTACACCTACCTGGATGATATTTACGCCCGGGTCGGCTCCAATGAACTCATTGCCACAGCATTTCATGAGGGAACGGCTGTTTCGGCAGATACAGTGAACTTCACTGTTACCGGAACCGGCATCAGTATTGAGCCCACACGGGCATTTAACCTTTCAGCAAGCCCCAACCCGTTCATCGCAAATGCCTCTATTTCCTTCGAGATAACAGAACCGGGGCACACTTCCCTTGCGGTTTACGATCTGTCCGGCAGAACGATTGCCACACTGGTGAACACCGATCTCACAGAGGGGACACACTCAGTCAACTGGAACGGCTGCTTCCAGAGCGGGGAAGAGGCCTGCGCCGGCCTCTACCTCTGCAGAATCGAATCAGACGGAGCAATAGAGACAACCGGGCTCTGCTTATTGAGATAAGTCCGTGAAGATACAGGAGGAATAGGAGGCTGATGGCAATTCATATAAAGGAACCGGCGGTAATCGATGCCGCGGGGACACCTCCCAAGCTTATCGAGGAGTATGCAGGAAGGGTGAACACCAGAACCTCCGCAGTGAGCATTGCCAGGATGGTGAGTCCCTGCGGGTGGAAGGAACCCGGTCAAACTCCAGAGTTTTCAGAGTACACCGTGGTTCTCCGGGGTGTGCTGCATGTTCGTACCCGAGAATATGAAATGGATATTTCCGCCGGACAGGCAGTTATTGCAGAAGCGGGAGAATGGGTGCAGTACAGTTCCCCGGGTGCTCAGGGAGCCGAGTACATCTCCGTATGCCTGCCTGCATTCTCTCCTGATACAGTTCACAGGGCTTAGTTGGGAAGACTGATACCGGGTGCAGTCAGGACTCCCGCTGTTTTGTCCACTTCTCAACGAGCTTGAACCGGGTGCCCATGACCGATGCGTACAGCACATTGGCAGGAAAGGATGAACCGGCAACAGAAAGCTGGATCCCGCCAAGTCTCTGAAGTCTTGCCGCACCCTCTAGAAGGAGACTTCTCATGAGGTTCCTTACCCTGACCTCCGGTTTCCTGCCGACTGGTTCCATGTAGCCGGTTCTTGTCATGTCGTCATACCATATGGTGCAGAACCCGCTCACTTCACCATCTTCATTAACGGCTATGAGATCCAGGTCGCGCCTGTACGTGGGAATCCTCTCGATGTTCGCATACCAGTTCTCCCCATCGAAACTGTCATCGGGGTCGTTTGGATGAAAAGCCCTCCAGGATGCCCGAATTCGTGATCGCACATCTTCCGGGCGCTGGTGACGAATCCGGTAGCCTTCACGGAGCTCGGGCGCTTTTACAGCAAATCTAAGATCCATGGTTCTGTACTGTTCGCTCCAGCCTTCCCTGTGGTATCCCCTTAAGGATAATATCTTAATGCGCAGTGTATCCTCAGCGAATGTCATGAATGTGAGTTTTTCCACTTCATTCCGGAGGTACATGTCTTCAGCCACGGAGATCATTTCTTCCTCAAGTTCCCTGCTGCGGTAATCGGGGTGGATCTGGATCCATGCATCTGAAGGGCCCTCCGGGTTCAGAACAGCGGCGATCTCACCGGATGGGGTTTCCCACATGAAAACCGTTTCACTTCCTGGAGGGGGGCCGCCGCAGCTGGTCACATGCCAGCGCCAGTAGTCAAACCTTGCCAGGTGCCAGCTGTGCTCAAACAGGTTGTTAGCCAGAAGAACCCTCCTTAGAAATTCCCGGATTCTCCAGTAGTCGCCCTCGTCTCTGTAGGGTCTCATGGATAGTTTCATAAAGGATCACCTCCCTTAAAGGGGGAATATGATAAAATGATTCTGTTAACACAGTGCATCATCCCTTTCATGAGTATCTATATTCGGATGAGTCAATACAGAAACGAAAAGAATGGAGAGCGGGAACGGACATGTCATATTTATTTCTCGTATCTGCGGGAATACTTTTTGTGAACGGCATTCCCCATTTCGTTCAGGGATTGTGCGGGAACCGTTTCCAGAGCCCCTTTGCAAAACCCCCTGGCGTGGGGGAGTCATCCCCGGTGGTTAATGTTGTCTGGGGTTTTCTCAACCTGGCCGGTTCAGGTCTGATTATTCACCTTACAGGATATGAGTTCGGTTTAAATTTGAATACACTGCTCTTCGCCCTTTCCGGCTTATTCACAGGGGTTTTCCTTGCTTTCCACTTTC
>CAZNFQ010000154.1:0-3867 GCA_964571965.1 uncultured bacterium | reverse complement strand
CCGATTCCTGGCAGCTGAATGAAACCGCCAGATTTACCGGTGATCTTCAGGATTCCGGGAACTATTCCATGGAGAGCGTAACCGAGGCCGCTTCTTCAATTACGGGAAACCTGTCATTTGTTCTTGGGTGGGACATAACCTATTACAATCTGCCCCCTGTCGAGGGAAACGAGAAAACGGATACCGCTCTCAGGGTCCAACTCAGGCTAGATGTATGACTGAAGGGGGCTTTTCAAGGCCCCCTCTTCCCATGATTCAGTAGGGAATCTCAGCTATTATGTAGCGGTTTATCTGAACATCCATTTCCCCCTGGGGTATGACCTCAAGGGATGCTATCCGTTCAAGAGCCTCGTCTGGGACAGGATAAAAGACCATTACATCGTCCACGCAGTCAGAGAGAAATGTACTTTCCCAGGTGTTCCAGAAAGCAGTGAATTCGTCTTCGTTCAGAATTCCATCAGACCATCTGTAGAATTCTCTTCTCAGCATTTCAGGTTCATCCAGGAACTGCAGACCCTTGGGTATGGAAGTAAGAATTTCCGCCAGGGTGAATACTCCGTACATGGGTCTGCCTCCGGAAGTGGTGAGTACGATGCATGGGATTTCACCGTATGGCATTCTAATCGACCGGTTTCCGGACTGGCTGATGAAGGGAAGATCACCGGGAGAGCCGGGTACACACTCGTAATACAGGAAACTGTCGCGGTACTGGCCTGCTACCACATCCAGTGAATTAACCTCACGCCATACAGGTGCCGGTATATGGTTTTCAGCGCACAGGGGCCAGCCGAAATCCGCGGATATTGCCCTCTGATCAGTAAGCTCCACGTCTTCCCAGATTACATAAGTGGAGTTTACGCCGCCCTGATCCGGTTCCGGAAGCATTCTGGTGGCGTAGCCCATGTTGGGAAAGGCAACACGAACGGATACCCTGCAGGGGTCTCCGTGGAAATAGATCACAGGAGCTTTGTCTTCTAATTCATACTCGGGCTCTACTATGGCGGGAACATCACCGGAGGGTGAGCCTGTAAGCACCGGATTACTCTGGATCACCCCCCATTCATGCACCTGCAGACCCGCAAAGAGGATTATTGCCAGAAGCATGTCAGTACACCCTAACAAGGCCAAGGAAGAGCCTGTTGTAATGGATGATCCGGTCCGGTCCACCTTCAATGTCAAGATTTACTGAACTGATTTTCTCTACCTCATCCCAGGGCAGCGGGAACATTATCCATTTTTCCCCCGGGCCCCGTCTGTCGTCGGAGAGTTCGTCGCACATCGTTTCTGTCTGAAAGAAGGGTTTCCATGTGTACCAGAGAGCTTCGATCTCCTGAGACTTGAGGTTTCCCCCGGCCCAGCCGCAGATGATCTCGCATATTTCCTGATCATCCAGTGATTCCCGGGAATGGCTGCCGCCTGTTCCATCGGGCAGGGGAACCAGCTGGATCCTCTGAACCGTGGGTTCATCTCCGGTTTCGATGGCGAATCCTTCCGTAGAGTAATATCCAGCAAGCAGTTCCGCATCTGATATTCCGTCCGGAGGCTGCCAGAGGAATATTCCGGCTTCATAGTAGAGGAAGTTGCCCAGATATTCATCTGTATCCGCCGAGAATAGATCTCTTGATGGCACTTCTCTCCAGAAGGGCATTGCCCAGGCGAAGGGAACGTCTTCAGGTTCGGGAGGTTCGGGTCTCCCCAGCAGGGGAACCGGAGGCGGAGCTGAAATGTGCCATGAGGCAGTGCGGCTGAAATGCTCGTCATCGGTGGAGTACCCTTCGGGGTAAAGGGCAGTCAGTTCGCCCTGGTTTGCCCTGACAGTAAGTGTTGCGTTCTCGAAAAAGGCCCCATGTATCCAGATAACCGGAGCGTCAACCATAAGTTCTCCATAAGGTTCTCTGCCGTAGTAGATGTTGCCGTTTTCGTCAGGAGCCCCGGCCACAGTTGAGCCGTCGGAGGTGAAAACCACCACACCCCATTCGTTTACGAAAACATCCTCGAAATCGGGAGGAGGAGCTATTACGGTATCGGCCAGAAAAGGGAACAGCAGTGGCAGCATGCTCTGCCTCCTTAAAGGGGAATTGCTACCAGAAGGTAGCGGTAAAGATCAACGGGATAGTCAGTTTCATCAGGCTCTACGTTGATCGTACTGATTCTCTCCGTGAGTTCGGCGGGAACAATGTACAGGACCATACCATTTCCGTAGGCCCTCTCGCCGGAGTTGTCGAAGAGTATCCACGAAGACCAGGTACGCCAGAGTGCATCCATCTGCTCAGGCTCGAGAATGCCCACGGACCAGTCAAAAAGGACCCTCATCACTTTGTCAGGGGTGATGTCCGTGTATTCCATATCTCCGCCGTACACCAGTTCACCAAGGGTGCATTCCGACAAGAACACTCCATCGGTCCTCCTCTTGATCACAAGTGCAGGAAGGTCCCGATATTCCTCACAGACCGATTCCGCCAGTGGGAGATAGGGTAGAAAGTCAACGGTTTCAGGAGCTGTCTCGTAGTAGAGGAATTTGTCCTGCCAGTTATCGTAACCGGTTATGGTAAGTGCGGGTTCAACCCTCCATATCTCGTAGTTCCATACACCCGGGGCCATTCCTCTGTAATCTCTGTACTCTTCGATTCGCTCATTGGAGAAACTGCAGTTCCAGCTCACCGACGAATGGGTTCTGTTCTCGTCCAGTGCTGAAGGGTAAATGTCGAAGATGGCGCCGTTGTCGGTGCGGACTGTAACCGTTCCGGTGAATTCCGGACCGTTGAAATACAGAACAGGGGCCCTTACCGCGTATCCCTCTGGATTAGTTCCGCCGGGGCCGGTGGGGAAGAGTATCTGTGTTTCAGGTGTTGATGATACCACAGGGTCTTCTCCGTTCCATGTGATCACCCCCCATTCCTGAACGCTTATGTGAGGAAGCTCATCCGGTATACTGCAGAATGCCGGCAAGGAGGCTGCCAGTATCGCGATAATCGCAATTTTCATTATTTCATCCCTTCGATATGATCCTTATATAGTGATACTTTCTGAATTGTGATCTATTCCTTGAACGTCAACGGTGAAAACCACCGGTGTATGATCCGAGGGTTTTTCCCATCCCCTGGGCTCGGTGTCTATGGAGCAATCGGTGATGAGTTCCAGGGCATCCTGATTAGCAAGGACCAGGTCCAGTCTCATTCCCCTGTTCCGTCTCCATCCTGCTGCTCTGTAGTCCCACCAGCTGTAGGCTTTGCCCTCAGGGTGGAATTTCCTGAACACGTCTGCAAAACCGGCGGCGGCAAACTCCCTTATCTGCTCCCTCTCCAGCTGATGGTAGCACACGCTCCCATCCTGTTCTTCAGGAGAGTGTGTGTCATCGGGACCCGGTGCAACGTTGAAGTCTCCTGTAATGATTACAGGCCCGTTGAAAGAGAGGGCATACTCCCGGAGAACACTGAAGTACTGAAGTTTTTCCTGGAATCTGGGATTTTCCACATCGCCTCCGTTGGGGACGTAGACGTTGATTATTCTGAGCCCCCCTATAACTCCGGATATCATCCTCTTCTGGTCGGGGAGGAATCCCCGGAGGTCCGTGGCCGAATCCGTGAGGGGTTTGGAGGTGAGTATGGCCACTCCGTTCCAGCGCACCTGTCCGTTAACGTGGGAGTGATATCCCAGTTTTTGAAGATCATCCCCGGGGTACTGCTCTGCGCTTGCCTTAAGTTCCTGAATGCAGAGTACATCAGGCCTTGCATCTTCGAGCCATTTAAGGACCACTGGAAGCCGGGCCCTGATTGAATTCACGTTCCATGTGGCTATCTTCAGCAATGTTGTCACCTCCAATTGAGAACAGGATTTCCCCAGGGGTACAAAATACAGTAAATTACC
>CAZNFQ010000153.1:0-3958 GCA_964571965.1 uncultured bacterium | reverse complement strand
GTGTTCCTGTACATCAGTTCATCGGAATTGTCCATGAGAAGACCCTGGGCAAGTGACAGCCGGTAGTTACCTGCTATTACCTGACGAACTACTCCGTCATCCTGGAAAGAGAAATAGGCCTTCCCCACGTCGAATCTGTCGTTAACCGGGGCATCCAGACCAGAGAAGAGCTCACTCCCTGCAATGGAGTTCTCACCCCTTGAAAGACGGGCTCCCAACCTGTATCTGTCTCCTGCACCCAGCCTGATCCTGTGTGTGAAACCGACGGTGTTCCTTGCTTCAAGGAGCTGATCGTATTCGGACTGCAGCCTGTTTATAAGCGCAACACTGTCTATGGATGTTGATGACAGTTCCCTGCCTCCTGCGAGGATATCGCTCACAGCCGATTTCATTTCGGAGATCTGCCCCTCGATACCGTCTTCTATACCTGATCTTCCTGACCCGTCTTCATATATGAAACGGTAGTTTCCGAACAAATCCGTTGAAGAATAGTCCGGTTCTCTCACGGAGATAAAATCACGCATGTTCCTGTAGCCGTAGTAGCGCAGGTTCTCGGTACTGCTAAGTGAGCGAACAGAGGATACAGGGCCAAGACTCCGCAGCCTTGCGTCCACGGCGGCTGCATCGATGAAACTGACCCTGTCCAGACTCCTCAGATCCCACCACCTGGCGTTGTTCACAGGCATGGGACGCAGAAGCAGGTCTTCCCAGTACTCCACTGCCGCGTCACCGGGACCGTCCTCGGACGCCAGTCTTTCCATTATGTCAAGCACCTGCGGCGAGATACTGCCCTGGGACGGGGGAAGAACAATGGTGTTCTCCCTGAGCCAGAGAAGAGTAGCAGGCTCGAAGCCCGGAAGCTCAAGAACCTCGTAGACGTTTTCAAGGCCTCCTGTGTCGCGTATGTGATCATAAAGAACCACGGCCTGATCTCCGGTAAGTCCCGGAAGAGCCATAAGCTCATCAAGTGAGGCGGAGTTCAGATCGAATCCAGGGGGCAGCACAGCGGCCAGCATTGAAGCGAAAAGCAGGCTAAAAACCATAACTCACCCCGAATGCGTGGGAAATGTTCAGTTCTGGATGGGTCTGAACACTGTAGGATGCCTCCATCCCCCGTATCGTTGCAGTGAAACCCCCTGTCAACACAGCCGGTCCGCTCATTGCTCCGGCATAAACGGTGAGCGGCCCGATTGGGAGGGCTCCCCCCACCCTTACCCTGGTTCCGCGGAAGTCCCTGGAAAGAGCAAAGGCTGTCACGAATCCTTCGGCAGGTTCGTATGAAATCCCCGCATCCATCTGCCTGTGCATGTACTCTTCGGAGCTGCCGATCCTGGATTCGAAGGGATTCTTTATTGCAGCGGCAAAAACCCAGCGGTTGTACATGTCCACCCTGAAACCTGCATTGACGGAGAATGCGGAGGCCGAGCCGTAACTGCTTACGCCGTCTTCGATGGCTACCCGGGAAAACACCGGCTGTATTCCAACGGAGAAGTCCCTGGTGAGTTTACCTGCTGCTGTAATGGCCAGCATCTGTTCATTGTACAGATCGCCTCCGAAATACCTCACTGAACCCGCAAGATTCCAGCTGCGGGAAACAGGTGCAGCGCCGTCGATTCCTGCTGTGGTAAAATCGAAATTGGTGTAGGGCACCTTACCGGAAACCGTCACTGAGGCTGCTTCCATTCCTGCAATAGAGGCAGGGTTCCAGAATAGTCCTTCGACACCGCCTGAAACTACTCCCGTACCTCCCATGGCCATTGCCGGAATGCCCATCTCCATCTCTTCAAAGGCTCCCAGGGCCGGAATGGCCAGCAGAAGAAGGGCTGCGGATGTAAATGCTCTCATGTCTTCCCTCCTATTCCAGAGGAGCCGCGATTACCACGGTCTCGGTTGTTGTCAGCCGGTCGCCGTCGGGATATACAGCCTCAAGATAGAGAAGGTATTGTCCCATGGGCAGGAATTCGTTCCAGTCATCTCTTCCATCCCAGCTGAACAGGTCACCGGCAGGGGAATTGGTGGCCAGATGTGCCAGATCCCTTCCTGCCCTGTCGAATACAGTGAGGTTGAACCTGGCTCCCTGGGGGCCGCCGTACTCTATCGTCATGGTTTCACCGAGATCAGGGGCGAAGGGATTTCCCGTTACATCAAGGTGAAAGAAATTGTCTATGGCAGGGTTGAAAACGGTAATGTCCGTCTGATACCTTGGAAGAAGCTGATAACCTGAATCGTATGGTTCCGTTGAATCATACTGGCCTCCGATGCCCTTCAGGAAGAGCCTGGTACCGGCAGCTATGCCCGAAACATCCACGCCGGTTGATTCGTTGACCCTCACAGGGATCACCGTCTGACCGTTCCATACATCGAAATTGTAACCTCCTCCGGCATAAGAAGGCGAAGTGGCAACGGTTACCCACTGAAGGAGAGCTGGAGAACCGGCTCCCACAAGCATTCCCTCCAGAGGTTCGGAAATCGGCTGGTTCCGCATGAGCTGAACCGGAGCCGGCATTCCGGGATTTCCCACGTATTCATAGTCGTTAATGGAAGCAGGTGATATCTCGGTGAGTCCGTTATAGGCCTTTATCTCACCGGTTATCTCCCATTCTTCTCCAGGTGCGAGATCCATTGGCGCCTCGTAAGCGTACACGTTTATTCCCGCCGTGGCATCCTGAACGTAAAAACTCACACCGCTGGTGGAAAACAAAGTTGCTTCGCAGGTGGCGATAGCACTGATCGTAACAGTCTGCCCGAGAAGGTCAGGCACCCCGTCGCCATTGCTGTCCTCCCTTGCCTCTGCAACGGTAAGGACCTGGGCGCCGGCGATACCGCAGAGCATCAGTACCGGCAGAATAACCTTTATCATCGTTCCTCCCTCTTCCGGCCTAGCGGCCTGTTCTTATCTCTGCATCTGCCAGTTCAGCTGCCCTGGAAAGGGCTTCCTCCGGCGTCATTCTTCCGTAAAGCACTATCTCCACCGATTCCGACAGAAACTCCCTGCCATCGTACCAGGCAGTGATCTGGGGTTCGAAAACAGCATAATAAAGCTGATCTACAACCCCCTGAAGTCCCGGGAACCTCTCTATTTTCTCAAGGTATGCAGGCTCTGTCAGACTGCTCATTCTGGCAGGCAGATAACCGCTTCCTGCAAACCATCTGGCTTGTATTTCCGGTCTTGTGAACCACTTAATGAACTCCCAGCCGGCTTCCACGGCCCTGGGGTCGGCATTTCTGAACAGCACTACGTTGGTTCCTGCTATGTACACCCCGGGCTGTTCCCCGGCGGGAAGCGGTGCTGTACCGATGGTGAAAGTGGGAAGACCGCTCTCAGCCCTGCTTTCCATGTCCTGGGTCATGAACGCCAGGCTGGTCACGGAACCCTGAACCTGCGCTACCCGGCCGTCTGCAAAGGCATTCTGATTATCGTAGCCGGATGTCAGGTAAGCAGTGGAGTCTCTGTACAGGAGACCTGTCATGTAATCGAGGGCGGCAATTCCCTCTTCAGAGAAAAATGCGGTTGCAGTGGAATCACCGTTCAGAAGTGATCCACCCGCCTGGGCCAGAAAACACTCGAAGGTCCAAACCGAGGTTCCGAAAGCGGTTCCCCAGCGATCCTCTCTGTCCAGCATGTCACCGTCATGGTTTACGTCAGAGGTGAGAAGACGAAGGTTTTCGCTCTGCTCTTCCCAGGTTTGCGCCGGTGAGATCCCGAGGCTGTCGAACCACTCAGTGTTGTAGTAAATAAGCGGAACGCTTTTGTTGAAAGGAAAGCTGTAAACTCTTCCGCCGAAGGTATTGTTTGCCTGAAACACCGGGAAGAAATCATCCCACATCTCTTCCGTGAACTCCGGATCGGCGTTCATCAGCGAATCAAGCGCAACGAGAGCTTCACCCCTGATAAGCTGGGCCGTCCATGTTTCGTAGGCCTGGGCAAGGACCGGGGGAGATCCCGCCATTACGCCAG
>CAZNFQ010000152.1:0-3968 GCA_964571965.1 uncultured bacterium | reverse complement strand
AAACACTTGAAAAGATACGAAATAATGCCTGAGGAGGGAAGATGAGGATCCTTGCCGTCAATCCCGGATCGACTTCAACCAAAATTTCCATTTTCGAGAACGATGAAGAGGTCTGGAGCCACAAACTCAGCCACTCTTCCGCTGAGCTGGAGCCATTCGGAAACAACATCTTCGATCAGTATTCCTTCAGATATGATGTTATCGTATCCGCAATGGAAAAAGCCGGTTATCCGGTAGAGAGCCTTGACGGTGCTGTGGGGAGGGGCGGACTGGTCAAACCCATACCCGGCGGCACCTACATAGTCGACCAGCGTCTCCTTGCGGATCTTAAGGTGGGTATACTGGGTCAGCATGCCTCGAATCTGGGCGGTCCCATAGCTCACGAGATCGCCAGGAAAGCCGGGTGCAAAGCCTACATAGTCGATCCTGTGGTGGTAGACGAAATGGAACCCATAGCAAAGTATACCGGTAACCCGATTCTCACAAGAAGAAGTATATTCCACGCCCTCAACCAGAAGGCAGTGGCAAGAAAAGCCGCGGCTGAACTGGGCATGGAGTATTCACAGTGCAACTTCGTGGTGGTACACCTGGGAGGCGGCATCAGTGTTGGCGCCCACAGAAAAGGGCAGGTGGTGGACGTTAACAACGCCCTGGACGGAGACGGTCCCTTCACACCGGAACGCTCAGGGGGACTGCCTGCAGGTGATCTTGCGAAGCTCTGTTATTCAGGGAAATACACTCTGGATGAAATAAAGAGAATGATAAAGGGCAACGGAGGCATCGTAGCTTACCTGGGAACCAACGATATGATGCAGGTGGAAAACGAAGTTGAAAAGGGGAATCAGCACTGGCTGGATGTCTACAGGGCAATGGCCTACCAGATTTCCAAGGAAATAGGAGCCATGGCGGCGGTACTGCATGGAGAGGTTCATGCGGTGATAGTAACAGGCGGTATAGCCTACGACAAAAAATTCGTCGCCTGGATCGACGAGGCAACATCATTCATAGCTCCCATGAAGGTGTACCCGGGGGAAATGGAAATGGAAGCCCTGGCTCTTGGAGCTCTGCGGGTTCTGCAGGGCAAAGAGGAACCCAGAATTTATGATCCCGAATAACGGAGGATTTCAGATATGAGCGACAGATTCGACGAAGCCAGAAAAAACTGGGAAGAAACCATACTTGCAAAGGTTCTTAACAGGTTTCCCGAGAGAAAACCTGAGTTTCTCACAGGTTCAGGCAGCCCGGTTGACAGGATTTATTTCCCCAAAAACCCCACGGATGACTATGTCGAAGATATTGGCTTTCCCGGCGAATTCCCCTACACAAGGGGAGTTCAGCCAACAATGTACCGTGGAAGGTTCTGGACCATGCGGCAGTACGCCGGGTTCGGCAACGCAACTGAATCGAACAAAAGATACCGCTACCTTCTGGGAGCCGGTCAGACTGGTCTTTCCGTTGCATTCGACCTGCCCACGCAGATTGGTTACGACTCGGACCACCCCCTCTGCGCAGGTGAAGTAGGCAAGGTAGGAGTTGCCATAGACAGCCTTGCGGACATGGAACTTCTCTTCGACGGAATTCCCCTGGAAACTGTTTCCACATCCATGACCATAAACGCCCCTGCATCAGTTCTTCTTGCCATGTACATAGCGGTGGCGGAAAAGCAGGGAGTGGGCAGCGACAAACTGAACGGGACCATACAGAACGATATACTGAAAGAATACATGGCAAGGGGTACCTATATCTTTCCCCCTGCACAGTCCATGAGACTCATAACGGATATCTTCGCTTTCTGCAGGGAAAACGTTCCCAAATGGAACACCATCTCCATAAGCGGTTATCACATCCGTGAAGCAGGGTGCACCGCTGCCCAGGAAGTGGGATTCACCATCGCCGACGGTATTGCCTATGTGGAGGCTGCAACCAGGGCGGGTCTGAAAGTGGATGATTTCGCCCCAAGGCTGAGCTTCTTCTTCAACGCGCATAATGACCTTCTGGAGGAAGTTGCCAAATTCAGAGCCGCCAGGCGTGTCTGGGCCAGAATAATGAAGGAGAGGTTCGGTGCGGAAAATCCGAAGAGCATGATGCTCAGGTTCCACACGCAGACAGGAGGGTCCACCCTTACCGCCCAGCAGCCGGACAACAACATTGTAAGGGTTGCCATCCAGACACTTGCCGCTGTTATGGGAGGCACCCAGAGCCTTCACACCAACAGCCGTGACGAGGCCCTTGCCCTCCCTACTGAACACGCAGTTACCATTGCTCTGAGAACACAGCAGATCGTGGCTCATGAAAGCGGAGTGACCAGCACAATAGACCCCCTTGCCGGAAGTCACTTCGTGGAAGCCCTCACCGACCGCATCGAAGAAGATGCCATGAACTACATCTCCAACATAGACTCCATAGGCGGAATGGTTAAGGCAGTGGAGGAGGGATACCCCCAGCGACAGATACAGGACGCTGCATACGACTATCAGAGAAGCATCGAGACCGCAGACAGAATAGTTGTGGGAGTAAACAAATTCCAGAAAGAGGAAGCTCCACCCACAGGGCTTTTACGGGTTAATCCCGAGGTGGAGGCGGCGCAACGGGCAAAACTTCTGAAAGACAAAGGGAACAGAGATAACGGCAGGGTCTCTGAGACACTCAAGGTGCTCAGGGAAACGGCCCTTTCCGATAACAACCTGATGCCTGCTATCCTGGAGTGTGTACGATGCTATGGAACACTTGGTGAGATCTGCGGAGTGCTCAGGGAAGAGTTCGGGGAGTATCAGCCAAAAACGGTTGTTTAACGGTATTTTTCCTTTCTTTGTGGATATTGTGACTAATGGGAGATGTATTATTCAAGCATCTCCCATTTTTACCTATTGACACAACGGTTATTCAAAGATTATATCCGCTTTGGTCTCCTAAGTTAAACCCTATCCTTTAGAGGGAGTAAAGAATGAAGATTCTTACTGTTTGTTTGGCAGTGGCCTTTGTTGCCTTCGGCATGACCGATCATGCCCCTAACATCTCTGTACCACAGCAGGGAACAGATGCCTGGTTCGATCAGATCGGCACCATCGATGTTGAAACTGCCGCCGGAAACGCTTACAGCGTTGGCTGCGGCTTCGATGGAACTTATGTTTGGGTCACAAACGGTGCAGGCCAGGCCGGCGAGCCCACAGGCCTTTTCCTTCTCTTCCAGGAAGACGGCACCTTCGTTACTTCTTTCGACCAGAACACAGCACCGGGCTGGGGTCTTCGTGACCTCTGCTGCGATGGAATGTACATGTACGGTTCTGTCAGCACCGCAATCGACTACTACGACATCAGCACCTACGAGAAGGTGGGAGCTTTCACAGGCCCCCAGAACCCCAACAGGGCTCTTGCCTACGACGGCACCTACTTCTACACAGGAAATTTCGGAACTGAAGTTTACCAGATCACATGGGACGGCGTAAGCGGTTCCACAGCAAGCAGTTCTGTATGGTCAACAGCTGCAACCAGCGTTTACGGTGCAGCCTGGGATGAAATCGGTCAGTGCATGTGGGTAACCAGCGCCGATGCCTCCGGTATCGTCGCTCAGATCGATGCCTCCGGTGCCCTTATCGACACCTACACACCGGTAGCCGGCGGCACCTACGGTGGAGCCACAATGGGTTCAACCGTACCGATCAACACACTCTGGATTTTCAACCAGGGTACGCCTGATCAGGTCCTGGGCTACGATGTAACCCCTGACGCTCTTTCCCGCGACACCTGGGGTTCCATTAAGAGCCTTTTCTAGGAATACCTGATACCGCTTCAGAGAAGGCCTCCCCGGAGGCCTTCTCTTTTTTTTCAGATTCACCTGAAAGGGGGCGAAATGAGATTTTTCAGTGTCTGTTTGACAGCGTTCTGTGTTGCATTCGGCATGGACTACAATGCCCCCAACCTGCCTGTTTTGCCCCGGGGAGCAGACAGCTGGCTGGACCAGATCGCCA
>CAZNFQ010000151.1:0-3989 GCA_964571965.1 uncultured bacterium | reverse complement strand
ACCCGCATACCCCGAAGCCGGCGGCCATATACTGCCAGTGATACTTTGACTGATGCCCCCTTGCCTGGAAACTGAACCTTGGCAGAGAAGACAGATCATAATTCCAGTAGAGGCTTACACCGCTGCAGTAATCCTGATTGCCGTTGCAGTCGAACCCCCATGAACCATTAATTCCTTCGCCTGAGAGGATGATCGAAAGAGGATTGCCATAGGTGTTCCAGGTATTTTCGTCTATACCCGATTCCCAGTCTTCAAAGAAGGCAGTCTGAGCGTAAGATCCTGAAACAGCAAAAAGAACCGCAAGGGAATAAAGGTGGAATGACAACATGGATCCTCCACTTCTCTGCAATAAGGGTTACTTCTCTGTCACAACATATGAAGGGGAGGGAAAAAATCAATGGCTTCATTATTACTATATATGCTATTAAACCAATTTGATGCGTTTTACTGCCTTTATCGCAATTTTCAGACATCCGCGCCGGGTCTCCCCGGCGCGGACAAAGGGATCAGATAGGAAGGAACCAGGTAAGTTTGGCGTAAAGACCGTAATCCGGGTCCTCGTAACTGCCTGTTCCATCACCGGCGAAAACAGTTTCACCAAGAACGTAGAACATGCTTCCCGGCATGTACTGCCATGAGAAGAGAAGATTGGTCCTTATTTCCGAGCTCTCGCTCTCTCCGGTGACATCGTAGTCCATGGTGAAATCCGAATACTGGGTGAAGAGCCTGAGGTTCATCTGGGGGTTGAACATATAGGCCATTCTCAATGAAACCGATCGCCAGTCGGTGGACCGGTTGTCGAACTCACCTATCTCCCAGTTGTACTTTTCTGTGTCGAAGGTTCTGTACCAGTTCCCTGCAACAAGCATCTCAAGAACGGGCATCGGCATAATCCGGATATTGCCGGTGTAGTTGGTAAAAGTCCCGCCGCTCTCATACTGGCCGCCTCCAACTCCTGTCCAGAACTTGAAAGGTCTGAAGGGATTGGAACCGCCTCCCACGAAGAAATCCGTGTAACCGTCGTAGAACCTTCCCCCGGGGCCTTCATAGGGATCGAACCTGTCACGGTTGATATTGGTCTGGGCAGTAAAGTTCCAGCTGTTCTTGAATGTTCCGTTCACCTCAATATGATTGCTGTTGTCCGTTACCTCTCCATCGATCTCTGTGACATACTCGTAGTCCCCCCAGATGCTGAAGGTGGTGAAGATCGTCTCAGGTCTGAATGTTTTTCTCAGCCCCGAATGAAAAGACTGGAAGTTTGTCTGGGTGGTAAAACCGGTGGAATTCACATCGAAGTTTTCATCTACCCTTCTGAAGCCGGCCCAGTAGCTGAATGTGCTTCTGACCCTGTCCAGGTTCACACTCCATGCCAGTCCGTCGTCCATTTCAGTGTTCCAGCTTCCGGCCATACTGCCGCTCACAAGATTGTTCCCGGGAAGCTCATAGGCTCCGTCGAAGGCTGTGGCTCTGTTACTCTCGCTTCCGGCACCCTCCTGCTCCCATGATTCCTTCGATACTGCTGAAACGCCTATATAGTCAAATCCGCCGAATTCCCTTATTCCCCTGAATACTCCGTAGTTCGCGGCGGTTTCCACCAGTGTGGTGTCATCTTCCCAGACCCTTCCCGTTACCGCGTCGAGGAAGCCGAACCTGTAGTCTCCCACGCTGCCGGTTATCTTAGCCCCTCCCATGATAGGAATAAGGTCGCCGTTCCAGGCCACAGCACCGATCCGTCTTGAGTAGAAGAGGTTGAACGGCATATCGAAGAGCTCGCTCCGCTCCATGAAGAACGGTCTTTTCTCCTGAAGGAAAAGCTCGAAGTGGCCCAGGTTCATTTCCGCTTCGTCCGCCTCCACCTGTCCGAAGTCTGGATTCAGGGTGAAGTCGGCGGTAATGCCGCTTGTGAGTCCCATCTTGAGATCGAGCCCAGCGTTCCCTGTGAACTCATCTTCGCCGATGGACTGGAAATCGTAATACTTTGCGGCTGTGTATGGTCTCAGTTCCATGCCGAGGGAACCATCAACCCCGCTGATACCATGGATCTCCGCGAAATCCGACAGGTCGGCCATCTGCTGAGCTTCGGAGAGCATGTAAAACCCGTTTTCAGAGGTTCTGCTCAGTATCCGCTGGAAGTTAACCGCCCAGATCTGCTCTTCACGATCAGGGAAACGCAGGCAACTCAGGGGAATGGCGAACTCCGCAGACCAGCCGTTCTCCAGTTCTGCCGTGCCGCTTTCCCACACCGCATCCCAGCTGTAGTCCCAGCCGCCTTCACTGCTTATTCTGGAGTCCATCTGGGAATTGGCCAGGCTGACCTCGAAACTGAAAGCGCTTCTGCCGTCATCCCAGGTATCAAGAAGAATTGCTATCCATTCTCCGTTAATGTAGTTGTCCCTTGGGGTAAGCGCATCTATCATCTGATCGGGCAGGCTGTCATACATGACGAAGCCGAAATAAACGAAGCTGTCATCATACAGTATTTTAACCGTGGTAGGCTGACTCATAGGAGCACCATAGTTAGGGGCAAACTGGTGGAGATCGCATGTTTCACCTGCGGCGGACTGCCATACACTCTCATCGAGGATACCGTCTATCTCGGGTGCATTATCGATCCTCACTGCATCGAGGGTTCCCAGTGGTGTCTGGGCCGTGAGAACAAGAAGAGATATCAACTGTATCATGCTGCCCCTTCCTTTTCATTGACCTGTTGGCCATATTAGGGTGTTGGTTGTTATCACAAACAACATTGCCAATATGTCAAAACTGTTTATCAAAATGCAAATTTTATTCTAAACCTTTTCGCCCCAACATATTCCGTTTGCCGATAGTAATGATTGACTGATAGTGAATTTCAGGATTCATATTGCAATCGACGGAGAAGACGGGTTTGGTAGCCTGGACGATGGATCAGACCGAGTCGAGAAAAGCCTTCAGCCGTTCACCTCTCAGAACGCAGCCGGAACGGGTAGTCAGCTTCGGGTCCCTGCCGGCCCTGTAAATCCTTCTCAGTTCCGAGAGAAGAACCATCAGTTTCCTCACCAGCGGCTGACCTGATTCTTCACTTGCAGAGTTTTCCACAAAGTTATGCACAGTTGATGAACGATCTTTGCCCGACCATTCTATCCGGCATCCCATAAGCAGTTTCAGCGCCGCGGACCTACGGCAGAGAAGAGTTCCGTACCGGATTATCCCGTTGAGCTTTCTCTCGACGTATACCTCGTCCATGACTTCCTCATGGGCGTTTTCATCTTCTTCTCTTTTCAAGGACCCCTGGAGGTGCAGTGTCTTTCCATAGTTGAGAACCCCACATCCAAGAACTGCATTCCAAAACCGTTCGAACACAGGATTAAAAAGCTCAGGGGGCACTTCGGCGAATAAGTTTTCAACAAATGTCGTTTTATTTTCTGCTGAGGCCATAGCGGAAAGAAGCATGGAAAAACCCTCAATTGGAACCCGGGAAATGAAGGGACCGAATGAGCCCTTTTCGCCTGCTCCCTCCATCACCGAAGTCATGTCCCTGGAGAGATACCAGAGACTGGTCGCAAGAATTTTCCCCGCCCGGTTGTATTCCGGAGAAAGTTTGCTTATCAGCTTACTCTCCAGTACGGCAGCATGAAGGGGAGTTTCCGTCTCTTCGAACTCTATGGAGGACACCCGGGAGAGCATTTCTCCCCTTCTGCCCGAAGCCCTTCCGGTGAAATGACCGTTTACCCGGCTCCTGAGGTTCTTCGCTTTGCCTGTGTATAGAACGTTCCCTCCAGGATCGAGAAAGTGATAGACACCAGGCACCCCAGGCAGTGCCAGCCTTTCTTCCCGTGAAACGGGTTCATGGGTGAAACCTTTCACCAGGGCATGATGGATAGCTTCGGTGGCCAGCACATGAGCAGAAGCCCTTCGCAGGCTTCCCATCACATGTCCGATGATCCCGGCAACGGCCCTGAGACTGCCGGACTTCAGGCCGGGCAGGCTTTCCACCGCCATCTCCCTGG
>CAZNFQ010000150.1:0-4025 GCA_964571965.1 uncultured bacterium | reverse complement strand
CCACGATACCCGCAAGTGAATCGTATCTGGCCGGACCGATCTGTCTTGCATTGCGTACCACACCGTCCACCCGTGAGTAGATAACATCGTAGTCGGTCATGAAGTTCTCGACCCTGGTTTCCGAGTTAATGGTAACACCCTGCACTGTTTCAAGGAGATTTCTCTGGGCAACCACCACAGCCGCCCTTTCCGCCATGAGCCTTGCCTGGGCGCGATTTGGATTGCTGGGATCGAGTACCCCGGTTCCCGTTGCCCTCACGGTGTTCCCGGACCAGTCGATCTCACCGGAAGGGGTTGTCTCGACCACATCACCGCTCTCGGCAACAGGCGGTATGGCAATACTCATTTCCTGAACCTGGTGCTGAACTTCGGCGGGGGTGAGGAGATCAACGGCGGTGCTGATGGCAGATGAGGCAAGCTGTGTTCCCGAAACTGTGCCGCAACCGGCTGCAAACAGGGCTGCAAGTGTGAAAATCATGTATTTATTCATCAGTTACCTGCCTGGTTGGTTATACCCATGAGCGCCACCTGAAGAGCCATTCGAAGAGCTCCCTCGGCTCCCTCGAAATCAGACCCTTCACCGGAAGCCGTATAGAGCACTTCCGATGTTTCAACGGAGATGATCTTCACATGGATAATCGCGTCCCTCTGCATGGGCTCTTCATCCCAGAAAGGGTCATGGGTAATGGAGTTGATGCTTATGGTCATCACCGCCTCTGCTCCCAGCATTCTTCCAAGTTCCACTGCGGTGGCCGGATCCACCACACCGGAGTAGGAAAACTCCTGCTCTTCCAGGAGCCGGTTTATTACGGATCTGTCAATGAGCGAGAATTTCCCGGTCCTAAGAAGGCTCATTCCGGCGTAGTCCTGCAGGCCGGCTGAACTGGCCAGGTCTGAAACAGAGCTGGAAGTGGGGGGAAGCACCACCGTTCTCCATAGAGGTTTTGTATCGAGAACCGGCGATCTTGCATAGTCCGGCTGGTAACCCATCTGTGCCAGTTCAGCCGCACTGCATGCCATTCCCAGAATGAGAGCAGCAAGAACGGAGATAAAAGCAAAAAGTATTTTCTTCAAATTACATCCCTTCGTTTTCTAACCTTGCGGACTTCAAATATATCTCAATGGAAGCCGCAGGTTCCCTGGACAATGATCAAGTCATCATGCTTCATTTCCTCCGGGATGGTCTTCCCCGACTGGAAGAGAGACTCCACCTTCGGCAAACTCCCATGAATTGAAGTAAACATTGGCATGAACAGAATCAGTTCCTATACTTATCACGTAATCAGGGGCATTTACCAGGGGGTGAAAGATGAGACTGTTCGAAAGAAGGAAGAACCGGACTGAGATACCCATCGACGCCGTGAAAAATCAGCTGGAGCACATCGCCAGGGAAGGCGGTTTCAAAGCGGCCCTTCTTGCCACCCGTGAAGGTTTTGACGTGGTGGATATAGATTCCGGAATAGATTCCAGTATTCTGGCTGCCCTCGCGGGTCTCGTTTTCGAGATGAGTGCCGAGGTCAGAGACTTTTCCGGAGCAAGGCATATGGATCACATCACCATGAGCGGTCCCCATGGCGACGGCGTAATCTGCAGATTCTTCGAACTTATGGGTCAGCAGGTTGCCCTTATCATCATCACTGACATTCAGTCACGATACCGCGATTTAACGGACCGGGCCGTGGACGGAATAAAGAGGATACTCGAGTAGATTTCAGCATAAACCCATGAACCACCTGAAAGATTGGACCGGAATTTGCTGAACATTTACGTGGACGCAGACGCATGCCCTGTAAAAAAAGAGATCTACAAAGTTGCCAGAAGATATGATCTGAAGGTATTTCTCGTATCTAACTCATGGATGAGGGCGCCTGAGTCAGGCTGGCTGAAACTTGTTGTGGTGGACAAAGGCGAGAACGTTGCCGATGACTGGATAGTGGAAAATGCCGGTGTGGATGACATAGTAATAACTGGCGACATTCCCCTTGCCTCCAGATGTCTCAAGGGGGGAGCACTTGTGCTTGGCCACACAGGCCGACCCTTCGATGAGGCCAACATAGGCGATGTGCTTTCAATACGCGATCTTCTCCACGATCTGAGGGAGCAGGGAATGATCACATCAGGTCCAGCGCCATTCTCGAAAAAGGACAGGTCACGGTTCCTGCAGGAACTGGACAAGATGATAGTTCACACCCGCAAAAGAAACGGAATTATCTGAAAAACAGACTAATTCGGATTTCCGCCGCCCTGGCCACCGCCCTGGCCACCGCCCTGGCCACCGCCCTGACCGCCACCCTGACCGCCGCCCTGGCCACCGCCCTGGCCACCGCCCTGACCTCCGCCCTGACCACCGCCCTGACCACCGCCCTGACCACCGCCCTGACCTCCGCCCTGGCCACCACCCTGGCCGCCTGAGTCTCCGGGAGATACCGCCAGGATAATGGATAGCCTGTCGCTGCCCTGGCTGCCAGCCATGGGTTCAAGGAAATCAGGGGCCACATCCATTATGGCGTTGAGAATAGTCTGATTATCTGAATTTACACTCAGAGTTACCTGGTTTTCACCTGTGCCGCTTCCACTCTCACCGACCTGCTCGTTCTCGAATGAGAATGCTACATCGATACCCTGGTACTTGTTAAAATCGAAACCTGTACCGAGATAATCGTCAAGACCAGCGGGAACCACGCCTGCTGGTGCACTCCGGGGGTATTCGCCATTGTCGGAATAGTACAGCTGAGCGGCAGATACGATAGTTCTTGCGTCGGCGACTATTGCAGCCGCCCTGGCCCGGGTACTCACATTGTCGAATTTAGGAATTGCTATTGCGGAGATAATGCCGATTATCAGAACTACAATCATGAGCTCTATCAGTGTGAAAGCATTCCTATTCATCGGTTTCACCTCCATGAAGAAGAATGCCGGGGGCGGAACGGTAAACCACCCCGGCTTCAATATAGGTAAACGAACTGTCAGTATTCAGCACGAGAGATAAATCCGGATTTGATGAAATACGATCCTGAAAATTTGGTGGAAAGGTTCCCTCTGATCTGACGTAGTCCTCAATAATTCTGATGCTCGATGTTATTGAAGCTGAATCAGGCGCCTGAACATCATAAACCGGCTCAACCGGAGTACTGCTCATAATTACAAGTCTGATCAAAGCTGCGATGAAAACCGGAATGAGAGCATAGGAAAGGTATCGCTTCACAGGCATCTTCTTCTTTCCGGCACCGGGTTCAACTGGAGGAGGCATGGAACTTTCGGCTTTCTCTATTCCGCTTTGCATATCACCGCTCATTTCGAACCTCCCGCAAAAGTCTATGTACTTGATACACAATGATCAATTGATGATACAGCGTTTTGTCAGTGACGGTCAATTGCCTGTTGACAAAGGACCAAGCTCTATATATTAGGAGTGCAATTGGGTGAACAGATACTGCATGATCAGATATGAAGTTCATTGCATGATATAAAGACGCATAAATACATTTACCTGAGGGGGAGTCATGTGTTTGCCGTCGCAGTGTTAGTGTTTACTCTGTTGCTCCAATCTGTTGAGTTTTATGGCAATGAAACCACCACTGGAAGCATATTCGTCTGGGGACACGACCTCTTCGGTCAGTGTACCGTTCCCGAACCGAATGATGATTTCATGGCAGTTGCTGCGGGGGGATTCCACAATCTGGGATTAAAGTCCGATGGCTCGATAGTTGCATGGGGACACAACGAGTTCGGCCAGTGCGAAGTTCCTGAGCCGAATACGGGTTTCACGGCTATTGCCTGCGGAAACTATCACAGCATGGCGATTCGTGAAGATGGAAGCGTTGTGGTCTGGGGCCTTGACGGCTGCGGTACCTACGACGTTCCGGAGCCCAATACAGGTTTCATGGCCGTTGCCGGCGGCGGAGGGTTCTGTATTGGCCTGAAGGAGGACAGTTCGGTTGTTGCCTGGGGCTGTAACTACCATGGTCAGTGCTGCATTCCTGAAACCTCCCTGAAGTTCATAAGTGTTTCCGCCGGGAACTTCC
>CAZNFQ010000149.1:0-4053 GCA_964571965.1 uncultured bacterium | reverse complement strand
ATTGACATGGATCATACTTAAGCTCATTGTATGATGGAGGTTAATATTATGAAGATTCTTGTTTTGTTATCAGCTGTATTCGTTAATGCGTATTCTTCGATTCTCCTTGTCCCCTCCCAGTTCGATTCCATTCAGGAAGCTGTCAATGCATCCGTTTCCGGAGATTCCATACTGGTTTCCTCCGGCTTGTATCAGGAAGAGATAGATTTTTCAGGGAAATCCATTGCCCTGATAAGCACTTCAGGCCCGGAAGTAACATGCATTCAGTCTTACCCTTCTTCCGGAGAATCTGTTGTTTCAATCGTAAGCGGGGAAGGACCCGGCACCGTTCTTGAAGGTTTCATGATCACCGGAGGAAGTTCAATAAGCGGAGGAGGCATTAAGATCGTAAACGCAAGCCCCATTATAATTAACAACATAATTTGCGGGAATCAGGCACTCAATTCCTACAACGCCTACGGAGGCGGCATCTACATAGAAGATTCCTCCCCTGTAATAGTGGGGAATTACATTTACGACAACATGGCCCTGTCATTTGACCCAACCTGGAGATTCGCCTACGGCGGAGGCATTTATGCGGAAAATTCTCAGCTTGAGGTACTGAACAATCGTATAGAGCAGAACTACATCAACCTTGGCAGCGCGAACACAGGTTATGGATCAGGTGTTTATACTTCAGGATGCAGCGGGAATTTCAGCAACAATGTCATTGCCGCTAACTACAGCGAGTCTTCCTATGCTGACGGGGTTGGCATCCATTCTCCCGGTTGTGATCTGGTTAACAACACGGTTTTCGGGAATGAGGGTCTTGGAATCAACTATGCAGCTTCCGTGGTGAACTGCATTGTATGGGCTAACAACGGTTCCGCAAGCCAGATCACCACCAGCGGCCCGGTTTCATATTCAGATGTAATGTACGGTTACTCCGGTGAAGGCAATATTTCGACTTTGCCCAGGTTCCAGGCTGGCCCCCTCAGCGACTTCCACCTTGATCCTTCAATATCACCGTGTATCGATACCGGAAACCCCTCTCAGGAATACTTCGACCCCGAGGGAGATCCCGGGCTGGCCCACTGGCCTTCATGCGGCACTATTCTCAACGACATGGGTGCCTACGGAGGTCCCGGAGCAGCGTACTGGTTCCAGGGATACACTGATATAGATGAATTTCAGTCTGCCGCCGCCGGCAACCTGATCCTTCACGGTGCTTTGAGCAACCCTGTAAGAAGCACGGCAGTGATAGCATTTACAGCTTCTCGATCAGCCTCTGTGGATATTTCCGTGTACAATGCAGCAGGAAGGGTTGAGTTTCAGGCATCGTCCCTTTTCGATCAGGGATACCATACGGTAAACGCAGGGATTTTACCCCCGGGGCTTTATCTCTTCAGGGTTGATTCCCGGGGAGAATCTCTCTCCGGCAGGTTTGTGGTTATCAGATAACGATGCTTCTCCCTGTGATCTGAAAGACATCAGAGAATCTCAAGGTTCTTTTCAAGGGCAGAACCTGAAAGCAGATCTCCCATGGCTTTCACGATATGCTCCCGGGTAAGCCCCGGGATAAGATCGTTGCCCAGCACTTCCTTCAGCAGCGCAGTGTTCTGCATCCTGGGGTCGGGCAGATCCGTTCTGAATACTCTCACAACCTTTATGGATCGCCTGGAGCAAACCTCTTCGATCAATTTCACGGTTACTTCAGGTGAAGCTCCGCACCTGACGTCATAGGGCTGCCACACTGCGTCGTAATAAGCAAGGGTTCCTCCGTGGGAAAGAAAGGCGTTGGTTCCCCTGAGGGCTTCGTGCCTCTCCAGGGCGAGCACCAGGTCGGCTTCTCCCGGAGTGATCAATGGAGAGAATGCTTCTGCTCCGGTTCGTATCTGGGATACCACCACTCCGCCCCTCTGGGCAAGCCCGTGGGTGTCTACCCCCTTTACGGTTTCCCCGGAAAGGTCAAGAGCTCTGAGAAGGACTTCACTTAAAAGGCCTATGCCCTGGCCGCCTACTCCTGTCATGTAGATATTCATTCGGAGTCCTCCTTTTCCGGAGCAATTGCCTTTGAAGGACAGGTCTGAATGCAGGACCCGTCTCCGATGCACAGATCGTCATTCACGGAAACCCTTCCGTTTTCCCACATGAAAGAGGGGCATGCGAAGGTGTCTATGCATTCCCTGATAAGGGTGCACTTTTCCCCGTGGATTTCCACATGTCTTTGAACAAAACCCGGCTTCTTCCTCTGCTCTCTGCTGAACTTCAGCATGCAGGGATGCTTTGCTATCACCACACTGAACCCAGGTGAATCCAGTGCTTTCTTCACCGCTTCCGCAAGGGCCTTCTGGCTGTATGTGTCCACCTCCGCAATGTTTTTCACTCCCAGTCCCTCAAGAACCTGACGCACAGGTATTTTCTCTGAAGGACCATTGAAGTTCTTTCCGGAAGCAGGATGATCCTGGTGCCCGGTCATTGCGGTTGTTCCGTTTTCCATGATTATCAGCGTAAGCCTGTGCCGGTTGAAAAGGGCATTAACTATACCCGGCATTCCTGCATGGAAAAAGGTGGAATCCCCCAGAAATGCCACCACCCTCCTTTTGCTGTTGAACAGGGAAAGGCCCTGGCCTATGCCCGTGGAAGCTCCCATGGACATGAGAAGCCTGCCCATTCTGTAGGGAGGAAGATAACCGAGTGTATGGCAGCCGATGTCAGCAACCGTAATGTCATTTTCACCCAGGGCCTGTTTTACTGCATGAAAAGCGCTCCTGTGGCCGCACCCGGGACACATCTGGGGAAATCTCACCGGCGCGGGGGCATCTGTCACTATTTTCACCGGCGGGGTGACCATGTCAGCCCAGATCCCGTGCAGGATCCCGCGAACTCGCCCGGGTGTGTACTCTCCTATCCAGCTCTCGATGTCAGTCTTCCCCAGTATTCTGCAATCCACCCCGCTGTCGTAGGCAATGCTTTTCACCGCCTGCTCCATGAAATCATCCAGTTCCTCCAGGACCAGCACCTCTTCGTGGGACCCCAGGAATTCAGTAACGGCAATTTTGTCCAGGGGATACACCATGGCGAGTTTAAGGATGTCCGGTTTTATCTCTGACCGTGAGAGAACATCCATAACGGAGAAGAAAGGAAGTCCTGCGGTTATTATTCCTCTTCTGCTGTTACCGTTGTGGACTATCTGATTAAGGGTTGATTTTTCTATCTTGTCAAGCCGCGCTATTGCCCGTCTTTTCATCTGAGCAACCCTGGGCCCGATTGGGATGTACTCTCCATCGTTCCCCTGAAAAACGGAACCATCCTCGGGAAGGGAGCCGTCCCAGCCTGCAAAGGCAACTTTTTCCTTGCAGTGGCACACATGGGTGGTCAGCCTGAGTATCACCGCCATCCTGTGACGCTTGGCAAGGGAAGCCGCTTCAAGAAAGAATGAATAAACCTCGGAGGGAGAGCCGGGTTCGAGTACCGGGGTGTACGAAAGTCTTGCAAAGTGCCTGTTATCTTGCTCATTCTGGGAAGAGTGTGCCCCCGGGTCGTCACCGATGATCACCACCAATCCCCCCGGGATATCCATGTGGTTCAGCTGAACGAAGGTATCTGAAGCAACATTAAGCCCCACGCTCTTGAAAAACACAGCGGAGGGTTTTCCGTTCACCGCAGCACCGTAGGCTACCTCAACCGCCACTTTCTCATTTACGCAGAACTCGAAATGGAAGGGACGCTTCACAGGGTCGATCAGTGATATGGCAGCGGCGATCTCGGGAGTGGGGGAACCGGGATAGGATGTAATCACACTTATTCCCGCTTCAACCATCCCCCTTACTATTGCCGTGTTCCCCATGACCATTTCCTCGAATGGCTCTTTCTGCAGCAGAAGGTCTCCCGGATTCTTCACGTTTTCTCCTATCGATTGATAAACATCTCAGAGGTATTAATTTAAGTATATGCCATTATCTTTTCTATGAAAAGGTTAATGTTTTATGTGCTGCAAACCGCCGGGATCCCTTTTTCCAGAACCAGCAGCCTTCTGCCTCTGCTTAGATCCTTTTCTTGATCCCATGCAAA
>CAZNFQ010000148.1:0-4074 GCA_964571965.1 uncultured bacterium | reverse complement strand
TATGGCAGTCTGCCGCAGGTGAAACATGCGATCTCCACCAGTTTGCCCCTGACTACGGTCAGCCAATGACCCAACCCACCACGGTGAAAATTCTGTATGACGACAGCTATGTGTACTTCGGCTTCGTTATGTATGACAGCCTGCCCGATCAGATGATTGATGCTCTTACCCCCAGGGACAACTACATTAACGGAGAATGGATAGCGATTCTTCTTGATACATGGGACGATGGCAGAAGCGCTTTCAGTTTCGAGGTCAGCCTGGCCAATTCCCAGATGGACTCCAGAATAAGCAGTGAAGGCGGCTGGGACTACAGCTGGGATGCGGTGTGGGAAAGCGGCACGGCAGAACTGGAGAACGGCTGGTCTGCGGAGTTCGCCATTCCCCTGAGTTGCCTGCGTTTCCCTGATCGTGAAGAGCAGATCTGGGCGGTTAACTTCCAGCGGATACTGAGCAGAACCTCTGAAAACGGGTTTTACATGCTCTCCGAAGCTCAGCAGATGGCGGATCTTTCCGATTTTGCCGAAATACATGGGATCAATGGCGTACATGGCTCCCTGGGTATGGAGCTGAGACCATATGCCGCGGGAAAGTATTATGAGTTTCAGTCACTCGATGAGAACGAGTTTACAGGCAATGCAGGCGTGGACCTGAAAATGGGCCTTACGAGCGGAGTCACAGCTGACTTCACCCTGAACCCTGATTTCGGACAGGTGGAGGCGGACGAAGCTGAAATGAACCTTGGTCATTTCGAGCTTTTCCTTCAGGAGAAAAGACCGTTCTTCATGGAGAGGAGCGAACTCTTCGATATGCCCTTCAACCTTTTCTATTCAAGGCGCATAGGTGCAATAGCCTGGAACGGCGACCTCATTCCCATAATGGGAGGGGCGAAGATAACAGGCAGCGTGGGCGACTACAGGTTCGGCTTCCTCGACGCGGTAACGGGAAGGGTCTGGGAAGATGACACCACACTGGTGGAAACCGCCGCGAACTACGGAGTATTCAGGGGAATAAGGGAATTCGGCGGATTTGACTATATAGGCGTTTCAGCAGTATCGAAGGAATCATGGGAGCAGGAGGGTGCCGGAAGCGAGAGTAACAGAGCCACAGCCTTCGACGGAGCCTATGAGCTTCCCGGGAACAATCTTGTGAGCGGCAGTATGGCCGGAAGCTGGAACACTGAAATGGACGACGGACTGGCATGGAGTGTGAACCTGGACAGGGTCAGAAGCACATTCAGCTACTGGGCCGGCTTCAGAAGGGTAGATGAAAACTTCGATGTGAATTCCACCGGTTTTACCACCCAGACAAACTTCCAGTCCATGCACACAGGATTGAGGAAAACATTCAGACCTGAGACGATCTTCACCACATTCACTGTTTGGGGAGATTACGAGTATGTCACTGAGATCGATGGCGAGGTAACGGACAACAGCAATCATATCGAGGTGAACGGAACATTCAAGAACAGCTGGAACTTTACTGCCCAGGCCAATATCAACCGTGACAGGTTCGATCCATATGAAGGTCCAGAGGGAAGATTTTACGACGGGTCCACGGATTTCTTCGTTGGAGGCGGTTCCAATCCCTTCCGTCCATTCAAGTTCTGGGCAGGAGCTGGAGGCGGCCAGTATGAAAGCGGCGGCACATATACCAACTACACCGGAAACATCCGCATTATGCCGATGCCCGTACTTGAGATGCTTGTTGCAGGGAACTGGTTCAGAACCTTCGACACGGAGAAGTACAACTGGGAGATAGGTGAGTTCGACAACCGGTCCACCGACTGGCGATCGGTTTCATTGAGAATGGCCTATATGTTCAACCCCCAGATGAACCTCAGGCTCTTCACCCAGTATTCGGATTTCACCATGGACTACGATGTCACCGGAGAGAGCGAGAGCTCGGAAATAAGGACCAATCTTCTCTTCTCATGGCAGTACATGCCGGGAAGCATGTTCTACGTTCTTGGTGAAACTGTTTTCGCCGGTGATGGAACAGGCAGTTACGAGGACCCGGACTACGGCCTTTACGCCAAGCTGACCTGGTTCCTGCCTATCTGAGAGAGCAGATGAAAACAAGCTCTCCTGCACCCACTGGCTCACCGTTGTAGCCGCCCAGAACCGAGTTTACGGTGAAACCGGCACGGTGAAGCAGATGCTCCGCCTCCCACCTGAAGGTGTAGCGCATAATGAACTCCTGAACATGCCGGAAAGAGGTGCGTTCAGGAGTTTCACCTGTGAATATCATCTCGCAGTGGACTATCTGGTTCACCGTATCCACAGAGGGGTTTCTGTAGCTTACGCTCACCGTGGTGCCGTCTTCCATGGGAAAGGGCGGTTCTTCACCGAACTCCTGCGCCCTTTCGAAGTCGGTGAGTATCTCAAGGTCCGGGTCGAAGATATCCAGAACGAACTTTCCCTGAGGCTTCAGGTGTTCTCTGATGCAGCCAAGGGACGCCAGCTGTTCTTCCACTGTGGCAAGGTGCTGGAACGGGCGGAACGGAATAGTTATCAGTTCGTATTTCTCCCGCAGATCAAAGTCCGCCATGTTTCCCTGAACCAGCTTTGTTCTTCTTCTCACATCCTCGGGCTCTTCATGGAGAAGTTCCCTGCAGTGGTCCAGCATGTCTTCTGAAAGGTCCAGTCCCGTTATTTCAGCCCCTGCCCTGGCACAGGGTATCAGGGTTCTTCCCGTTCCGCAGCCCACCTCCAGCACTTTTCCCCCGGCGGACCTTGCAAGTTCCGTGTAGAACCTAACATCACCTCTGCCCGTCACCTGAAGGTGTCGGTGGTAAAGCTTTGCAAAACCTTTGTAGAAATCTTTCAGGATCAGTTCCTCTCTTCCTTCAGGATGGAATAAACAAGCTGGTGGTGAAAGTGACCGTTGAAGAAAACACTTTTTCTCAGTTTCCCCTCAAGAGAGAGTCCCAGTTTTACCACCAGTTTAACTGCCCCGGCATTATCAGGATGAACCCTTGCCTCTATCCTGTTCAGTCCCATTTCTTCAAAACCGAACTCCATGATGGCTTTCATGGCCTCTGACATGTATCCCTTTCCCCGATGACTTTTCAGAAGGGTAAAGCCGGTTTCTGCTTTTAGATCCAGGAAGCTGAAGTCCTCGAATCCCGCAGTTCCCAGGAAATCGCCGGTTTCACGGCTTTCCAGGGACCAGATCAGGCTGCAGCCTTCGTCGTAGCCTTCCATGTAGTCTTCCACTATTCCCGTAATGCTCAGGGGGTCATCCAGGGGTGTTCCCATGTATCTCATTGTGTCCGGATCACTGAAGCAGCGGTAAATGCCGTCCGAGTCTTTTTCGGAGACCCTGCGCAGAATGAGCCTTTCAGTGCTGAGAACCGGGAATTCCCGGGGCCATAGGGTTTCCATGCATTCTCCTTAATTATTCCGGGTAGTGACTGTAACAGACAGAAAATATATAATTTTACAATAACAGGGGGTGAATTTGTACAGTTTTCCCGAAGGCGTCTATACAGATGTAAGAATTGAAAACCGGAAGCAATGCCGATTCTTCTGGCAGGAAGGGAAGCTGACACGGAGTTTCGACAGAGACGACGAAAGCGCCTTCATACGGGTCTACGACGGCAGAAGATGGTACTTTTCCTCGGTTTTTGACACCGGTGACATACAGAGGGAAATCAACAGGCTGTCATCCATGGCGGTTTCCACCAACCTCAGGGGAAATCCCGTTGTGGAAGCCTTTTCTGCCAACCGGGGCAGTTTCGGCTCGAAGCCCCTGCTTCCCCGGGACGCGAAGGAAAAGCGAAGTGCCGTGGAATCAGTGCTTTTTCCGTCTTTCTCACTGGATACCGGGGTATACTGGACACTCTGCTACGAAGACCGGCACATAACAAGGCGGTTCATCTCTTCGAAGGGGGCCGATCTTACAGTTGATTCAGGCGGAGCCGGATACCGTTACAGATTCACTTATACACATGGCGGAAATACTCTTTCCACGGACAGAATGGACTTTTCAAGTGATTTTCAGAGCCTTCTTTCCCGCAGCACTGGTCTTGGGGAATACCTTGAGAAGCGGTTGGACTTCAACAGGTCGGCA
>CAZNFQ010000147.1:0-4143 GCA_964571965.1 uncultured bacterium | reverse complement strand
GTTTAATTTGTCAATCAGACAGAGTAACATTCACTAATGGAACAACTGCAGGTTTACCGGAGTATGTATCCAAAGAGGGAGGATAAGTGATGTATGCAAAGGAAACCGTTCTGCTCGGTTCACTTGCGGCGGTGCTGCCGCAGGCAGAACTTCAGGAACTGTTCCAGACCGAAGACTGGAACACTTTAAACACCATCTGGCAGACCCTTAACAGGGTCAAACCCACAGACAGATACAGCAGTTTTCCCATTGCTTCCGAGAAGGGTGATTCAATAACGGCAGAACTCCGAAGTCTGTTCCGGGACATGGAATATCAGAGCCCTGAAGTATCGCTGGCAATGGAAATGACCATTGAGTTAACCGCTGCAAGGACCATGCGGCTTTCCAGAATGAACCCCATGCTGATGACCAGGATGATGCCCCCATGGACGGAAACCGTACAGGACGGCCTGCTCTTCAGCTTCGAAGACAGGATCTCCACCCTTTCAGAGCTTCTTAATGAAGGTGAGATAACAGCACTTGAGTACACGGCGGCAAGGGACAGTCTGCTGGAAAAGGCAGTAACACTGTCCCTGCTCGAGATGCTCAATGATCAGAGCAGACTCGGCATATATGACTTTTCGATCATGGACGAAACCACTGTAACGATAGATTCCATTCTGCAGAGGCTGGACATGTCTTACGGAGCCGCTCTGGATACCCTTGCCAAGGCTGCCCCAAGCCAGTACGAAGAGCACTATAAGATGATAGTGGAACAGCATGAACGCTTTATGGATGACTACGAAGCATTCCAGAGGGCGGCTCCGGCCTTCAGGACGATCCTCGCCGAACTCATGGAGGCCAGACCCTGAAAGACCTGTGGTTCGCATTCGAAGTAACGAACCGCTGCAATTTGAACTGCAGGTTCTGCTACAACACTCCGGGAAGTCCCAAAGAGCTTTCAAGCGAAGAAATACAGCTTCTGGCCGACTCCATATGCCTTGAACAAACCGTTCCGGGAGTCACCCTCACAGGTGGAGAACCTTTGTTAAGGAACGACCTTGAGGACATAGCAAGAGTATTCTCCTCGAAGGGCTGCCCCGTTGCCGTTGCCACCAACGGAACACTGCTTGACAGGGAAAGAGCATACTCCCTTACTGCTTCCGGTGTAACCCACTTCGATATCGGATTCACGAACCCCTCGCATGAAACTGTTATGGGGGTTACCCACGCAGTGAGAACCGGCTCAACCGTAACCGCATCTCTATGCATCCATGGGGAAAGCTTCAGCAACACCGGCATAAGGGTAAGAACCGCGGCGGCCCTTGGAGCAGATTCCGTTTGCCTGAACCGGTTCGTTCCAACTGGAACCGGAAGATTGAATGAAAAAGACCTCCGTCCGGATGACGATGAGATCCTACAGGCAATGCAGATGGCCCAGGATGCCTCCGAGGCATGCCCGGTGCATATTTACATGGGCATACCTGTTGAACCTGAACTGGCGAAACCCGAAGACTTCCCTGCCATCGAGTTCACCACATGCAGGTGCGGTGACACCAAGTGGGCCATAGACCCGTCGGGAAATCTGAGAACCTGCGAGCAGAGCAGCCGAAAACTGGGAAATCTTCTTCACATGTCATTCCCGGAAGCACTGGAACGACATTCGGTCGAGATCAGGGAATTCAGAAAAACAGCGGACAGGGGCTGCAGATTTCTCCGGTAAAACCATCAGCGATCAAAGCTTGAACCCGAAACCCATGTACAGCTTCAGTTCCGGTACCGTTGTGGTTTGCGGAGTGCTGGTTTCTCCTGTTTCCTCATCCTGAAGTTCGATCTTTACCCTGTGAAACCCGGCCTCCAAACCGGCGACCAGCATTCCGTCATCCCTTATCCCCCTGTAGACGAACCCCCCTGAGAAATTGAAACCTGCGTTGCTGAAATCCCATTCTCCCGATTCCGAACCAAGGGGACCGGGATCAGGGGGGGCGGATAAAATCCTGTCCACATTTCCGTAGTAACTGGCTGCACCTGCAGTGGCCATGAAGCACCAGTTCTCCGAAGCGGGCAGCATGAAGCGAACTCCTCCGCCCAAATGACGCATGGTAACCGATGCACTGCTTCCAAAACGCGGCACACTTTCGAAATCGAACTTTCTGAGCCAGCCCCCGTAACGGAAGTAGAACCCCAGGTCCCGGAACACCTCAAGGCCTATCTTGATGTCAGCAGACACGGATGACGGGCTGCCGTCTCTCAGCTGATTGGGGAAATACTCGGTTGAACTGGGTATTTCCGTGTTCATCACGGATCTTCCGAAGGCAAGATCGGTGAACAGCAGGTATTCCTGCTCTCCGGCGGCTGCACCGGCGACCATGAGAATAATAAGCATTAAGTATATTCGCATATATATCTCCCTTCTAACCGCTATACATTTAATCTATACCAGTAATGCACATGCAGGCAAGCTTAAGGAACACTGCCGACCCTGAACCAATCGGCAACTGATAACTGCTGATGAATCCAGGTTGACCACCGGCTCCATGCTGGCTATTCTCGTTCATTGTCTCTTTCCAAAGGATAACTATGCTCACAGCGGTTCTTATTGTTTCTTCGGTAGTGGCTTTAGTTCTTCTCTATATGGCGGTAAAAATCAACCGCGAGGGTCCTGACAGGGCTGAACTGGCCCGTTTGAAGGCCCATGAGGAAAACATAGGGGAAATCAGGAAAGAACTGAGGATAAGCCAGGAACGTATTGAAGATCTGCAGAGGGAGAACGCCACCCTCAAGGCCAACCTGGAAAACGAGAAGAACAATCTCAAGCTGCTGCAGGAGTCGGAAGAGAGGCTGAAGAAGGAATTCGAAAACCTCTCCAACCGGATATTCGAAAACAGAAGCAAGGTATTCGCCGAGCAGAACACAGAGAGGATCTCGGGGCTTCTGAAACCCTTCAAAGAGCAGATGGATTCCTTTCGGAAAAGGGTGGATGACGTACACACCGAGGGCACGAAAACCAACGCCAAACTCATCGAGCAGATAAGGCAGCTGTCGGAACTGAGCAACAAAGTAAGCGACGACGCCAACAACCTGGCAAAGGCCATAAAGGGCGAGTCCAAGACCCAGGGAGACTGGGGCGAGCTTATAGTGGAGCGGATATTCGAGGCTTCAGGGCTTCAGAAGGGCGTGGAGTACGAAACCCAGACTTCATACCGAGACGAGGAAGGAAGGCTGAAAAGACCTGATTTCCTTGTTCTTCTTCCCGGGGAAAAAGTGGTGGTCGTTGACTCCAAGGTTTCTCTCACCGCCTACGAGAGGTATGTGAGTTCAGAAGATGAAGACGGAAAGGCTAACGGGTTGAAGGCCCATGTTGCTTCTGTAAGGAAGCACGTGGAAGAGCTCAGATCAAAGGACTACAGTTCGCTCCACGGCAACCGTTCTCTGGACTTCGTAATAATGTGCGTTCCCCTGGAACCCGCCTACCAGGCAGCCATGCAGGCTGACCCCGGGCTGATATACGATCTTGCCAGCACCAATGTGGTTGTATCGGGCCCATCTACCCTTCTTATTACGCTGAAGCTTATTGCGCAGATATGGCGCAGAGAAAATGAGAACCGCAATGCGGAAAAGATAGCCGACAGGGCAGGAAAACTCTACGATCAGGTCGCCCTTGTCATAGACGCAATGACCGACGCACAGAAAAAGCTTTCCGGAGTGTCCGATTCTTTCGATCTTGCCATGAAACGTCTTCATTCAGGTCGCGGAAATTTACTGGGCAGGGTCGAGAAAATACGGATTCTGGGGGCCAAGGTCAGCAAGCAGATCCCCCCGGCACTGCTTGACGAAGCCTCCTTAGACGAAGATTAGAAAGCCCCCCTGCCTTTCGGCAGAGGGGCTTTTACGTTCAGCTCTATCCTAGAATCTCTTTAAGATCCTCTTCAGCTGTTGTGGTGGGAGCTATGTTGAACTTGTCCACCAGAACCTTCAGCACATAAGGGGTAACGAATGCCGGCAATGTAGGCCCAAGCTTGATGTTCTTGATTCCCAGGTACAGAAGAGAAAGAAGAATGGCAACGGCCTTCTGCTCGTACCATGACAGTATCATGGAAAGGGGCAGTTCGTTCACTCCTACTCCGAATGCCTTTGATAAGGCAAGGGCTATCTGAATGGCTG
>CAZNFQ010000146.1:0-4261 GCA_964571965.1 uncultured bacterium | reverse complement strand
TCCTGGCCGAGGGGTGGAAGAAGTACGTGGCAAGATCTTTCTGGACAAAGGCGGTGTTTGCCCTTCTTGCGTTTTTCTCCCTGTGTTTCAATTTCTTTGGAGCAAGGCTCTATCCCCAGGAGAACGGTTTCAATACCTGTCCTGACAACATCGATTACCACCCTGAAAGACTCTGGGATATCTCTGATACCGAGCTTGTGAGGCTGCACATGTACTTCATCGAAAGAAGGTTCTGAAAAGGGGCGAAGCCCTGGCGCTTCGCCCCCTGCCTGTTACTCCGGGAAATTTCCTCTGGGTTTCGAGTCTGCAAGGATGTCTCCCAAGATGGGAAGAAGGATCATTAGAAGCCAGCCGAAGATGAATTCCTGGCTTCGCAGGCCGAATGTTCCGTAGGGAACAGCTCTGGAACTGATCTCATCGAAGAGCATCCAGATTATTCCCATTGGTATGAGCCATCTGATGCAGATGTTCCACCACCGGCCCAGGCGGAAGGCTGAATTCCGGGAAATGTACTTCCTCTGGTTCTCTGCTCCTATCGACCAGCCTATCATCACAGTTTCCACAAGCACCACCAGGGTAAGACCGAAGCTGTTCATGAAATGGTCTGCTATGTCCAGAATGTAGAGACCGGCTCCGGTGAGCATGGGAAGGCCCAGAATGAAGGAAAGCCCTCCAACCGTGAGGTTGGCCTTTCTGTGAGAGGTGTTCCATTTATCCTTTACTGCGGAAGTTGCGGCTTCGAGGAGGCTGAAAGCCGAGTCAACGGCAAGGGTAAGAAGCATGAGGAAGAATAGAACACCGAATATTCTGGCTCCGGGAAGGTTGCCTATGATGTGCGGGTAAGCCACGAAGGCAAGGCCGGGACCGGCCTGGGCAACCTCCGTTATGTGAACGCCCATTTTGGTGGCCTGGTATCCCAGGGCGGAGAAAACCGCAAGACCGCCGCAGAATGCGGTGAGTGCGTCTGCCACTCCTATGAGTATGGCATAGCCTGCGAGATTCGTTTTTTTCGGAAGGAAGCTTCCGTAGGCTATCATTATGGCGAAACCCACACTGAGACTGAAGAACACCTGTGAGATTGCAGCAAGCCAGATATCCGCAGAGAGCAGTCTGCTCCATACCGGTGTCAGGTAGAATGATATTCCGGCTTCGGCTCCTGGAAGGGTAAGTCCCCTTATTATGAAAAGAATAAGAAGTCCCCAGGGAATGAAAACTGTGTAGTAGACCACTTTGCTTACGGTTTTGGTGCCCTTCCACACCGAAGCCACGATCCACACCCAGGAAATGACGAAACCGATGAGAAGAGGCCAGCGGAATGTGCCAATATCCCAGGTTTCACTTGTGAGACCCAGAAAGTCGTTGTAGAAAAAATCAGCAGGGGAGGCCATGAAGGTGTCGGCGTTGGCAAGGGACGACATGGCATAGAGATGCCCCTGCCATGCAACCAGGAATGTACCTTGTTCCTCAATGTAGTTCACTGTTTCGTCAACAGGGTCCGTGTATTCTGTTCCCAGCAGCCTGCCTGGAACAGGGGTGAGTACCTCCATGTCGGCCATGCTCGTTGTTTCAAGGGAGTATTCCACGTTGGCGTATTCACCCCGGTCCTGCTGCCAGCCAAGTGTGGCGGCCTCCCAGGTGTAATTGACGCTCCATGACATGATTATGGCGTAGTAGGTTACTATGATGAACCCGACGCCCACGGCGAACCAGCCGAATCACTGCATTTTAGGCCTGAGAACTGCAAAGGCCCCGGGGGCTGACTGCCTTGTTTTGTGCCCCATGCTGAACTCGAGCATGAGCAGTGGGATTCCTGCAACGAAAAGACAGATGAAGTAAGCTACTAGGAAAGCCCCTCCGCCGTTCTGAAAGGTAATGTACGGAAACCTCCATATGTTCCCCAGGCCGATGGCAGAGCCTATAGCCGCCAGAACGAAGGCCGTTTTGCTGTTCCACATCTCACGTGAAGCCACTGTAACCCCCTCCTCACTGTTTGTACCAACGCTTCAAATTAGTTTCATTTGGAAGCCTGAGTCAAGAGGTTGAACTGCGAGGAATTACCCCATTGACCCAGGCAAGGAAGACGGATATAAATGTTGAGGTTATTTCCTTGTTGGGCTGATGTAGTAAATTTTTTAAAAATTTTTAATAGCATAGAAAGGATAAGGAAATGTTGAGTCAACTTCTTGTATTCATTGCTCTTGCAGGTTATGGGCCCTGGGTGTCAACAGGACCGGAGGGCGGTGATCTGGATGCACCGGTTCAGTCCCCGGTCAATGCCCAGGAGCTCTGGGCTCTTTCAGGCTACAATCCAACCCAGGTGGTTCACTCCACAGATGGAGGAGGAACCTGGGAGAGTATTTCCTCATTTTCCGGAAGCTCGGTCTATGATATGGTAATATGTCCCGATGGGCATCTTGTGGCTGCCGGAAGCAGCAGAACATGGACATCCTCAGACGGCGGCATCACGTGGAGCAGCAGTTATTCCTCGAACACCATCTTCTACGACCTTGCCCCGCATCCAACCAACTCAAATGAGGTTTTCGGCTCAGGATATGCCTATGACGGTTCCTGGAAACTCGCCTTCATGCACTCCACTGATGGCGGAGCTTCTTTCTCGGTAAGTTTCATCCCGCTTGGAGGGACCTATACCCAGAGCTACGGAAGATCCATCGCCGTATCCAAGAGCGACCCCTCGGTGATTCTTCTGGGAGGTTACGGTTATTCATCCACCGATGCAACCTACGATCCATTTGTTTTCCGTTCCACCGACGGAGGAAACAATTTTGTGGAGGTGACCCCCTCCGCCGCGTCTTCCCAGTACTACTTCTACGGTGTTGGAATTCATCCCTCCAATCCGGACATAATGCTTGCAGGTTCCCTTTACAGCATGTACCGCTCCACCGATGGCGGTGTCAGCTGGACCGAGGCAGCCCCGAGCCAGACCTACAATTATGGGATCGCTTTCAGCGACGCTGATCCGGATCTGGTCGTGGCAGCCGGCATTAACAGGATATACCGCTCCAACAACGGCGGTATCAGCTGGACATCGGTCTCTTCGCCCTTCACAGGTGCAACGGGGATCCAGTGGGTACTGCCTGACTGGAGCAACGTCAACAATGTGTTTACTTCTGCTTCCATCGGCTTCTACAAGTCCACCGACGGAGGTGTGAACTGGGCCTCAAGCAACGACGGACTGCTCGTGGGGAAGGTCCTTGCCATGGAAGAGTCCCAGGGTTTCATCTTCATGAACATGCAGGACATGGGACTGTTCAAAACACCGGCTTCAGGAGCTGTGAACTGGGAGGAGGTGTCCACCCCGCTGGCATGCGGTGACTTCTGCGATATCTGCGCCGATGGTGCCGGTACTCTGCTTGCCCTGGAAGGAAGTGGTTGAGGCAATTCCGAGCTCTACAGGAGCACAGACGGAGGTTCCGTCTGGACAATGGCAGACAGCTACTACGGAGATGGTTACGGCATGATTCACGCAGGGGGTTCAACCTTCTGGAGCTGCGGCTACAAGTACACGTCACCCAATTACATGGCTGTGGTCTCCCAATCTGCTGACGGCGGGGCGACTTGGATCAGGCACACCCTTTATTCCGGGACTCAGTACGGATATGTCAGGGCAATAGCAGTTGACCCTGTGGATACTGACAAGGTGTACGCCCTTGGTTACGAAAACGGATCCTACAAGCTTTACTCCACTGAAAACGGAGGTTCCAGCTGGACTGCCGCCACGCCCACGGGTTACACCGGAACACCCTACGGACTAATGGTGGATCCCTCGGACCCTGAGCACCTGGCTGCGGCAAGCTCCAGCGGCCTGTATCACTCGAACGACGGCGGAATGGTGTGGAGCAAGGTTACATCAGGGTTCGGTTCTGCCTGGAACCTTTACCAGTCGGAAATGCTGGCAGGGCTTTGCATCTCTACCAACGCCGGCATCTGGATATGGGAAAACTGGTCTGGTGCACCTGTTTACTTCGGTGAAGATCCGGGAATTCCACAGGTTCAGACAGTTCTGGAAACGGATGACTTTCTGTTTGCGGGAACCCAGGGAGCTTCGGTCTGGCGTTCCTACTGCGGGGTCTCCATTGAAGACGATTCATACATCGGTATTGGAAATTCCCGGCCTGTTATGATCAGTCCCAATCCTGCTTCGGGGGGGCTTGCTGCTGTTTCATTCACACTGCCTGCGGCGGGAGCCGCACGTGTAGAGGTCTATGATTTGACGGGCAGAATGGTCAGGAGCCTGGGTTCA
>CAZNFQ010000145.1:0-4276 GCA_964571965.1 uncultured bacterium | reverse complement strand
GGAATCCTGTGGATACAATGGGAGTTGAATCTCTTCGCTGACTGAGCTTGTTTCTCAGTCTTCGCCGGAATCCTGACGAACTGGTGCAATCCGCTCTTGCCCAAATGATGGAGGAATTCCATGGCGGTGAGAGGACTCGATTTGCTCCGTGTCTCTTCGGGAGAATTTGTAAGCGGGGTGCCTGCAGTTTTCCGCCATTTTGCTGATTGGGACCGTTTCGTAAGTTCCTTCTTCGCCAGGTTCTCTTTTTCAGCTCCAGAATGAGCCGCGTTTATTTGCCAATTTACAGGTTTCTTCGTTATTGTTAAGGTGAAATGATTTTCCGATGTTCGCTGTTTTCTTACATGCTACATCATTTTAGCCTGGAGGCATTATGAACTGGCTGGTTGTTCTTGCTGTTTTGACCGCGGGGGTTTTTGCTGAGGGTTTGGAGTACCCCCCTGCTCCCCCCGGCGACGTGGTGGATGATTACTTCGGCACTGCGGTACCGGATCCCTACAGGTGGCTGGAGTCGGTGGATTCTGACTCCACCGCTGAATGGGTAAGGGCACAGGATGAACTGTGGGAGTCTTACATCGGCTCGGTCCCTGTTCTGGAACCGATCCGCGCGAGGCTGGATGAGATCTACGACTATCAGTACATCTCCATGCCATACAGGAGGGGCCAGCACTACTTCTTCGGGGTTAACGAGGGGCTGCAGGAACATACTGTGTTCTGCATGGCGGAAAGCATTGGCGGTGAAACTACCGTTCTGATAGACCCGAACTCATTCTCCGATGACAGACGGTCTTTCTCCGGCGCCATCGTCAACGATGACGGCACTCTCATGGCCTGGCTTACGAACACAGCCGGTTCAGACTGGCAGACGGTTTACTTCACCGACCTGGAAACAGGCGAAGCACTGGGCGACACCCTGTTCTGGCTCAAGGGCGGGGTATCATGGAACGCTGATGATTCCGGGGTTTACTACACGATTTTCGACATGCCCGAGGAGGGTGATGAACTCACCCAGGAGAACAGGAACCAGAAAGTGTTCTTCCACAGGCTGGGAACCCCCCAGGAGACTGACAGCCTGGTTTACCAGAGGCCCGACAAGCCCGACTGGATGATGTACTCGGGTATGATGGAAGATAAAAAGCATTTGGTAATTTACATCTACGATGCCAATAAAGCCGACGCCACAGGGCTTTACTACATCGACATGGAATCTGATGACAGGCAGGTGGTGGAGCTGCTGGGGGACTTCGACGCCACCTACTACCTGCTGGAGGTGGTGGACGGCATCTTCTACATAATGACCGATCTTGACGCTCCCAGATACAGGGTGGTGGCCATTGATCCCTCCTCCCCCTCCCGTGAGAACTGGGTGGAGATAATTCCCGAATCCGACATGATCCTTGACCGGGTCTCCATACTGAACAGCGGCAGCACCATTCTTGCAAAGTACACCTGGGAGGGGTACGACTCTGTGCGGCGATTCGATCTGCAGGGCAACTTCCTGGGCGAGGTGGAACTCCCGGGGAGGGGCTCCGTGTGGGGTTTCGGCGGCATGCTTTCCGATACGGAAACCTTCTACGCATTCTCTTCGTTCCTGAACCCGGGCGCCGTTTACAGATACGATGTGGCAACCGATGAGAGCACCCTGCTATGGGAACCGGAAGTGGGCGCGGACCTTTCCGGATTCACAGAGACAATGGTTTACTACGACAGCTTCGACGGAACCAGGATACCCATGTTCCTTGTGTATCCCAGTGACATTGATATGGACGGTTCCAACCCGGTGATGCTTTACGGCTACGGAGGTTTTGGCTACTCCATGGGACCCTATTTCTCTAGAAACCTCATCCCCTGGCTGGAAATGGGAGGCGTATACGCCGCCCCCTGCATAAGGGGAGGAGAAGAATACGGCAGAGACTGGCACATGGCTGGTATACAGGAAAACCGCCCCACGGTTTTCAGAGACTTCATCGCAGCGGCGGAGTTCCTGATCGACTCGGGATACACCTCTCCTTCGAAAATAGCCATTTCAGGGGCTTCCAACGGAGGCACCCTGGTTGCAGCTGTACTGAACATGAGGCCTGACCTCTTCGGTGCCGCCGCTCCTGCCATGGGGGTCATGGACCTTATGCGCTTCCACAGGTTCACCATCGGCTGGGCCTGGAAATTTGAGTACGGAGACCCGGAAGACCCGGACGATGTTGAATTCCTGCTCGGTTACTCCCCGTATCACAACATCAGGGATGGAGTGGAGTACCCCTCGGTGATGATATCCACCGCCGACCACGATGACAGGGTGGTTCCAGGGCACAGCTACAAGTACGGCGCAAGGCTGCAGGCGGCACAGGCGGGAGAGGCCCCGGTTTTGATGCGCATTACTCCCAGTGCCGGCCATGGAGGCGCCGTGGGGCTTTCTGAATCACTGGACCGCGCCGCGGAAAAGTACGCCTTCTTCTGGAAGGAGCTGGGAATGGAGCAGTACCCCCGCTAGCAGCACGTGCATTCCCCGGTTTGTGGTCATTCGGGGCAAACCGGGGAGTTCTGCAGGAAATACATCCTGAACTGTCTTTCCGGCTGTTAGCGGACTCTACATGCTGTCCGTGGGGCCGGGCAACCGGTCTCTATCTTCATCCGACTGGCAGAGGCGGGAGCAAAGGGAAGTCTCAAAGCTGCAACAACCCTGCTTCAGGAATAAAAAAGCCCCCGCTTAAGGGCGGGGGCAGGTGTTCATATGCGTCAGGCCCGGTACCTGGAGTCTCCGAAGGCGAGGATGGGATAGAATACTATGGGAAGCAGGAGCATTCCAATGGCGAAGCCTGTTTCCTGGCCGAAATTCTCAGCAAGAGCCACCACCGTGATTATGGCGACTATCACATTCGCCACGGGAACCATGAAAAGGAGTACCCACCATTCGGGTTTACCAGCTATCTGAAGCAGTACGATGACATTGTAAATGGGGATGATGGCAGCCCAGCCCGGTTTACCGGCCTTGTCGAAAATCTTCCACTGGCATATGAGCATGAACAGACTAACGATCACAGCGAACAACACCATCGGCAGGGCCATAAGCGCAGCCTCGGCGCCTGATGCGCTCGACTGCCTTGCGAAGGCAGTTCCTGTGAAAAGCAGCAGAACAAGGGCAATGGTCGACAACCCGAGAATCCTCTTCATCCTAACACTCCCTGGAAAAGGTGGAACACAGGAGCCTGAGACCCTCCCGGCTCCGTTTTCATGCTAGAATAGTTGAGGAAGCTGATACGGTCAATCGAAGCTACTCCACTTAAGCAGTGAGAATGGTAATCACCGGTGAACTCCTTCGGGAGTTAAGTGAAAAACCGGTTTCGGAAACGGCCTGTTCGATCACAGACTCACCAGGGCTACACCTGCAACGGCGACCACGGCCCCGGCAACTTCAAGGGGGCGGAGGCGCTTTTTCATGAAGGCAACCTCGGGAAAGATCAGGAATACGGGCACCATGGCCATGATGGTGGAAGCCACCCCAACTTCAATGAGGCTGACGGCAACAAGGGAGAGGGATACACCAAGGAAGGGTCCGAAGAATGCTCCCAGGGAGGTGAAGCCCATGGCCCGTGTGTTTTTCAAAGCCGCTCTTATGCTTTGGGTGAAACCTGCTATGGGTACTATCAATGCGAATGCCGCTATAGCTGCGATTATGCGGATCTGTGTGGCTGCGAAGGCGTCGTAGCTTCCCAGACCGTGCTTACTCAGCACCAGCCCGGCTGCCTGGCCAAGTGTTCCACCCGCCGCTAAAAGTATTCCCTTCACAGGGTGGGCCAGTTTCATTCTGCTTTTTTCCCTGATGAGTATGACCATGCAGATACCGGCTACCGTGAGGGTCACCCCCAGCCACTGCTGCGGTGTTAGCGTCTCATTCAGGAGGAGCCAGCCTGCCAGTGCGGTTACAGGGGGAACCAGTGCGAAGATCACCATGGTTATCCTGCCGCCGATGAGAATGAATGCCCTGAAGAGGCAGAGGTCTCCTATGACAAAACCGATTATTCCTGAAAGACCAAGCCATACCCACTGGTGGCCAGTGGCATCCAGGGGAAGGGGCACTCCCCTTGTAACCATGCTGTAGAGGCAGAGGAACAGAAGCCCTATGAAGAGCCTGATGATGTTCACTGCGAAAGCGCCCACCCTTTTACCGGCTGCTTCGAATGAGATCACAGTGATGGTCCAGCACAGAGCCGTTCCCAGGGCTGCCAGTTCACCGGTCATGGGGCTTCCTTTCAACGGGTTTTGTTGGGGTACTATAACT
>CAZNFQ010000144.1:0-4324 GCA_964571965.1 uncultured bacterium | reverse complement strand
CTCGGTGAGTACAAGAAAAACTTCATGCTTCACTACAACTTCCCCAGCTTCAGTGTGGGTGAGGTAAGACCTGTCAGGGGTCCCGGCAGAAGAGAGATCGGTCACGGTCATCTTGCTGAAACCGCAGTGGCGGATTCGGTGCCCGAGGAATTCCCGTACACGGTAAGAGTTGTTTCCGACATCCTCGAATCCAACGGCTCTTCCTCCCAGGCAACCATCTGCGGAGCTTCACTCTGCCTGATGGATGCCGGTGTTCCCATAAAGGAGCACGTTGCCGGTATCGCACTGGGCCTCGTAACAGATGGAGAAAGGGCAATAGTTCTTTCTGACATAGCCGGTGTCGAGGATCACCTCGGTGATATGGACCTGAAGATAGCAGGAACGTCCAAGGGAGTTAACTCCATACAGATGGACCTTAAGGTGGAGGGCGTATCCCAGGAACTCCTCACAGGGGCCTTCCTTCAGGCAAGGGAGAACAGGCTGACCATCCTCGAGAGCATGAACGCCTGCATAAGCAAGCCCAGGGAAGAACTCAGCGAGTATGCTCCCAGGATAATCACCATGCAGATCGATCGTGACAAGATCGGCAAGCTGATCGGTCCCGGCGGAAAGAACATAAGGTTCATCACCGAAGAATCCGGCGCCGAGATAAACATCGACGACGACGGCACGGTTACCATCCTCACCAACGACGGCGAGAAGGCCGACCACGCTCTCCAGCTCATAGACGGTTTCGTGGGAACACCCAAAATAGGCAAGATCTATGAGGGTACCGTGGTGAGCATACAGACATTCGGAGCCTTCGTGGAGATCATGCCGGGAACGGACGGACTGGTTCACATAAGCAATATCAGCAATGAAAGGGTCAACGACGTTGCTGCTGTTCTCAAGAGAGGACAGAAGGTTCGCGTGAAAGTGAACAAGATCCGCGACGACGGCAAGATAGACCTTCTGATGAAGGACGTGGACCAGAACGGTTCCGAGTAAAGGCACAACCGGGGGCGGCTTCTGCCGCCCCCTTTTTGCTTGAAGGGGTACCATGGCCGAAGTGAAAGTCAAGATACTTCCGGAATATCACGGCCTTCCGTTACCGGAACCTGCAACCGAACATTCTGCAGGGGTGGACCTTCGCGCTGCAGTTACAGAACCCGTGAAGATAGAGCCCGGGGCCAGGGCACTGGTTCCAGCAGGGATCAAGGTAGCCATACCCCGGGGTTACGAGTGGCAGGTGAGACCCAGAAGCGGGCTTGCCCTGAAACACGGCATCACTGTACTGAACTCTCCGGGCACCATAGATTCAGACTACAGGGGGCCGGTGGGTGTGATACTTGTAAACCTTGGTGAAAACACCTACACGGTTAACCGCGGAGACCGCATAGCACAGGCCGTTTTGTCTGCAGTGGAGCCTGTTGCAATGAAGGAAACCGCTTCACTTACCGAAACCGAAAGGGGCGAGGGCGGTTTTGGCCATACGGGCATATAGCGCCGGCGCATTGATCCTCATTCTGATTTCCGGCTGTGCTTACAGTTTCAGGGGTTCGCTTCCGGAAAACATCCAGTCGGTTCAGGTAAGACAATTCAGAAGCAGCGTTACCGAATACGGACTTGAGCAGGAAATAACAGGTCTCGTCACCGAAGCCATTGTGCGCGACGGCAGACTTTCCATAAACAACGATGATCCCGACTCCAGGATAGAGGGCACCGTAAGTTACTTCGGAAGAACCGCGGTGAGTTACACCGGTTCGGAAGATGTGGAGCAGTACAGGCTTGAGATCAGGGTTTCCGTATCTATGGATAGAGCCGACAACAATGAGTACATTATACGGAACGAGAACATATCCGAGTGGATCCTTTACGACCCTTCTTCTGAAACCTTCGATGCCGCCAGACAGCGGGTTGTGGATCAGGTTGCAGAACAGATAGTGAGAAGATGCCTTTCAGGCTGGTAGACGGGAAAAAGGCGGGAAGAGGAACTGATTTATGCTGAACAACAAAACCGGATGCCTGATGTGGGGGATTTTGCTGATCTTCGTGATATTATGGGGTTTCAAGCTGGTGGAGTTCTTCATACTGCAGCCTGCAGCTGTGAGGAAGGACCTGAGCGAAGTGGCAGAACAGGTTGGAAGAATACAGAACACCCAGGCTAAACAGGTGGAATTCCTTTCATTGTGGGCTGACTACGAGCGCTCCTGCGAAAGGGTTTTCACCAGTACCGCTTTCAGCGGAGATTCATTCATAGTCAAATGGGACGATACTCTTCATGTGCCTGTTTTCCCTTCGATACCGCATTCATTCAGGCAGGTAAGACTGATAAGATGATGTCCTATCACGACGACTGGCGCGACAGGCACGGCCCCAGGAAATCCGGCGGACGTGTGATCATCTACATCGTTCTGCTTCTGATCATTCTGCTTCTCATTGCAAAGGCAGGGGATTTCTCAAGGGAGTTCACGAACATATTCTTCACTCCCTCAGGGGAAACAACAGAGTAGGGATAATGAAACCGGCGATCTTCGACGCACACTGTGATACACTGGTTAACAGAGCCACCGCCGACGGATTCGCAACAGGAACACGCGAAGCCCACGTTGACCTCCCCAGGCTCCTGGAATCAGGGGTTCACCACCAGGTAATGGCTGTTTGCATAGAACCGTACAAGGGCAGGGAAAAGGAAATATGGGACCGGGGAACAAGCACATATAAAAAACTGAAGATAACGGAGAAACCCGTACTGCATTTTGCCCTGGAGGGATGCCTTGCCATCTGGGAAGGCTGGGAACTGCCGGCAAAACCGCTGGTTGCAAGTCTTACCTGGAACGGTGACAACCCTTATGCAGGGGGCATAGGTTCCTCCATGGACCTCACTGAACACGGGAAAGAACTTGCGCTCAGGTTAAGCGCTGAGGGAACCTCCCTGGATGTTTCACACCTGAACGACAGGTCGAGAAAAAGCCTCATAAGAACCGGTATTCCCCTCTGCGCCACCCATTGCAATGCACGGAAACTCTGTGTCTCCCATGGAAGGAATCTTCCCGATGACGACCTCAGGGCCCTGGCGGATACCGGAGGGGTGATCGGAGTTACCTTCGTTCCGGACTTTCTGGAGGAAGACGGCAGGAAGGCAACCATAGAGTCAATAGTGAATCATGTGGAATACATTGCCGGGAAAACCTCCATGGATTCAGTGGGGTTCGGCAGTGATTTCGATGGTGTAATGAAACTTCCCGAGGGAATCAGCGGTGCCGAAAGCTGGTATCGCATAACCGACGCCATGGAGAACAGGGGATGGTCGCGGGAAAACATAATGAAGATCACAGGCGGCAACTGGCGCAGGTTCTTCAATCTGGAAAAATAACGGAGGAATAGGTTGAAATCATATATAATTCTTACGGTTTTCCTTGCCGCCTCTGCACTTGCACAGACCCCTCTGGAGTTCGGAATAGTGCAGGACCTTGTGGGAGGAACCCCCCGTGTAAGCGTTTACAGTATAAAGACCGTTTCAGAAGACGGCATCACATCTCTCCAGATAGCCGCCCGTGCGGGAATTCAATTCAACTGCACCAGACACGCGATGATCACCGACACCATGACATCGGATCGGGTTCTCATAGACGGACAGGTCTGCTATTCCGCCTCTATCATCAATTCCGTCGTGGAACAGATATTCACAGTGATAAGGAACAGAATGGGAGTACATGGCTCCGGAGGAATAAGCAGTTTTCAGGTGGATCTGATCACCTGGGACGAGATGGGCTGGATATCCGTGGAAGTACCCCTCTCACGGGTGGACAGTCTCCTGGATGGTTCGTTGACCCATCTGGATTTCTGGGCGGAAACTCCGGTAAGGGAGATAGAGGTTGGCACCCTGGGGTTCCCGGTGCTGAATGAGAGCCCTCTTCCCGAACTCCATGGAGCCCCGGACATTCCTGCTGAAATACAGGTGGCAGCAGAGCAGTCCAGTTGCGCATGGAAGTCCCTGATCCTTCCGGGATGGGGGCAGATGTGTTCCGATGAAGGGCTTCCGCTGATGAACTTTCTCGTGGAGGCAGGGGGAATAGCCCTCATCTTTACCGGGGACTACAGGGAAGCAGGCATAGGGATCCTTTCGGTTAACCACCTGATAAGCTTTACGGATCTTCTTTAAGGAAGGGAGCACCATGAGATCGTTGGAAAGGTTTCTTGTTATGGCCGGCGGACTTATGTGGTGCGCCGCGTTTTACTTCGGACCGGATACAGGTACCTGGCAGCTGGGTAAATGGGGAGTGTTCGCCCTGGCATTGTCCGCTCTTATAAGGGCTGCGGAATTCCTCATTCCCAACAGAAA
>CAZNFQ010000143.1:0-4393 GCA_964571965.1 uncultured bacterium | reverse complement strand
AAGGAGTTCTGAAGAGCTTCATGCACAACAGGGAATCCGCCCTTGAATTCGGCGTCGATCCCACCGGCAATGCAAGGGCATACAAATTCAGTGACGAACCTCTCATAAGGATGAGGAACACTGCCATAGTTCCAGGTTCAAGCACTCTCGAAGAGATGATCGCTTCCATAGATAACGGATACTACCTTATGAAATCCAGCAACGGACAGGCTGATTCCACAAGTGAGTTCATGTTCGGTGTGGTTCTGGGCTACGAGATAAAGAACGGCAAACTGGGCAGTGCCCTGAAGGACATGACAATTTCCGGTGTGGCTTTCGACGTGCTGAAAACCATAACAGCAGTTTCAAGTGACATGAAGTGGGAATGCGGAGGCATGTGCGGGAAGAAGCAGCCTATCCCAGTGGGCATGGGCGGTCCCGCAGTTAAGTGCAGAGTCAACATAGGAGGCAAATGATGACCGACAAACTGAAAGTGCCTGCGAACTGCGTTGACCGTCTGCTTAAAGAGGGTATTGAAAAAGCAGAGAGCAATCTCGTTCTTACCAGGAAGACCGAGATCAACTTCGAGGGAAGCGACTTCTCCCTCATGAGGACCACCGATGATGTAAGCCTCCGAATCACGGGAATTGACAGGAACAGAAGAGCATCATCCGTTGTGAACAAAACCGATGACAGCTCCATCTCTAAGGCTGTTACCGAGCTATTAGATCTGGTTGAATCAGGGGAGCCGGATCCGGCGGTTGACATTGCCGGTTTCCAGAACGAGGAACACTTGTCAAGGGGTCCTGAAGAACCGGATGTCAACCTGATGTACCTGAGACTTGATGAGTTCGTCAGCCGCTCCAGGCGGGAATACCCCTCTTTGATCCTCGAGCAGGTTATTCTGGATCACACACTGAAACTCAGGTACTACGTGAACTCCAACGGAGTTAAATTCAGCTCCGGGATCGGAGAGTACACTTTTGTGGCAATGTTCACGGCCAAGGAAGGCGAAAACACCTCGTCCTTCAATTACTCTGCGGTATGCATGGAGAACCTGGATGAAAATCTCTGGGAAATGGGCACCACAGACACCCTTATGAAGCAGTCTACCGGGCAGACCGTTACAGGAGATATCCCTGAAACATTTACCGGAGACGTGATAGTGACCCCGGACTGTCTGGATGATTTCATGCGAACGGTAACAAACTATCTCGACGATCACCCCATGATGACAGGCACTTCCATTTACAAGGGTTCTCTTAACGAAAAGATCGCAGACGTCAGGCTGACCCTTCGTTCCATGCCCCTCAGTGAGGATCTTTCAGGGGGTTACTTCTTCACACCAGACGGCTTCAGGGCCCGGAACAGCGTCATCATCGAAAAGGGTGTTCTAAGAACTTTTCTTCTGAGCCTTTACGGATCCAGGAAAACCGGGCTTCAGAAGGCGGTTAACTCCGGTTCTTTCTATGTGGTGGACCCCGGTGACGCATCCTTCGATGAAATGGTCAGATCCATCAGTCGGGGGCTGCTTCTCTGCAGGTTCTCCGGGGGCAATCCGGCCAGCAACGGTGACTTCTCCGGGGTGGCGAAAAACAGCTACTACATAGAGAACGGGGAAATCAGATACCCGGTATCTGAAACCATGGTGTCGGGCAACATCAAGGAAATGCTGAATTCGGTGAAAGATATTTCCGCAGAAACGGTTAACAAAGGATACAGCATTTACCCGTGGATAACATTCTCAGGCATAACGGTTTCAGGCAAGTAGCGGAGATGGACCCGGAATTGTGCGGGTAAGCAGTATGAAGGCACTTTTTCTCATCTGCCTGTTAGGCGCTTCAGCAGGCCAGGCCGGGATCAGGTGCAGCTGGACAGGAGTGGGGAGAATAGTCGCGGTGGGTGACGTTCACGGTGACTTCTACCGTATGGTGGAAATACTCCGTTACGCCGGCCTGGTCGACCCGGCCAAGAACTGGTGCGGCGGCAAAACCCATCTTGTTCAAACCGGGGACCTTATGGACAGAGGACCGGACTCCAGGCTTGTGATGGAACTACTCATGAAACTGGAGAAGCAGGCTCCCCTCCATGGGGGAGAAGTTCACTGTCTCACCGGGAATCACGAAGCAATGAACCTTACGGGAGATTACAGGTATGTAACCTCGGAAGAGGCTGCTTCCCACGGCGGAATGAAATCACTGGTAAGAAACATGAGACCAACTGGCAGGTACGGCTGGTGGATAACGGGCCACAACGCTGTGATCAGAATGAACAACGCGGTATTTCTCCATGCAGGTGTTTCTGATGAATTTTCTTCCGCTTCCATTCCCGAGATAAACGAAGAGGTAAGGAAAAGACTCTCACTTCAGAATGACACTTCAGAGGTTCTTGGAGGCGAAGGCCCTCTCTGGTACAGGGGGTGGGCAAGAGACCCGTCCTCTTCAGTGGAAAGAACGCTGGAGGAGTTCCTTGCCGGTGCGGATGCTGACTTCGCTGTTATCGGCCATACTGTAACCGGCGACGGAATAGAAACCCGGTTCGGCGGCAGGGTGGTTATGATAGACACTGGCATTTCAGAGTACTACGGAGGACCGGGAGAGTATCTGGTCCTGGACAGCCACGGTTACAAAGCGATTGCCCCCGGGAACGGAGAAGAATGGTAGTTGGAATTGGTATAGACCTCGTGGACGTAGAGAGGTTCAGAGAGAAGCTGAACAAGGAACTGATCCAGGAGATCTATCTCCCATCCGAAACGGACTATTGCCGCTCGCAGGTAAGATACTGGGAGAACTTCGCCGCCCGTTTTGCCGCAAAAGAGGCTGCATTCAAGGCTCTGGGACACGGACTTGCATCTGGGCTCCGTTTCCGTGACGTGGAAGTGGATAGAGATCCCGGGACCGGGGCGGTGTTTCTCAGGCTTCATGGCCTGGCCCTGGAAACAATGCAGCAGAACGGTATTTCAAGGTTACTGGTTTCTCTTTCGCACACCAGGAAGTCGGCTATTGCAATGGTTATCGCGGAAGGCCCTGAAAAAGTCTAGACATAGAACCCGGGTTCGGTTATTTGTATCCAATACATATTTTGATAAGGAGCTTTTTCGAGCAAGAACAAAGGAATGCCTTTAGCACAGGCGAACTCAGGAAGTGAGGGCAGATTTTGAGCAATATCGGTTCCTACGAGGAAAGACAGAAAAATTTCAGCTGGGATATGGCAAAAGAAGTACTTGACTGGAAGGAAGGTGAAACCCTCAATATCGGAGCCATGTGTTCCGACAGGATCTGTGAAAGGGGTCACGGAGAAAAAAAGGCTCTTATCTGGCAGGGCTTCGGCGGTAAGAAAAGAACCTTCACATTCAACGATCTCAAGGTACTTTCCAACGGTTACGCGAAATTCCTTCAGGACCAGGGCATAAAACCCGGTGACAGGGTATGCATCTTCATGGACAAGATCCCGGGTCTTTACATTTCCTTCCTGGGTATTCTTAAAGCCGGCGCTGTTGCCCAGCCTCTTTTCTCCGCCTTTGGAGACGAATCGCTGGAGGTTCGTCTGGCAAGTGCCAAGACCAAACTGATTTTCACCACACAGAAGCATGTTAAAAAAGTCAGGAAAATTCAGGACAGACTTCCTTCCCTGGAGAAGATCGTGGTTATCGAAGGCAATCCCGACAAGCTTAAGGAAGGCGAGATTTTCTTCGATGTTGAGGCCGCACCGAAAATCGAAGATTTCCAGGTCTACAAGTCGGGCCCTGAAACACCTTCAGTTCTTCACTACACTTCAGGAACCACAGGCCAGCCCAAGGGAGCCCAGCACGTTCACAGTTCAATATGGGGTCAGGCGCTTACCACTGCCTGGGTGCTGGACGTAAAAGACGACGACGTCTACTGGTGCACGGCTGATCCGGGCTGGGTAACCGGTACAAGCTATGGGATCATCGGCCCCTGGAGCCTTGGCGCTACACAGTGTGTGCTTGATTCCGGTTTCACATCAGCCGCCTGGTACCAGTTCATACAGGACAACAAGGTAACCGTCTGGTATTCAGCTCCAACCGCCATAAGATCCCTCATGAGGGATGGAGATGAGCTGGTCAAGGAATTCGACCTTTCAAGTCTCAGACATCTTGCTTCCGTTGGCGAACCGCTGAATGCGGAAGCAGTGATCTGGAGCGAAAAGGTTTACGGTCTTGCTTTCCACGACACTTTCTGGCAGACAGAAACCGGTGCAATGATGATCACGAACTTCCCGGGAATGAAGATCAAGCCCGGATCCATGGGCAAGCCCTTCCCGGGCATTACCGCCGGCATACTGGATCTGAATACCCATGAACCGGTAACCGAACCTGGAACCGTTGGTCTCATTGCATTCAGACCCGGCTGGCCTTCCATGTTCAGAACCTACGTCAACCAGCCGGACATTT
>CAZNFQ010000142.1:0-4428 GCA_964571965.1 uncultured bacterium | reverse complement strand
TTATTTTTTTCTAACCTGAAGAATTGTAGGACAATTGGGAGCTCCTGTGACACGTCAGATGGAAGAGGAAACTTCTACGCCTAGAACGAGCTCGGAAGAAGTTGAGAAAAAACAAGCGGAAAAGACCCCGCTTGAAATGGTCACGCTGGAAATTGAGTCTCTCAAGGCGTTCGAGGTTGATTGGGAGTTCAAGCACCAAACGGCAAAGAGGATGGTCGAGGAGCTCTACCCGCAGCTCACGCGCTGCATCCAGTCAGAGCACATTGCGGCCATCAACCTCGTGGAAATCCGCAAGCGCCTTGCTGCAGCCAAGGAGAAGAAGGAGAAGCTTGAGGCTGAGAGCGCCTCTTCTTGAGAACAGAATCCTTCATTGGAAAAGATTTCTTTTCATTGGAAGCTTCTACAAAATATCTAGATATTTCTGGGTTTAAAAAGAGCGCGAGGGATGGCAGCAGCGGCAGCGGGAGAGGACGCAGACAGAGAGAGCGAGGAGTGGAAGAAGGAGCGCAACAAGCGGGTTACGGGAACAGATCTGGGAAAGATCCTCGGCGGAGATCCGTACATGACGCGCATGACGCTGATCCTTTCCAAACTGGGCCACAAGGACGCGATGGAGACGGCTTCAGACTTCACGAAGAACCTCATGCACCTGGGGAGAGCATACGAGCCTCTTGCGCGCAGCCTCTATTTGGAGAAGATTGCGGGGCTGGATCCGCGGGCGGAGGGGGTTGACGTTTTTTATGAGGTGCCCAGTCTCCGCACGCACCGCATGTTCAACTGGTTTGCGGGGACTCCTGACCTGCTTCTTCCGGCGTCTGTCCTTGAGCAGCAAGACGAGCCCCCGCAGAAGGTCGTGGAGATCAAGTGTCACTTCTACCCGACGATGTTCGAAGCAATGCCGTACATGATCCCAGAGCAAGTCCCTCTGCGCTACTGGCTGCAGGTGCAGGCCTACATGGAGATCTTGGACACTGACGACGCAGAGCTCTGGAGCTTTACCCTTTTCGGCGGCGCCTCCCTTTTCAAGATCGACCGCATCTCGGGGCACATGATGTTCAGCGTCATCTGGCCCGAAGTGGAAAAGTTCTACGCTGTCCTAAAGAAGCACTACAAAGAAGACGCTCCCGTGACCGCGGATCAGATTCCACGGGAAGATCTGGCTGCAATGGGCTGGGAGCGCGGGAGCAAGAAGCGGATTATCGAAGCCCTTAACGCAGAGAAGCTCAGGACAACGCACTTCGTTCGGCATCTTTTTTCCGAAGGATGGGAAAGCCAAAACTCCAAGTTTCCTGTGTGAGAGCAAGAATGGAAGCAGGAGAACACCCTCTGGATTTTACAGATCCGCAAATCCAAAAGCTTGCGCTATGCAGATGCTGCATTTGCGAAAACCCTTTTCTGCACTCTGAGCCCGTCTTTTCCATCAGAGGCAGCTACGTCCATGGCTTCGAGCCTGATGAGTTTGCCTTTGTCTGCTCCAGCTGCAACCTCATCTATCTTGGCTGGTTCCAGCCTATGGTTTACCTCGGGGACTTTGATGCAAGGGACAGAGATGCTCTCATCCGTCAGTTCCTTTTCATGAGAGACGCTGGAAATCTCTGAGGGGATGATGACGTGGCAAAACCCACGATGAGAAGATACGCGAATCTTCGTTTTTGCTTCACTTGAAAATAAACTCAGCGTAAAAGAAGCTGGTTGAGAGGCAACTCTCGTTTCATTTTTTCTAATCCGATAGAAAGAAGCGAGGAAGAAAAGAGAAGATGCTCAGCAGAGTTCACAACGACGAGTTTGCGATCGACAAGTGGTGCGGCATCAGCTTCAACGTTGACAAGGGCCGCTTCAAGATCCCCGCGAACGACAAGGGGGTCTGGTTCGGGTGCTACGCCACAGTTGAGACCGCGCTTGCTGCGCTCAAGGAGCACTGCCAGGGTGGCCAGTTTGACGCAGACCAGCAGCAGGTGATGCTCGACGACTTCCAGGCCTCCATCCACTTCAGGGACCCAGAGAAGGCCGAGGCCGATGGCAAGAAGATCGCAGACGTCAAGCCCGCAGCTCACTACAGGACTCTCATTCGCTTTGGGGGAAACGTGACCGACGACGAGTACACCGCAGATTGGGAGGCTCTCAGGGATCTCTTCGTCCAGGTCATCCGCAAGAAGGACAAGGATGAAGACGGAGAGGAAGAGGACGACAAGAAGTCGAAGACGCACTGGCACATGCGTGATTTCCCCACCTCCGGAGAGCCCTCGCTCAACGGCCAGTTCCTCCCCCCTCGCTGCACCAAGCCCTTCATCCAGTTCCTCAGAGAGGAGTTCCCCATGCCCCACGAGGGAGCGCCGATCATTGTGTACTTCCCAACGAGGGACAAGACGATGATCGCAATTGGAGATCCCCAGCAGTTCAACCACGGGGTCAACAGCAAGGTGACCGCTCTTTTCAACACCACGGTCTTTGGCCCTGTCCGCGTCATCAAGAAGCTTCCCATCGTTCTCCGCGGAGAAGCAAAGGGAGAGGATGAGGCTGCAGCCGCCGCAGCTCCCGCAGAGGGAGACGACGTCGTGATGGCGGATGAGGCCCCGAAGCCCCCGAAGAAAGCAAAGAAGCCGAAGAAGAAGGCCGAGAAGAAGGAGAAGAAGGCGAAGAAGATGCGCGCCCTTCCCAAGAGGGCAAGACCAGAGAAGAAGAACAAGAAGCCGGATTCGGACAAGGATGAGCCTAAGGCAAAGCGCGCACGGAAGCCCGCTCAGAAGAAGGAGAAGAAGCAGGAACTCGCAGACCAGACGGCTGCAGTTGAGGAGCTTCTTGCGAGCATCTGAGGCATCTGAGGGGCATCCCGACTAGAAGATTTTACAACTCCTAACAATTTGAAAGAACAAACTAACAACTCCAAAGAAAGATGGCAACTTCTCTTCCAAGCTCGGAGGACAGTGGGGTCCACAGAGCAGCGTCCGCGTTTGCAACCGCGATGAGAAGGCTCGACAGGGCAGCTGAGCCTCCCATCCAGGTTGCTGGGGGAAACAGGGTTGTTTTTCCCGCAGAGTACTCTGATCTTTCAGACGCCCCTCTCACAGAGAAGGCAGCAGCCCTGGGACAGATTCGCGCATTCAATGCGGGGGGTATGCTTCCCAAAGAGGCGCAAGTTGTGATGAGCGTTTCGGATCAGGACGTCGAAACGATGAAAAAGAAGAGAGAGCTGTTTGAGCTCTCTAAGTTCAGGAAGTGGGTCATCGAGACTCTTAATCCGTGGCGGCATCCAGAAAGACTCCAGTGGATGCAGCAGATGACTCCAGAGATCTTCAAGGAGATGGAAAGAGCTCTCGAGGACGAGGCTGCGATCAAGATGAAGTACAAGATGATCCAGCTCAGAGGCCCACACAGCGAGGAGGATCTCTGGTTCATGTACAGAGTTGCAAACGACGCTCGTCTCCAGGCTCGTATCACGAGCGGTGTTCTCGGAGAGGCAGCACTTCCAACTTCCGCCGCTGCGCAGACCCCTGTTCTTTACAGCAGGGGAAAGTGGGCGAGGGTCCAAGCCACAGAAATGACAGGACGAAGAATGGGAGAACCAGTGGCCCCGATGACATTTGGTGCAGCCACTGCTTACGAGCGGATGTTCGAAGTTCCTCAAGCCCCCTGAGCCTGAGAAGTTTTCAAACTTTTTTTTAAAAAATAACAAAGTTAAAGGGGGTCTCTGTCTTTATTCATGGAAGCAGCATCAGCATCGGCAGCAAGCGAAAAGCCTAGGGGTGTCAACCTTAAGAGTGTACCTTCTGGGAACAGGGGAGAAAAGAGGCAAAGAAAGGGGGCAAGGCCTCCGCCCCCCGCAGCAAAGGAGGGGGATGAGAACCTGATGTCGAAAAAGAGGCTCAAGATCCAGATGATCATGCAGGGCCTCCCGGAGCTCTCTGAGTGGGATCCCACGAACCTCCCGCATGGATTCTTCGTGCTTCTTGAAGGAAAGAGAAGAACAGGCAAGTCCACGTTCGCGAAGTGGCTTCTCCAATGGTACCAAAAAAGGTTCTCTCTTGTTTGGGTGATGACAAACACTCCAATGAGCGGCTACTGGCAGCAGTTTGTGGGCTCTGACTACGTTTTCCAAGGCTACCACCCTGAGGCACTTCAGGTCCTCTTCAGAAGAAACGACAAGATCATCAAGGAGCACGGAGAAGACAGCCCGATTACTCTTGCAACAGCTTCAACTCTCATCATCTTTGACGACTGCATTGACCAGGCCGTCTACAGAGACGATATGCTTTCGAGGCTCGCAACTGAAGGAAGACACCATTGCTGCTCTGTAATCTTCATGACGCAGGACCCTAAAGCCATCAGCCCCAAAATCAGAGACAACTGCGATGTTGCGGTCATCTTCAACCAGAAGACTTTCAGAAACAAGGAGGCGATGTGGCACGATTTCATGAATGACGTGGACAA
>CAZNFQ010000141.1:0-4465 GCA_964571965.1 uncultured bacterium | reverse complement strand
ACATGGCCGTTCGCCTTGAGCAGAGGGTTCAGCGGGGCTACCACTACGCAATCGTGGATGAGGTGGACAGCGTTCTGATCGATGAGGCAAGAACACCCCTTATCATCAGCGGACCAGTTGCAAGGAACCGCAACCAGTACAAGGAGTACAGGGCCACCGTTGCCAGGCTGGTGCGCAAGCAGTCTGAACTTCTCAACAAAGTTGTGGCGGACGCCAGCGACCTCTGGGAAAAGGGAGATCATCACGAAGCTGCAACCCTCTTTCTGAAGGCGAGAAGAGGCGCTCCCAAGCACAGAAGGCTTACGAAATTCCTCAGAGACCCCGATATAGCGGCGGCGGTCAAGAGGATTGAGGGAGAGCGCCTTCGCGAGAAGAACATCCATGAACTGGATGAAGGTCTTTATTTCGCAATAGACGAGCGCGAGAAATCCGTTTCCGTTTCTGACATGGGGCGGAAAATGCTTTCCCCGGAAGATCCCGACTTTTTCCTTCTTCGGGACATAGGCGACGAGATGGCAGAGCTGGAGGGGAAGGAGCTTCCCGAAGCTGAAAAATTCGAACTGCGGAAGCAGATCTACGAGAGCCATACCAGCAGGGCAGAGGCCCTTCACAACATCGATCAGCTCCTTAAAGCCTATCAGCTCTACGAGAACGATGTTGAGTACGTGATCGACGACGGCCGTGTGGTCATAGTGGACCAGTTCACAGGAAGGCCAATGCCGGGAAGACGGTTCTCCGACGGCCTCCATGAAGCCCTGGAAGCAAAAGAGAACGTGGAGATCCGCAACGAGACACAGACCCTTGCAACCATTACCATTCAGAACTACTTCAGGATGTACGCGAAACTTGCCGGAATGACTGGAACAGCTGAAACCGAAGAGGAGGAGTTCGGAAGCATCTACAACATCGATGTGGCCGTTGCTCCCACCAACAGACCCATAGCCAGGGTGGATCACAACGACAGGGTTTATGCATCGAAAAGGGAAAAGTACGGGGCCATTATCGACGAGATCATGGAACGGCACTCCATGGGGCAGCCGATACTTGTGGGTACCGTTTCAGTGGAGGTTTCAGAACTTTTATCCAAACTTCTCTCAAGAAGGAAGATCCCCCACAGCGTGCTTAACGCGAAGCACCACCAGCAGGAAGCGGAAATCGTAGCCAGGGCAGGGCAGAAGGGCGCCGTTACCATTGCCACCAACATGGCAGGCCGCGGAACGGACATAAAACTTGCTCCTGAAGTTATTAAGCTGAAAACCCCTTCAGGGGAAGAGACAGACGGTGGTCTGTTCGTAATAGGCACCGAGCGCCACGAATCCAGACGAATCGACAGACAGCTCCGGGGCAGAAGCGGTCGTCAGGGAGACCCGGGGGGAAGCCGTTTCTACATGTCCCTGGAGGATGACCTCTTCAGACTTTTTGCAAGCGAAAAGATCATAGACTTCCTGAAGAAGAGCCAGGACAAGGAAGGCGAGCCCATTGAGCATCCCCTTCTTACCAAATCCATTCAGCAGGCACAGAAGCGTGTCGAGCAGTATCACTTCGGCATAAGGAAGCACCTGCTCGAGTACGACGACGTTGCCAACCGTCAGCGTGAGGTCATTTACGGAAGGCGCCTTCAGGCCCTTACGGGAGAAGGTCTTGCTGAAGAGGTGAAGGAAATGATCGAGGCTGTGGTGGACCACAGCATATACGACTCATTCCCCGACGGCTCGGAACCCCACGAGTGGAATGTGGAGAGCGCTGTCCTCATGCTCAGGGAACTCTCAGGAGTTCTCTTCAAGCTGGACGGTATCGAGGAAAAGTTCAAGGATCCCCGGGAGCTTCGTTCGAAAATTGTTGATCTTGTGATGGACTACTACTCGAAGAAACGCGAGAAGCTGGGCGAGAAAATGCTTACGGATCTTGAGAAGTGGTCGGTGCTGAGTTCCATAGACGCCAAGTGGAGGGACCACCTGTATGCCCTGGATCACCTTAAGAGCGGTATCGGTCTCAGGGCCTATGCCCAGAGGGATCCCCTGGTGGAATACAAGAAAGAGGCGTTCTCCCTGTTCGAGGAACTTCTTGACACCATTGACAAACAGGCTGTAAGACAGATACTATCATTATGGCCTGCCTCTAAAATACAGAGGCAGCAGGGTCCCGAGGGCAGGGCTGTTCATCCCGGTTTACAGCTGCCGGCTGCTCCCGGAGGTGCTGATCCCAGGGCTGGCATAGGCAGAAACGCCGAGGGGAAGCAGCAGACGGTGGTGCGCAGCGAAGAGAAAACAGGAAGAAACGATCCCTGCCCCTGCGGCAGTGGAAAAAAATACAAGAAATGCTGCGGCAGATAGCCGCTAATGAAAGGAGAGATAATGAGTGATACTGGAAGAGGTGAATTCTGGGCCTTTATGGCAGGTCTGCTTGCAGGAGGAGTAGCCGCTTTGCTTTACGCACCGGCAAAGGGTGATGAAACCAGAAGGAAGATAAAGGAAACAGCAGAAGACGCCTATCATAAGGGCGAGGAATACTACGAAAAGGGTATGACCGAAGCCGAGAAGATCTATCATGAGGGCCGCAATAAGGCTGAGAAGATCTATCATGATGGCCGTGAAAAAGCTGAGAAGATCTACGAGGACGGCAAGCACAGGGTAGAAGAAGTTGCCGATGCCGTTCAGGGTAAGAAAGCCCCTGCAGCCGAGGCGGCCCCTGCAAAGGCTGACAAGAAGTAAACCGTTTTGGATACCATTACGGTGGTGGGCGACGGCGCCGTTGGAACAGCGGTTGCCGTCGCTCTTTCTTCCTCTTTTAACGTTGCTCTGGCGGGGCCCCCGGGTACTGGTGCAGGTGAGGTGGAGCTTTCCGTGGAGGGTCATGGGAACGCATGTGTTCCCTACACCGGAATTGACGCAGCAGGTGAAACCCGCATGGTCATTGCAGCTCTGAAAGCATTCGATATCCGCGGAGCCGTTCCATTCATAGAAGAGTTCTGCAGAGGGGCTGTGATCTGTCTTTCCAACGGTATGGGCCTGGAAGCTGAATGGGGTTCCCTGGGGGACGCTGTCGAGTACGCTATTCTCACATCCGGGTTCAGATCGACCCGACGGTTCTCCGTAAGCCATTCTCCCGCTGAACTGTATTGTCTGAGAAACGGAAATTCTGAAAAAATCTTTCAGGGAACATTCCTGAAGACCGAATCCAGGGAAGACCTGACCGATGTAAGGTGGGCCAAGTGGTACGCCAACAGCATCATCAACCCACTGGGGGCGTTGACCGGCATGCCCAATGATAAGATCAGGGGTTCTTCAATGGGGCATCTCATCGAACCACTGGGAAAAGAGCTGGAGCAGTCCATGCCCTCCATGAACTCGGTCATTTTGGGGAAAGAGATGCTTAACCGTCTTCTGGAGCACTCAACTAACTTTTGCAGCATGCTTCAGGACACAGAGGCGGGCAGAAAAACCGAGATCGATTTTCTAACCGGTTACGGGCTTTCCTCAATGGAAAGGCCTTTGTGTCTAAGGCTTGTAAACGAAATAAAGTTACTTTCCTAGGGAACTCTTTCTCCTATTGATTGTTTTTGCCTTATGGACAATATTAACCTACAGCAAAGGGGTTTTACGAATTTCCGGGGGGAAATGATATGAATATGATAAAACTGTATATACTTGCCAGCATCCTGGTTGCGCTGCCTGCGGCAGCTCAGACCGGGGACGCGCTTTTTTCTCAGCCCTTTTCCCTTTCTCTCTGCGACCAGCAGGTTCAGTCTCTTGCTCTGTGCGACGACTTCATTCCCACCCAGGACGGGGAGACAAGTTTCATAAGGTTGTGGATGGTTTTGCTTGGCGGACAGCCCGGGAATCTGACCGTTGTGATTTCAGAGGACCTGGGCTCCATGGACCCCAACACCGCCACGACACTTTACTCCGGAGTGGTTCCCGCCACTTATGTGGATACAGGTGACGATTTCGACGGGAACGATGTCATGGAAGTTACCCTTGCTCTTCCCTCGCCTGTTTCCGTGGATTCGGATATGAGGTACTGGCTGGAAGTGAACATGCCGGTTCTCGGATACTGGCTGGGTCAGCAGCCCGTTGTGTTCGGTTCATCCATGTGGGCCAGAACAGGGAGCACCTGGATGACTTCCCAGAGTGTTTTCGGATTCGATCTGGACGGCTTTTTTGCCCTTTATCTGCCGGTGGCCCTTGAGAGAAACAGCTGGGCTTCCATAAAGGCCTCTTACTAGAAAACAGCGTTCATGCAGAAGCTGAAGCCTCCGGGCTTCAGCTTTCGTTTATGGTTACTCTTCGAAATCTCCCATGTAAACATCTTTTTCAAGGAGCTGCCAGACAGGAGTGCCCGTGAGTTTCTGCAGTTCTTCGAGCACATCGTGCTGGGCCTGATCGATAAGAAGCGACTGCTTGAACATGTCTACGGCTTCCTCTTCCAGGCTCTGTACGATGTAGAGTCTTGCCAGGGCGTTGAG
>CAZNFQ010000140.1:0-4598 GCA_964571965.1 uncultured bacterium | reverse complement strand
GGGGAAGGCTGGGAACCATTGCCGGTTTCGGAGGCCACGAACCTCCCGCCTACGAACTGTTCCAGCTTGGAGGAACAGGATTTTACGGGGTCAGGGGTTATGGCGACAACGAGATCAACGCCGTGAACGGCTACGAAACCGTGGGCGGCAGGGCAATGCTCATACTCAGCGCCGAGTACAGGTTCAGGATCATCGACCAGCTTCAGCTTGCCACCTTCTTCGACGCGGGAAACACCTGGGAAACCTGGGCCGATATGGACCTTTCCTCCCTCAACCGGGGTGCCGGCCTGGGCATAAGAATAGAGATACCCATGCTTGGTGTTATGGGGCTTGATTACGCATACGGCTTCGACGGTCCTGATCCCGGCTGGGAGCCCCATTTCCAGATGGGAGCATCCTTCTGATTGGAGATATTATGAAACTCTTTTTTCTCTTTGCGATACCCGGAGTTCTTCTGGCACAGAGCATAGCCGTGGTTGATGCGGACAGGGTCTTCGAATCCCTGGGCGAAGTGGTCGATGCCAGGGAACTTCTTGAAACGGAAGTTGAAGAGTGGGAACTCCATGTGGATTCCCTCCAGGAAGAGATCGACGATTTGGAAGAGGATTTGTCCAGAACCCTCATGATGAGCCCGGAAAGAAGGCAGGAAAAGGAAAACCTGCTGGAGCAGAAACAGGGGGAACTTGAGGAATACCTGACCAGCGTCTTCGGTCCGGGAGGAGTCATGGAGCGAAGGAACGAAGAGCTTGTGGGCCCAATCATCGCATCTATCAACGCAGCGGTCATGGAGATCGCCAGCGAAGACGGCATTAAAATAGTGCTGGACGCCGCCGCAGGGCAGGTGGTCTATGCGGAGGCTTCAGTTGATATCACCGACAGGGTGATCGAGCGTGTGGTCAGCGGAAATGACTGATGCCGTAACGGTCCAGCAGATAGCTGTGCTCCTTCAGGGAAAGGTGGTAGGGAACCCGGGAGATGTGATGGTTGAAGGGGTTTCTACCCTTCAGGACGCAGGTCCGGGTGATATCTGCTACTTCGGGAACAGTCGCTATGCAAAGTATCTGACGGAGACCGCTGCTCTGGCGGTGATAACGGAGGAAGAGTGCGAGACAACCGCAGCTTGCCAGATCATCGTTGAAGCTGCCTATGAATCCTTCAGGAAAGTACTGGAGCTGTTCAAACCTGACCGAAGCAGCGGTTTCAGTGGTATACATGCCTCGGCGGTGATTCACCCGTCGGCCAGGATAGCCGAAGGGGTTTCCATTGATCCCGGTGTGGTCATTCACAGGGACTGCAAAGTGGATGCCGGGTCATTCATCGGCACCGGCTCGGTGCTTGGAGCAGGTACACAGATAGGCGACAATTGCCTGATTCACCCTAATGTTTCTCTTCTGGCGGGAACGGTGGTGGGTTCCCGTACGATAATTCACTCCGGAACGGTTGCCGGCAGCGACGGTTTCGGTTTCGTTCCCGATGCCGCCGGAAGGCACAGGAAGATCCCCCAGAACGGCAATGTGGTAATCGGAAATGATGTTGAGATAGGATCGAACTGCAGCATAGACAGAGCCGTAACGGGAAGCACGGTTATCGGCGATTTCACAAAGCTGGACAATCTCATCCAGGTAGCTCATAATGTTAAGATAGGTAAAAGTTGTTTTATTGCCGCCCAAACTGGCATTGCCGGAAGCACCATCATAGGAAACGGCGTTGTTATTGGCGGGCAGGTTGGTATTGCCGGGCACATTGTTATTGAAGACGGCGTAGTGGTGGCCGCAAAATCCGGTGTAACTAAAAGCGTTTCAGCTGGGCTGACGGTTTCCGGTAATCCATGCAGACCACACAATGAGAATCTTAGAATCAGTGCAGCGGCAGCAAGGCTTCCCGGTATTCTGGCAGCACTCCGGGATACAGCCTCGGGAAACGAAGAAGAAACTGAGGACTGATGAATCGTTTTCAAACCACAGTCAAAAAGCAGGTGTCTTATACCGGTCGAGGTTTGCATCTGGGCAAGGAATCCACAATAACCTTCAAGCCGGCGCCTCCTGACACCGGTTATGTTTTCGTGCGAACGGATGTGACCCAGAGACCCATGATAACCGTCTCATCGGATAACGTACGGATGGTGGAGGAGCAGGCCAGACGTACCACTCTGGGTGAGAATTACTACGAAGTGCATACAGTGGAGCATGTTCTCAGTGCGCTGTATGGTCTTGAAATCGACAATGCCATAATAGAGATCAGCTCCGACGAACCCCCCGAGCCTGCAGACGGATCGGTGAGATCCTACATAGAGGTTCTGAAGGAAGCAGGGATCGAAACCCTGCACGGCCATCCCAGCAAAGTATTCGTGATTACCGAACCTGTGAGCATCGAGTACTACGGAGCAAGTCTAACCGTTGTTCCATATCATGGCCTGAAGATCAGTTTTACACTGGATTACGATCATCCGCACATCGGAACCCAGTACATAAGCCTGGACATTACAAAGCAGAGCTTCATAGATGAGATCGCTCCTGCAAGAACCTTCTGCCTTTACAAGGATGTGAAGCTTCTGCAGGAAAAGGGACTGATCAAGGGGGGAACCCTGGAAAATGCCGTTGTAATAGGCGATGACGGGGTAATGAACGAGAGTCCCCTACGTTTTCCCGACGAACTTGTCCGTCACAAGGTACTCGACCTTATAGGTGATCTTTCTCTTCTCGGCCTCAGGCTTCAGGGGCACGTTATCGCCGCTCGAAGCGGGCACGCTTCCAACGTGCAGTTCGTAAAGAAGATTAAAAAGGTCTATTCCAGCAGGATGAATGCCTCCAGAACCCACCTTGCCGACAGAAAGTGGGATATCACCGACGTTATGGATCTTCTTCCACACAGGTATCCCTTCCTTCTGGTGGACAGGGTTCTCGAGATAGATCCTGAAAAAAGCATTACAGCCATCAAGAACGTTACAATAAATGAGCCCTTCTTTCAGGGGCACTTCCCCGGAAGTCCCATAATGCCCGGTGTTCTTGTAATCGAGGCAATGGCCCAGGCCGGCGGACTTATGCTTTTCGATTCCGTGGACGATCCCCACAGGTGGCTGGTTCTCTTCGGGGGGATCGATAAGGTAAGGTTCAGAAAACCGATCCTTCCAGGTGACCAGATAAGGTTCGAACTTGAGCTGGTGAGCAAACGGGGCAGAATGTGCAAGATGAGAGGCGTGGCAAAGGTAGATGACAGGGTTTGCGCCGAGGCCGAACTCACCGCCATGCTGGTGGAGAAGAAATGATACACAGAACCGCTGTGGTAGAAGCTGACCGCAGGATTCCCGATTCAGCGGAGATCGGACCCTTTGCCTTTATCGGCAGGGATGTTTCCATTGGTGAGAGGGTGGTGGTGGGAGCCCATGCGGTGATCGAAGGATCAACCAGTCTGGCTGAGGACGTAAAAGTCGGACCTGGCGCCGTGATCGGAACACCGCCCCAGGACCTGAAATATGCAGGAGAAAGAACCATACTGGAGATAGGTCCGAGAACTGTCGTCCGCGAGATGGCCAACATTAACTGCGGTACCAGCGCCACCGGTAAAACCGTAATTGGTGCGGACTGCTTCCTTATGGCCTTCAGTCATGTGGCCCACGACTGCGTGATCGCAGATGGTGTGATTCTGGCTAACTCTGTAAACCTGGCTGGACATGTGGAGGTTGGTAAAAAGGCCATAATCGGCGGAGTGGTTCCTGTTCATCAGTTCACAAGGATAGGTGAGTATTCCATGATAGGAGGCGGCTACAGGGTATCAAGGGATGTGGCTCCCTTCACACTGGCAGGCGGAGAACCGCTGCGGTCAGTTGGAATCAACAAGCTCGGTCTCAGGCGTAATGGCTTCTCCAACGAAGAGATTCAGCAGGCGGTGGATGGTTTTCACCTGATCTTCAAGGGGGATGGAACCCTGGCCGAAAGGGTTCAGAGCATCATTGACGACGATTCAAGTGATGCTTTCACCAGGCGAATGGCTGAATTCATCAGGAATTCAAAGCGGGGAGTTACCATCTGACCGCCTGGTTTATCGTTTTCTGCGCTCTGACCCTTCAGGCGGAAGAAGGGGAACAGACTCCCATTGAATACAGGAATCCCACGGGAGCCCTGCTAAGAAGTTTTGTGCTTCCGGGCTGGGGTCAGTTCTATAATAATGAACCTGTTAAGGGTCTCTGCTACGGCGCTGTGGAACTTGGCCTGATGGGCATGATATTTTACCAGCATGGTGAAGCTGAACACGCCAGGGATATGTTCATGGAAACAGGTCTGTCCTCCTGGGAGGATAGTTATGAAACTCATTCCTCTCTCCGGAGGGATTTTATATGGTATACGGCCGGAGCCTGGGTAGCAGGTATGCTGGATGCCTATGTGGATGCCTATCTGTTCAGTTTCGAAAGTGAGAACAGAAAATTCGAAGGCGATGCGGGATTCAGCACAGGAATCGTTTTCCACTTCTGAGAAGAAGGAATGAAATGCTCTTTCACCTTGTATACTTTTTAACTGCAGCAGTGGCCCTGGATGAACCGGAACTTCTGGAAAGGGCCGTTAACGGAGACAGAGATGCCTTCGGCGAAATAGTCAAGAAGT
>CAZNFQ010000139.1:0-4616 GCA_964571965.1 uncultured bacterium | reverse complement strand
TCACCGGTGGTTATCTCGGTGCCGTCCACCTGGAAGATCACCCTGTCTATCTCGTACTTGGCTCCTTCATGGTAGATCATTGAATGGGGGCCGAATTCACTTATGGCCAGGAACCTGCTCCTTGAAAGGTACTCCCCTTCGCTCTTTCTGTATCTACCTGGAATGTATGCGTTAAGGGGAAGCCTGGGGAAGTTGTATCCCGGCAGGAAGCCTTCACTGGCGAAGTAGCGGTAGCTGTAGAAGTCACTCCCCAGGTCGAAGTTCTCGTTCAGGAGCAGGTCTCTCTGGCGCCTCGCTTCACTGTAACGGATTCCTGCTCTCTCCCGCTGCCTTTTCTCCCTGCTGAGGTCGAGCTGTATGCTGTGCTGCAGATTCATCTGACTTACCGCTGATGAATAGAGATATATCCAGCGGTCCATTGCCTGAACGAACCTTTCCATAACTCTGTTAAGCTGGGTCTCGAACCAGTTCTCGTCGAACCAGAAGGCTCCGCTGAGCTCTTGCATTATGTCGCTGTAGATCTCCTCAACCCTTTTAATGGTTCTCGCAACTGCGTCGGGCCTGCTGAGTTCATCCTGGATGTGGGAGTATAGTTCTGGTCTGGTTCCGCTGAGATCGAGAAGGTCTTTCAGGGATTTCCCGAGCTTCACGCCGGTTTCAGCAAGCCAGATCGAATGGAGATGGGAAAGAATGAGTTCCTCATTAACCATGTCTATTCTGGGGGGAGTTACTTTACCTGCCACCATGTCTTCCGGTCTTCTGAAGAAGTACTGGTCGTGGGGACGGCTCTTGCCGCAGTAGGTGAATACCAGTGCTGGCTGGCCGCTTCGCCCGGCCCTGCCGCTGCGCTGGGCGTAATTGGCCGGATTGGGGGGAACATTGCGCATGTTTACCACATTGAGCTGGGCTATGTCTACACCCAACTCCATTGTGGGGGAGCAGTAAAGAACAGGAAGCTTTGCTTCTCTGAAATCGTCTTCTCTCTCTTGCCTGATAACACTGTTAACCTGGGCGGTGTGTTCAGCAGCCTTGATATCAGGAATTCTGTTCCCAACATCAATGTAATACCGTTTGAAGTACTCGTTTGTATCTCTGCTGTACTCCGACTCTTTTACGACCCTTATGGAATCCGGTGAGGGTGGTGTGCCGTCGCCCTTCTTCCATAGAAGGCTTGCGGCGTTCAGCCTGAACCCCGGCTGCCCTCCCCTGCCGGCTGGGATCTGTTCAACGATACCGCCTTGTCTGAGTACCTCAAGCAAGTCCCTTATCATTTGATCGATATCATCAAGTGTAAGTTTCTCCGAATAGCCAGGCAGCGTGGAGACCCTCTTGAGATACCTTCCCATGCCGCCCCTGGCGGACATGTAGCGGTACTTCTTTGTGCTGCCGATGCCTGTTTCATCAGTGGGTCTTGAACAGGGAAACAGAATGCTTGAGTATATGGGCTTGTCGTCCTCATCCATTGCCCAGGGATCCTTCAGGAGCTGATTGCTGGTTCTGAGTAAGTTGTCCTGATAGCCTTGCTCAAGATAGTCTACCTTCAGCGCGAGTTCACGGCGCATATAGTCCAGAAGTGTTCTCAGTATTGATTCCCGGGTTTCCTGGGATGCTGTTGCCAGGGCTGTGTGACATTGAGCCCAGAATTCATCGTTCTTCGCCATGCAGTCAAGATTCTTGTACTCTATTCGGAGAAGTCCTACCTGCTCCAGGTTGGGTACATTCACCCTCCAGCCCCTTCTGAGATCACTGTAGATCCTGTAGCCCAGGGTGTCCTTGAATGCATTGTTCACATCACTTCGGGCGAAGGGCAGCAGATCAGCGGTCTGGGAATACTCGGGGAATGGTATGTTCATGGCATCGAAAACGCTGTCTATTAGTGTTTTGTGATCAAGACCCTCCTCGCCGGACTTTTCAACCGCCTTATAGATTCCAGCCCTGAGTATTCCCATGTGAATGAAGTCATTGAAATGACCCGCCTGAAGTGAAGCATCCTGCCTGTTGTCAGTGAAGCTGAGAAGCTTTCTTGCTTCCTTGTCGAGGCTCTTGTCTTTCAGCAGTTCAGCAATGGCACCAAGGGAAAGAATTGTGGTGGCGGTGCTTCTGCCCTCGGTGCCCAGGGAGGCCAGCTTACCGTAATCATTCTGCTGAGGCGCATAAACCACTCCGCAGTTAGGGCAGAACCTGAAGGGTGCCCTTATAAATGCAAAAGGAAGGCCCTTCTCGTTCTCCATGCCGGTGGGGTCAAGCTTAATCTGCCTTGGTACCCATGATTTCCTGGTCTTTGGTAGAACGATCCTTCCGCCCTTTTCCTCCAGCCAGTCTTCAGGAATTCTGTTTAAGACATCTTCATCGTTCTCTGGCCAGGGGTCTTCAGGGTTCAGGTAGAGGTAACCGTCGTCACCGCTTTCATTGTTCTTCTGCCGGTCATGGAACTCCCTTGGTTCAATTGAGCTTTCATCAAGATTGTGTCTCACTGAATAGAACTCCTGCCCGCATTCACGGCAGAAGGCCATTGGAAACAGAACCTTGTCGGGGTCTGAAGGAGAGTAATACTGACCGCTTAGTGTTATCTTTCTCTGCTGAGGGTCTTCAAGAGTGGTGAACACGGTTTCGCTGGGGCTGATGAACTGGTGCAGCCTGTATGCGAAACAGGGCTTGTTCTCTGAATCCTCTGACTTAATGGTGTTTCCCGCATCCAGGATCGCCCTGATCCTTGACTCCGCTTTATTCTTTTCCAGTGAGAACTGGCTGGCAAGCTCTGCCGCAACGCCGTTTCTTCCCCGAATGGGTTTCGGAACCGCTCTATCAAGCTGCCCCTGCTGGTTAATCTCAACTCCGAAGGTGCTTTCAGCCCACTGGGCAAGAGGATCGTTCCTGAATTCCTCGAGGAGGGCCGGGACGGATTCTTCCCTAAGCCTTTTTTCCAGTTTCAGTTTGAAATCATCTGAATCTATGTCGCACGGTGCTGTAACTCTGGTGAGGGATTCGCCAACAATATTCTCAGGCATTACCCTTGAACCGAACAGCTTAGACGCCACCTCCGCCACTTGGGCGTTGCTCTCCTCCCTGGTGCCTTCTCCGGCCATTGTTGCCGATGTGCCAACGCAGACTAGGTCTCGAGCTTTGAAGTAGCTCTTGGCCCTTCGAACCAGCATGGAAACATCTGCGCCCTGGCGGCCGCGGTATGTGTGCAGCTCGTCAAGCACAAGGAACTTCAGCCCATCGGCACTCCGAATAATGCTTTTTTCTTCTGGCCTGGTTAAAATGAGTTCTAGCATCACATAGTTGGTAAGAAGTATGTCCGGGGGATTTGCCCTTACTTCCTGTTTTTCCTCATCGCTTTCCTGTCCGGTATACCTTTTGAAGGTAACCGGCCCTCTGTTATCCTTGTAGCCCGTGTTAACGAATCTCTTAAGTTCCTCGATCTGGCTGTTGGCAAGGGCGTTCAGAGGATAAACGATGATGGCCTTGATTCCCTTGCGTTCACTGTTCTTAAGGGCATAGTTAACGATGGGTATGATGTATGAAAGACTTTTCCCCGAACCAGTACCCGTTGTGAGTACATAATTTTCACCACGATGAGCGGTTTTGATTGCTTCAGCCTGGTGCCTGTAAAGCCTGAGAGGTTTGGGAAGGCTGCCGTCTCTTTTCATGGCGAATATCTTGCCACACTCGGGATGCAGCATTCCCTGGCTGATGAAATCTGAGATGGACTCACCGGTCTCGAACTTGGGATTAATCTGAACAAGGGGATCCGGCCAGAGGAGACCTTTTCTTACAGTAGTATTTACCTCCGCATTTATCCTATTGTCACGGATGTTTATAAAACTGGTAACATATGATTTGTACTGGTTTATTATCTCTTCTCTCAGATGGAAAGCGTCCATACATCCCCATTCAAATCTTAACTACATCAAAACAATCAGAATTGTCATTATTAAGAATAAAAGGGCTGGAAGCAAGGGCCAGTTTTCCCCTCTCTAACCCAGGAAAACGCTTTCGTTGTGCCATTCCAGAGCAGAGGAATCTGGCTTCATGTCCGGCTTTGCCGGCATTCTCATTTCTGTGCCATGAAAACGGTAGTAGTCCCTTCCGTTTTCGAATTCCTCTTTGATCCTTCTGCTTACCTCTATTCGATAATCCGGTGACACTGTGATGTATCCCCCATCGAACAGGGCATGAATGTCTTTTCGCAGGAGAATGCCGTTGGTAACACTGTGGTTGTGTTCCAGTGTGTACGGCTTGATGTGCGCCGCATCCAGCGCGGGAAGGGTTCTCTCCCCAGAGAAGGCACATCTTCTCTGATATCCATCGGTCACGATCACCCTGAAAGCCCCTTGACCGAGCCTGGGGGTAACCAGAACTGGCTCACCGTAAGCGGGTACTTCCAAAGCAGCGGATTCACTCGAAGGCTGGGCAATCCTGGCACTGACTTCACTCCAGAGCCCCCTGCCTGGCTGAACGCTGAGGTCATACCCCTTTCCGGAAACGATGTTGGGTTTCCAGTCAGAGGGAATGGGGATCCAATCCTTCTCTGCAAAGAAGAATGGCTGCTCAAGCAGAATGCAGCCTACCTTGTAGTCTTCATAGTGGGATACCTGGGTCTTCCTGTATTT
>CAZNFQ010000138.1:0-4674 GCA_964571965.1 uncultured bacterium | reverse complement strand
TTCCTCGGGTTGGTGATCTTATCGCTACTGATTACCAAAAGAAGAAATATACAACTACTTCAGCGGGAGTTAGAAAATCTACTACCGTACTAATTGCAGAAGAGGCAAGCTGCGTACCCGCAACGGTTCCGCAACCTGCTGCAAAAATAGCTGTAACTGTGAATAACATGTACTTATTCATTATTTCCTGCCTATCTGGTTAAACCCATGAGTGCCACCTGGAGGGCCATTCGCAGGGCTCCTTCGGCTCCTTCGAAGTCGGACCCTTCGCCGGAAGCCGTGTAGAGCACTTCGGAGGTTTCAACAGAGATGATCTTTACATGAATGACAGCATCCCTCTGCTGGGGCTCGTCGTCCCAGAACGAGTCATGGGTAATCGAGTTTACAGCTATGGTCATAACCGCCTCTGCTCCAAGCATTCTTCCAAGTTCCACCGCCGTTCCCGGATCCACGACGCCGGAGTAGGAAAACTCCTGTTCTTCAAGGAGCTGATCGATGACGGATCTGTCGATCAGCGAGAACTGCCCGGTGCGAAGGAGGCTCATACCGGCATAGTCCTGGAGACCTGCCGTACTTGACTGATAGGCAACTGGGGCGGAAGCAGGGGGAAGAACAACAGTTCTCCACACGGGTTTTGTGTCCAGAACCGGGGATCTGGCGTAATCCGGCTGATAACCCATCTGTGCAAGTTCAGCAGCGCTGCATGCAATTCCCAGCACCAGCGCAGCAGCAGCGGTAAACGATGCAAAAAGTATTCTTTTCAAATTACATCCCTTCGTTATTCGTAACAGCGAACCTCAAATATATCTTGAGAAAAGCCATTGGTTCCCGTGACGGTTAAGCATGGTTCAATTCCATGGTGGTTGATCCACAACATTCTTCGCCCATATGACTTCACCGAGAGGTGTGATTTAGGTGCAGAGATAGGGAAATGCCCAGGTGATAAGCACAATTCAGGTTAACCGGTGTTTTCCCGTCCACCTTCAGGAACTGGGGAAACCTGTTGTGAAGGTGAACGGGAGAATGCCTTCAGGGAAGAATGGTGAATCTGATGCCCACCGAGGTTCTCTCTTCCCGAAGGATGTAAATGCCTGTGTTCAGGTCTGAAAAGTCCAGGATATCTCCATTGTTTACAGATGCCAGTCTGGCAACCCTTCTTCCGCTGAGATCATAAACAGAGAGTGCAACAGAGCTGGTTCTGCCGGTTTGAACGGTTATTGATCCCCTGCCTGGATTCCTGTCTATTCTCAACTGAGCTGCAGGGGGATCTTCCTCTACTCCAAAGCAATCATCTTCCACACGGAAGAGCCATCCATCAGCCGATTCAGATGATCCCCTCTGGCCTGCAACCACAATGGCGTTACCCCCGGGACTTACCACTGAATTGCCCGTTTCCCAATCTTCCGGCTCACCGTACCTCTCTGACCACACGGTGTATCCTTGGGGATCTATCTTACATAGCAAGCAGTCCAGAAGATTGTTGGTACGGGTCTTTGTGCCGCCACACAGAATGTAGCTTTCATCAGGCAGCTGTAGAATCGAATTACCGTAGTCATAGAAACTGTATCCGTAGCAGTCAGCAAAGGATTCGTTTCCGAGAGAGTCGGAAACCACCAGGAACAGTCCGCATTTATCATCGGTATTGGTGTCTCCTACCAGGGCGTATCCCCCTGAAGACAGCTCAACCAATGCGTTCGCCCTGTCGTATCCTCCATCCCCGCCGGTTCCCTCGTAGTAGTTCATCCACATCAGGTTTCCATGGAAATCAAATGCAGCGATAAGAGCATCCATGTTGCTTGTGAACGATCCGGTTGATCCCGCGGTTACCAGGCAGCTATCTGTGCAAATGACCATGTCTGCAGTTTCAGGCCCGGAGAAGCCGAAGGTGGTTTCGCTGATCATGTACCCGGTAGAATCCACCATCGCTAAATACATGTCACTGTCGCCGAAGCCTTCAGGCTGTGTATGGCCGGCAACAACAAGGACGCCCTCCTGAGTTTCCAGAACAGATTCTCCAATGTCTGTGCCCTCAGCACCCATTGTGGTACTCCAGAGCAGATCTCCATGGGAATCAAGCTTCAGAAGGAAGATGTCTTCCTTTCCGGAACCGGAGGATGTTGTATAACCGGTTACTGCATAGCCGCCGTCAGCAGTTTTGCAGATGGCCCTTGCGTATTCCCAGCCGGTTCCACCCCAGGTGAGAGACCAGTTCACATTTCCCAGGGAATCCACAGAGACTATCAGGCAGTCTGAATTGCCGTTCCCGAAGGAAAATGTGTATCCTGCTGCGGTGAGGTTTCCCGAGTCCTCTGAACACACATCTGCGAAACCGTCCGCCTGGGAACCTCCATATGAAGCGCTCCAGGTCTGTTTTTCCTGCAGGCTGGTGAATTCACAGATGATCTTAGGCCTTTGGGAAGAAGTTACTCCATTAACAGAATCCGGTATCAGTGCAGTGAGTATTGCTCTGCAGTTTTCCCTCTGGTAGTACTGTCCGCGGGTGGTGGTTATGAAGTTTTCTGAAAACACCGGTGGAAGTCCGATGCCCAGGTAAACTGCGCCGGCTGCCAGGTATTCCTGAAGATACTCACCGCTGCTTCCCGGTTGCCCCTGTATTTCAACACCCTGAAGGAAATCACCAAGTGCTGGAATTCTCGGGCCTACGCATGTGAGCCATAGAGGCATATCAGCCACTGCGTTTTCAAGCAACGCCATGGAATGGGGGTTTGATGTTATATCCCCATAAGGGTTTGGCTGATACCTCCAGGAACTGGGCATTATCGCCACGGCCTGGAATGAATCCGCACTGCTTAATGAATCGAGAATCGTATCGCACTGAAACACCGGCAGATCACTGTGGCAAGGTTGAACTGATTGTGTTATTCCAGCAGTTGTAACATTCCATCCCCAGGATCTGAAGAGATCAAGGCAGAAATTGGTGTTCGCTCCATAGTGATCAGGTATGACCACCAGCAGATCAGTACATCGGGCCTCATCAATGCACACCAGAAGGGGGAAGATCAAAGCGGGAAGTAAGGCTGAATGCAAGCTTCTCATCATGATCACCTTCCCAGCACAGAAAAGAGCCTGGAAAGAGAACCATTACCGGAATCAACGGTGAGTATGTATATGCCGGCTGGAACGTTTTCAGTAGCCAGTACATATTCCGCCCCGTTGTTTGCGGTAAGGTATCCCTTGTGAATCATCCGTCCTGCGGTATCATGGACGGTTATTGTTCTGCTTGATCCCGGCAGGTTGTTTACAGCAATTTGTGCGGAATGCCGGCATGGATTGGGGGTAATGGATATGTAGCTATCCTGAGAACCTTGATCAATTCCCATATCTCGGTCATTAATGTAGCATCGAACCACTTCACCGAAACTTGCTCCCGAAGAAAGATCGTACCAACCGTCATCGTTGAAGTCTCCTGATACTATTGGCCAGGCTCCAGGGAGGGAGCTGTCTACATTCCACCATGGCCAGTGATCCAGAAAGCCAGTATTCCTCCACCAGCGAACTGTATGCCGGGTTTCCGAAGTTGCACTGATGTCCGTCAGTCCGTCGTTGTCAAGATCCTGCAGGCAGATACCAAGACCCCCTGAAAAGTCATCGCATACCTCGAATTCGTTGAAATCCTGTGATGACAGCCAGATAAGGATGCTGCTGGAATAGTAACCCACAGCAGCGATGTCTGGAATGCTGTCGCTATCCAGGTAACCGCATCTTACCATGTGGGCACCTGATAGAGAATTCGTAAGCTGATGCTCTGTCCATGTAGGGACCTGTTCACCATTGTTTGACCACCACCTTACAGAGTTTGATCCCAAAGCAGCCCCTGCAATGTCAATGGTTCCGTTCTGATCAAAATCACCGTAGCATACAGAACGTGCCCCACCCATGGATGCGGATAGAGTGTACTGGATCCAGCCAGGTATGGAACCTCCCTGGTTCAACCAGATAGAGATGCGGTTAAGCCCAGCAACAGCTGTTATAAGGTCTGTTCTGCCATCACCGTTAACGTCACATGCAGTAACCTCATGGGCCATGGGAAGGTTTTCGTGAACAGTGTGTTCATCGTAGCCACCAGAGACGTTTCCAAGGAAGCAAATGAGTTTGCCGTCTTCCCATGCGGTTCCGGCGATATCCACGATGCCGTCTCCATTAATGTCTGCCGCACATACCGAGGTAGCTCCCCGGAGGTTATCTGATATCAACGACCCTTCCCAGCCGGATGAGAGATTTTCAAAGAATACAATTGAGGAATCATCCCAGCTGGAACACAGAATGTCAGTTCTGCCATCTTCGTTGATGTCTGCGGGAAAGAGAAAAGACGGGCACTGTACATATCCCACTGTTTCAGGCTGAAAACCTGCAAGCGATAGCGAAGAAAGAAAAACCGTGAGAACAGGTAAGTTCATTCTTTTCATTTTGATCTCCGCGGGTGTAAGCGGTGCACGAAAGGATAAGTGCTAAAAAATGCATTGTCAAGATATATCTTTATGATATGCATCCACTGATATGGTAACTATTTTCAGTTTAAAATTACAGTGGGGGTTTTTGATGAGCCACAGCAAGATCTCCATCATTCCCATGGGCAAGGAGGATGAGGTTTGCGGAACGGTATAGACTTCTTCGACCGAAACAGATATCATTCAAAGCAATTCCCGCAGCCGC
>CAZNFQ010000137.1:0-4698 GCA_964571965.1 uncultured bacterium | reverse complement strand
GGCACACCTCCCTGAACACGTCCTCCAGGAAGCCCAGCTGACGATCCGTAAAGGGCATTCTGTCCCGATAGGGTTTGTATGAAATGATCTTTTCCCAGGAAACATCGGGATCAGCGGATTTCATCTGTTTCCAGTACTCCTGAAAAACAGCAAGACTCCGAGCCCTGTCCTTCGACCCCGGCGGATCGGTGCACAGCTGAAAGAGAGATGAGATAACAGAGCCCAGGGCATTCAGCGCCAGGTTCTCATTCCTGCCCGTTTCCGTTTCTTCTTCGAACCGGGTAAGCAGCGCACTCAGCTCAGCCTGTGTAGCGGCAGACTCGATCAGAGTGATCCTCTGCCTTTCTTCCGCAGCCTTCTGAACATGCCCCAGAACATCATAAACAAGGGCACGGTTGCGGTACCTGTCCATGGCGTTCGCCTTCCCTGTGGAGAGCATGTTGCCGGTCTGCTGCACCTTTCTCTTGAATGCACCGGGGGAACCGGTTTCAGAGAGCATGGCCAGGTAGTACTCGCAGTCACTTATCATGGCTGAATGCAGCTCGGGCCGAACACTGAATTTCTCAAGCTGCGCTGTGAAGTACCTTTTCTGCATTTCAAATGAATCTGTCATACCAATCCTTCCCGTTAATCCCACAGCCTACAATTCCAAAAGACGGGTAGCGGCGCAAGGAGGAATAAAAATGGAATTAAAGGGATGTAGAGGAATCATCTGGAAGAAGTCCTGTAATGTGTTTTTTGAACCCCTTCTTGAGCTGGCTGATCGATGCGTGCTTCGCAGGTGAGATCAACTGTACCTGTCTTATAGAATAATTCCCCGGGCAAACACCCGGGGAATCAGTTCAGCCTGGGGAGCCGGGTCATATCATAGAAACCGGGCACATGGATGGATCATCCCCGGCGGAAACCTCTCCGAGATAGGTCCATGAAGTTGACGAAAAGGCTCTCCATTCCCCATCTTCCATTCCAGCAATCCCCGACGCATTCCAGTAGTTCACTGATATCAGCGAACCTTCCGCTATGCGCTCCATATCCTCTCCGCTCAACCCTTCCAGTGAGATGGTCCTTTCCCCGCCTCCTTCGTATTCCATGAAACTGTCAGCGAAGTAATCGGTTGCCGAAGCCTCCATGTCCACCTCGAAGAAACTCACCACAAGTTCCAGGGTTCCTTTCTCTTCATCCAGGGAGAGGACTTCCACCACCTCACCATTGCACACAAGATCCACCAGAGTGGAGCCGGAAGCTGTTCCCAGAGACACCATTGCAAGGAACACAAATAAAGAGCTGGCTTTCATGGCTTTCTCCCTTCTCGAACCGAAGGCGTTCATTCGCCTTCGATGGGTGATACCCTTTTGTAGAAAAGAGTATTCCACCATGAAAAGCCTTTGACCCTGCGTCTCCCCGGCAATATGCTCACATAACCGCCAGCAGCCGGAGGGTTAGATGCGCAATGTGATCCCGGGATTCATCAGCAGCATGGTTCACCGCCAGTGTGATGGAAGAAACGGAAGTTTCCCAGCCGCGGTACTGAATGTGGATATCGCCGGTTTTACCTCGATCACCGAACACCTGATGAAAAGAGGCATACAGGGCGCAGAGGATCTGTCCATTCTTATCAACAGGTTATACGAGCCCCTGATCAGGGCCATCTACAGAAGGGGAGGATTCGTCATTACCTTCGGAGGTGACGCGATCACCGCCGTTTTTCCGGGGAACTCCTGCAATGCGGCGAATTCCGCGGGGGAACACATCACAAAAATGCTCTCCCGCAGGCAGAAGCTTTTCGGCAGATACAGCGGTGGAAGACCTGAAGCTCTCCGCCGAAGCGGCGGAGGCCAGGGGGGACATGAACGAACTGGCCAAGAATACCTCCGACCTGGGAACCGCATACCTCTACGGATACCACCTTGAAGAAGCTGAAGAGTGCCTCCGAAGGGCCTGGAACATCTGCTCGGAAACCGGGAACCTCCGTGTTGCGGCGAATGTGCTGAACAACCTGGGCGTGGTGGAGTACAACCGCACGAACTTCGACGGCTGCCGCAGCTACCTCCGCGACTGCATGGAGATCGCGGAGAAGGTTGGCGACCGGGAGAGCATGACCTACGTTATCGGCAACATAGGGGTGCTGCACCAGGAAAAGGGTGAACTGAACGAGGCCATGTCCTGCTATGAAAAGCAGCTCGCCATGGCCCGGGAGCTTGGAATAACCTACACCATCGCCTTTGCAACCCGTCAGATAGGGCTTGTTCATCGTGACAGGGGAGATTTCCCCCTGGCCCGGGAATGGCTCACAGGAAGCCTGAAAACCGCCGAGGAATCCGGAGATTCAAGGAACGCCGCCATGACAGCCAGGGAACTGGGGGATCTCTGCCTGAAGTCTGGCCACCTCCAGAAAGCCGGGGAGCATCTGGACAAGGCGGTGCGCCTGGCAGCGGAGATCGACAAGGATACCCATGCCACCTCTCTTCTTGTGCTTGCCAGGCTCTCACTCAGGCTGGGAGAACATGACAAAACCCTCAAACATGCTGAACAACTGGTTGCCGTCAGGAGGGAAATGGGAGAGGAGCTTCAGCTGCTGGGCTCCATGATCAGCTCAGCGGGGATACTCCTCTTTGCAGGCCATGAAAAAAGAGCCGGAGAACTGCTGAGGGAAGCCCGGGAGATGGCTTCCGGACTCGACCCGGGAGACCTTATGCAGAAACTGGAGTTCCAGGAGAGCCTCTTCCAGGCCCAAACCGATCCTGAAACCGCCGAAGAAAGGCTTCTAGACCTTCTGAATAGCCATACCCTGGGAGACAGGTACTCGGCGCAGATGTGGTTCCATCTGTTCCGAATGACCGGGAAAGACCAATACAGGCGCTCAGCCATGGGGCTTTACGAAGAACTCTACGAAAGGGTTCCCGAGGAAGACTTCAGGGAGAAACTGAACATCCTTGAAAAGGGCTGAGAAAACCCGGCAGCCCATCTCCTGTTTCCCGGCGTTTCTTAACAGAAACGATAAGTTGGCGCAGGAAAAGGTTGAGTAGCCGCCCCACCCACCGCAATGCACACCCCCTGAAGAAGACCCCGGTGGCATGTCACTCACAGTTTCTCCATGAATATTGCACTTACAATATTCTTGGCATTTTCAGGCATGCCATACTGAAGAAGGATACATGACACATTCACAGAGGTCATGGGCAGGAGCCCTTTAGTGCTCCTTTAAAGCGTAAGACTACCCTTGCCAGAGAGTTCCTGAAGAAAATACTTCGACATTGTGAACCCCATTGACCTTATCCGGCTGGAAGAACCCTGTACAGCAAAACCCTGGCAACACTGGAAGCCATCCGTAAGCTTGGTAAACAACTCCCCGGAAGGCTAACTGTTCAAGCGATATGCTGAATGGGAAACCATTCTTCACAAGAGACATGATTTCAGAAGAGCATGCCGGAGGGCTCCGGCATACCCACTTGGCAAACAAGCGGGTACTATTACGGGCAATGCTTCTCGGGCAGCACTGAAGCATGAAACAACAGGATCAGGGTTTGGCAGGCAAGATTGCCTGCCTCATATTGAGCGTTAAGAAAACACTTTCAGGAAGCTCAGTCGTGCTTCACGGAATATAACTTGCGCAGGAGAGATGTTAGGTTATAATATAACCATGAAGTATGAGGTTCAAGTGCGAAGAAAGGTGGCGAGGGGTCTTCGGAAACTCCCTGCTGATGTTCAGAAGCTTCTATACCTCCTGATCGCGGACCTGCGGGCAGACGGTCCCATCCAAAGAAGCTGGATGAACTTCTCTTCCCTTGGCAGCGACAGGTATCACTGCCACTTGAACTACAGATATGTGGCATGCTGGACATGCCGTAAAGGCTCTATCTTGATAGAGGTGTATTATGCTGGCTCTCGTGAAAAAGCCCCATATTGAACTTTCGATCCATGGCGAGCGGGTATCCGAGCTCGTTGAGTGGATCAGAAAGAAGTATGACATCGTTGTGCTCGCGGATGATCCCGAGGAAGACCTCGTTTCAATCCAGAGCACCGAGTTCTGGATGGAGATGGAGAAGAACCGGGTGGGCAACCTTCTTGCCGGTGCCCGTCTGAAGGCCGGTCTTACCCAGGCCCAGCTGGCTGAGAAGCTCGGTATCCGTCAGAACATGGTCAGTGACTATGAATGCGGGCGCCGCAGGGTATCCGACGCCATGGCCTCCCGTCTGAGCAGTGCCCTCATGGTGAACGAAGAACACCTGAAGTACGGTGAAGAACCCGGGGAATGAATCCGGCAAGGTGCCGTAGAATGATGACACCAAAGAAACCTGCTGGAAGTTGCTGCCTGAAGCTTATTGACCTGCAATAGCCCTTCGGATATTTTGTGATGCTGACCAAGGTTTAAACGGGAGGGGGCCAAATGGTTGAAGTATCTCCTGTGGAACGGGTCCACCAGCTTATCGAACGGGGCTTCTCCCTGATAGAATCCGACCCCGAGGGGGGAAGAGATCTATTCATGGAGGCGTTGGGCCTGGTGGGGGCCTGCGGAATGCATGAAGAAGAGGGCAGAGCTCTCTATGGCCTTGGCGAATGCGCCAGGGTCTCCTGGGATTACCCCCTGGCAATAGACAAGTACTCAGAAGCCCTGAAGCACGCAAAGCATGCAAGGGACCTTCCCCTCAAGGGCAGATGCCTGAGAAGGCTGGGCGACATGCACTACTTCCTCACGAG
>CAZNFQ010000136.1:0-4732 GCA_964571965.1 uncultured bacterium | reverse complement strand
TCAGGGCAGTTCTGAATGGTTTCATGGAAATTCCCTCCGTAGGCTGCGCTTGAAATCAAAACGAAAGCTGTTATAAGGTGCTTCCTTAGTCTCATCTGTTCCTGTCTTTCGGTAAGGGTTTCGTACAGGTGCTACATGAACGGGGCTTATTCTATTCCTTCCGTTTCTTGTCCCGGGAGAGCCTGCTTGATTATCGAACAGCTATATTAGGCACGGTTGTCACGGGAAAGGAGGAGGCCATGGCCAAGGGACAGGATGCCAGGAAGAATGTTAAGCAGAAGCCTGAAAAGACCCTGAAGGAAAAGCGCAAGGAGAAGAAGGCCAAGAAGGCAAAAGCATAACCCCCTTCAGGGATCATCCGTGAACCCTGCGGGAATTGCTTTGTTTGTGTGTTTCTTTCCTGAAAGGTGTTTGTGCCTGGCTGGAATCAGCTGGTGGCAGGTGCGGGAATTGCGCCCTTTCTAAGAAACATGGGTGCGGAACTGGTTCTGGTCTCCATTTCATTCCCGGAAGTGAATGAAACCCTGACCGGGCCAATGTTCTACCTATTCTGGCAGTGGAAGTGATTCCCTGACCATATGGGGTATTTCTTCTGGAAGAACCAGTGAAATCTCCACAAGGCCTGCCACACCTCCCGAAGGGTCCTTCCAGGCACTCTGATATATGAGTTTCCGGACTCCATTCTTCTCAACGGTGTAGACGTTGGTGCCCCCTGAAGACAGCAGTTCCTCTATTATGGCCTTTGATCGGTCATTGTGGCAGTCAAGGAGATCCTTACCCACAAGGGTCTTTCCTCCCTTTGATTCCCATGTGCTTGCTGCGGCATCGTTCATGAACACTACCCTGTGTTCAGCGTCGGATACTGTGACCGCTCCAGGAAAACCTGTAACCCAGTCGGGCATTCTGCTCATTCTGTACTCCCTGCTATGGTTTGATGAATCACGGTGATTTATCGTTTGAATATATGGCGAGAATTGGCATTTCCCTCGTTCCCTGGTGTAAGTAGCCCACTCTTCCGGAAGATCTTCAGGAGCAGTCAGCTGAGGGAATCGATGATTTCCTGGAAGAAGGCGATGGGATAGCCTTCGTGTACTTTTCTGTAAGCCTTCAGAGCCATTTCTTTGTGGGTTTGGTTTCCAGTTATCTCAAAACTGGTGAGCCATGCCAGGGCCTCTCCCTCTGAACCGGGGAAACGTTCTGCTGTGTATTTTGCCGTTTCCAGGGCTTCTTCCAGATTCCCTGATGCCTGTTCAGTCCACATTCTGACAACTGCCAATTGCCAGAGGTTCTCCGGGACCATCCGTGATTCGGGTATTTCTCCTATGCTCTTTAAGAGCTCCGAAAGCCCGGCATCGTTCTCGCCGCTGCGGATCACCCTGGCCAGTGCGAACATAAATTCGCAGACGCTATGAAGGTCATCGGCATTTGCTGAAAACCTTATGGCCTCTTTAAGCCGTTCAGCTGCCCGGTTTCCGTCACCTTTCATCATGAGCATCTGGCCGGTCTTGCCCAGGGCACTGCCAAGGGCCCTTTCGTCCCCCAGTTCTTCTGCGATCTCAACGGCCCTTGCCAGGTGTTCCCCTGAGCCGGCGTAGTCACCCAGGAATGATTTGATCTCACCGATGCTCTGGTTGAGAAGACGCATTCCCTTCCTGTCAATCATTCGTCGGGCATGGTTCAGAGCTTCTTCGTACATCTCGAGAGCTTGAGTGAATTCGCCCCTGGCGGAGTGTATGGCGGCGATGTTGTTCATGAGAACCCGGGCCACGTGTCTGTCTCCTATTACCCCGGCTATCTCCTTAGCTTCCCGGTAAATCGCCTCAGCTTCATCAACCTTGTTCTGCAGATAACTCACATTTCCAAGATTCAGCAGGGCGATGTTCCTTCTTCTGTTCAGCGGTCCTGAGTTTTCAATGCTCCTTCTGAAATAACCAGCGGCTTTTTCCAGGTGGTTCATTCTCTGGTAGATCAGTCCCAGGTTGTTGCAGATGAAGACCGTTACCTGACGGTATTCCTCGTTCTCGGAGTCGCAGCGCGCAAGGGCACTCTCAAGTACCGATATAGCTTCATCATACCTGTTCAGGTCAATGTAAACTGTGCCGATGTTGTTACGAACATGGGCAAGTCCGATATAATCCCCCAGTTCGGTGAAGTTTCTCTCAGCCAAGGAAAGACTTTCCAGCGCTTCACCGTTTTCGGCCATTCTGTGCCTTATGAATCCCTTCCCGCGCAGAGCTTCAGCAAGATGGATCTTTCCGGTTTCTGAGGAGTTTATTACCTGGTCGCACAGATCGAGGGCTTTCTGCCAGTCCGCTATCAGTTCGTAAACTCCTGCCAGTTTCAACCGAGCTTCGTTTAGCATCAACGGGTCCGTCTGATTGGAAATGTACTTCTGGTACATTTCCACAGCTTCACGGTTTCTGAAGTTTTCCCCGGCGTAGACTGCGGCTTTGAGGGTGTATTCCAGCATGGCAGCTTTTCGCCCGCTTTTCTCAAAGTGGTATGACAGATCCGTGAACATTCTCTCGTCATCGCCATAGAGCTCTTCTATTATCTCACCTGCCAGGAGATGCAGCTTCGAGAGCTGGCCTTCCATCTGCATTCCGTAAACAGCTTCTCTGATCAATCCGTGACTGAAGATGTATTGTAGCTCTGAAAACCTGTTCCAGAGCCCCGCCTCCAATGCTGTATAAAGGTGATCTTCTATTGGAGTTCCTCTCAGCATTCTGGATAAAACCCTGGTGTTGAAGCTTCTGCCCAGAACAGATGCCCTTTTCACCGTCTGTCTTATTTCCTCTTCAAGGGCGTCCACACGGGATATGATCACTTCGATAATGCTTCCCGGAAGCTCCACGGCCTGTGAGGTGAGTTCTGCCAGTTCACCGGTATAGTCAAGAAGCTTCCTGTCTATGAGGTATTTCAGCATTTGCTCAATGTAGAAGGGGTTTCCCTCGGCCTTTTCCGCAATGGTACGGCGTAATGTTTCCGAGGGCGGGCAGGGCAGAGAGCTTTCCAGAAGGTCCATCTGGTGATGTTTTTCCATCGGTGCCAGAGTGACCGTCAGTTCTGAAGAATCCGGTGAAACAGCATCTTCAGGCCGAAGATCCCGGGAGGGTCTGTACAGAAGGGCTATCAGCGGATGGTCAATATCCATCTGGGTGAAGATGTCCTTCAGTGCGGAAAGTGTGTCCGGGTCTGCCCACTGGAAGTCGTCCACGACTATAAAGGGTCTTTTGTTCCCTGTTATGAGACCCGCCAGGTGAATGAAGGAGAGAATTGTGTTGTCGAATCTGGACTTTCCGTCGAGGCCGATGTACTCTGGAGATTCATGAATACCCATGAAACCCTTCAGAATGTGTTCGAGCTTTTTCAGTTTTTCACCATGATATCCCGGAGTACCGGTCAGAGAAATGAAATTCTTTTCGAAGGCAGCTTGCGATACATCAGGGTCTTCCAGGCCGGAAGTATCGAAAATCTCCTCGAAGAATGTCTCGATGGGGTTAAGGCTCTTTGCCAGTATCTCATCGCACTTAAGGTATACCAATGCTGTATCCTCAAGCAGCTTGTCAGCTTCCAGGAGAAGTCTTGTTTTACCAATTCCCGCTTCTCCCGCCACAAGCAGAACACCGGTGCGGTTTTCAGATCGGGTTTTTTCGGCAAAACTCAGAATTGCTCCGAGCTCGCTTTCCCTTCCGAAGAATCCTCCCTGGAACAGAGGCCCAGCGGACCGGGCAGCCCTTCCACTCACAGAGTAGCAAGGGGGAGCCCCGAGAATTCCCCTGGCCGGTGGCCCGGGAAATCTTTCCAGCTGAAAAAGAGTGCCTGCAGACCTGCCCATTTCTCCGGAGATGCGTATCTCCCCAGGGGGACAGATCTCCATGAGCCTGGCTGCGGTGTTGACCTTGTCACCTATTACGGTGTAGTGACCACGTACCCCGGCAGAACCGATGAAACCGGCGAAGACCCTGCCGTATGTAATACCGCTTCTGGTTTTTGCCCGGTACCGTTCCCTGATCTCCATGGCGAAATTAACGCTTCTTCTGGCATTCTTACCGGAAGAGAGCGGGGCACCGAATATGGTAAGAACGATATTGCCCTTGTCTCCACAGTCGAGCAGGTTGAAATAGCCTCCGTAGTTTCGTGCTGTCTTCATCAAAGTGTCGATGAATCCGTCCATGTGATCGATCTGGTGGAAGCTGGTGAAAACCGAAGCCACATCCCTGAATTCCGGGGAACCGGCCGCGGCGATGAAATCCTTGTGAACAAAGAGTTCGGTCAGGCTGCCGCAGGGCTTTCGGGTATGGAGGTCTCAGTGGTCTGCCTGGTTCGCAGACACCTGAAGCAATGGATATTTCCCCTGTGTCGGCTGAGGTCTGGCAGAAGGCAGCTCTTTTTACTGCTTCCCCGGAAAACAGGTAGGTGAAGGGATTCGAGCCATAAATGTTCCATTGTATGTCTCCGGCATCTATCCCTGTGGTTATGCCCGTTATGTGATCATCTTCTTTACCTGAAACAAGGTGCCTTATCTCCTGTGAACATCCATAGGCTACGGAACCATTGTCTCCGGGGAAAACTGCTGTGAAGGCGTCTCCTGCAAAACTGGCCACGAAACCGCCATGCCTGTGAACGGCGTCTATCATTTCCGTGAAAAGTCCGTTGAGTATATGGGAAAGCCGCTCTGCTCCATGCTTCTGCAGTGCGAAGAGGGATTCTGTGAGACCGGTGAAGCCGC
>CAZNFQ010000135.1:0-4793 GCA_964571965.1 uncultured bacterium | reverse complement strand
CCAAGGGGTTCTGACAAACCGGACAGGGAAGACCACAGAAGTGCTTTTTTTCTGCTGCCTGTGGCGCAGTAAATAGGCATGGATACGGAAATTCCCTCGGGGATGTTGTGAATGGCAATTGCAATTGCAATGGGAATGCCCATCATGGGGCTTTCCATTGCGGCCAGGAAGGTTGCGAACCCCTCGGGAAAATTGTGTATGGAGATCGCCAGAGCTGTGGTAAGCCCTACTCTCATCAGCCTTCTGTCGCATGAATCGTGTATCTCGTGGGGGTTCTCCGCTTCAGGAACCAGCCTGTCTATTACTCCAACTATCAGTATTCCGGAAAAGAACGCTGCCACAGTGAGCCAGGAAGCCTGATGGGCCCCGTATGCCAGGGTAAGAGACTCCCTTGCAGCGCCAAGTATATCTACGAATGACACATAGAGCATTACACCCGCAGAGAATCCCAGGGAGAAACCAAGGGCTGTGGGATCCCTTCTTCCTGAGATAAAGGCAATGACGCTGCCTATTGCAGTAGACAGCCCTGCGAAAGAAACAAGAAGAACCGCTGGAAGAAAATTACTGCTGTTCATGTGTTATCGAACCCCGGGGGTGGTGCCCCCGGGGTTCTCTTTCCACTAGAAGCTGTCGGCGCAGTCTGTTATCTTCACATCGTCAACGAGGATCCATGATGGAACCGAAACGGCACTGGGATCTCTTCTGCCGTAGGTGTTGGATGTGTTGACACTGACCGATGCCGAGGACATGCCTATGATGTTGCCGAATATCGTCTTGAAACTGTCGGTTATTCTGCTGGAGAATATGGGGCTGACGATTTCCCCGTTCTTCATCAATACGGCACTGAAACGACTGCTGCCGGTGAAAATGCCCTTGCTCATGTTCGGAAGGTTCATGTAGTGAATTGCGGGGATGTACAGTACCATCTCATGGTCTTTCAGGGCCTCCGGGAGGCTGGCTGGGCCTTCCCCCGGTTCCATGGCAAGGCAGCCTGCGTTGGCTGTTGCAGCCTTTCCGTACTTGGAAGCGGTATTCCTGTCGTAAAGAAGGGATGCAAGTTTTCCTTTTTCTATCATGGGAATAGTCCTGGAAGGCATTCCGGAATCACTTAAGGGATTTGAAAAAACATTCTCGCTGGAGGGGTCGTCGAGAACCGTTACCGAGGGATGAAGGATCTCATCACCGATCTCATTACCGGCGGTCCATCCCATTTTCATTTCCCAGGTCCTTCCGGCGCATCCTGTCCATACCGCCATTCCGAGAAGGTCTCCAATGGCCTGGGAACCAAGGGCCACCTTGTAATGGCCGGGCTCCACTTTGAAACCTTCATTGTTTTCGTAAACGGGAAGCAGCTTTTTGAATGCACCGATGGTTTTTTCCGCGGTTACGTCTCCGGCTTTCCAGCCAGTCTGCCAGTCTGCAAGTTCCCACAGTTTTCCCGGATGCTTGAGAACACAGGTGAACTGCTGATCCGTCAGAATGGTACGGGCGTAATTACCATTGGCGGTTGTCACAAGGAAGGTCTCGGTACTTCCACTGGACCAGGAACCGGAGAAATTGTAGTCTTCCCCGCAGGATTTAATGATGCTGCTGTAAACCTTCTCCTTCACCGATGGATCAAGAGTGTCCAGATCAGGGTCGTACTGACCGCTCTCGTCGATGTTGAGTTCTATTTCGGTGAGAACGGGAGTGTAGTCCATCTCTCCTGAGCTTTCGGTCTTTTCCGCAACGGAGAGTATCATATTGAACAGGTCTTCCGGATCATGGATCTCTCCCAGGTGGGTATGGGTCCCCTTGCGCTTCCCGGAGATTACCTCCACGTCAAGCCTTGTAAGCTCTTCACTGGTGTTCAGGCTCACTGAATTATTACCTATTCTCATGAGGTGGCTGTTCTCATGGTGAAGGTGTATGGAGGCGGATATGCCGCGCTCTGCAGCCTTGTCCCTTGCTTCCATAACGATCTTTCTGGTTTTATCGTTCAGCATGACCTACCTCCTCTCTCCTGAAATCACGTCGTCAAATCTCACAACGGGAACTCCGTGACCCAGTTCCATTACCTGGTTGGGCTCACCTTTGCCGCAGTTCTCCACCTGTTCAACCGTCCATGTGGATTCGTCTCCCACCGCTGTCAGATGGTTGTAGAATTCAACGGTGTGCCCCTGGTATGATGGATTTCTCAGCACCCTGGTCACTTTACCGTTCTTTATCTCCCAGGCTATCTCACATCCGAAATGGAAGTGCTCCCTGTTGGAACCTATGGACCAGCTGGTGGGGTTATCGACTATTATGCCGTCTTCCGTTGAACTCACTATGTCATCCAGGGTGCCGTCGGTTCCCGGGAGAATGTTCACATTGGTCATTCTGTCTATGGGAGCCTTGTAAAAGGCAGTGGATCTGCTTGCCCCGCCGCTTTCTGCGAACACCTGTCTGCCTGCCCTCTGATTGGCCTCGCTTATCATTGCCCTTGAAGTAAGACAGTTCACCAGAATGCCCTTGTCGATAAGAAGATAGTCCCTTTCAGGGGTACCTTCGTCATCGAAACCAAAGGTTCCGGGGCTGTTTACAATGGAACCATAGGCACTGACATTCAGTTTTTCTGAACCGTAGCGGAGTTTTCCGAAGGAATCCAGATTCACGAAACTACCACCTGCGTAGGACAACTCATATCCGAGTATCCTGTCCAGTTCCAGGGGGTGTCCAATGGTCTCATGCACCTGGAGATGACCCTGTCCCGGAAGCAGGATCACAGATCTCCTGCCGAAATCCAGTTCCGGAGCTGTCAATACCTGCTTCAGTTCGTCCTTGACCCTGTGGGCGTGACCGCTCCAAAGATCAGGGTCAGTAAGCATTTCCCATCCCCTGGTTCCATTGGGGTCGCAGTAGAGGGTCTTGGATCTTCTCTGCATCTGCCTGTCGCTGTCCAGGGCCATGGCTGTCATGTGGGCAAAGGCATTCACCAGGGTTCTTTTCGTTTCCGAACCCTCGCTGTTCCAGAAGTGTATCACCAGCCTCTGAAGCTGGACCCTTATCATCCTTCTGAGTATCCAGTCTTCCCTGAGAGAATCGTCGACTTCCTTGAGAAAATCAACTTTCTCGGAAAGGTCCACATCGATGGGATCAGTAATGTAGGGTGAGGTGTATTCTCCTGTCACACCTTCCATGCTGCCCATATCCAGTCTTACCTTCACAAGCTTAGAGGCAGAAAGGGCATTTGCCATGGCTCTGTCGAAACACTTGTCGATGTCCTGCAGCCGGCTGGTTGCAGCAAAGCCCCAGGCTCCTCCGTAGAGCACCCTTACACCGATTCCGCTCTCAACCGTGGTATCGTTAGCTTCCAGATTACCGTCGAGAACCATGAATTGCTGGCAGCTGTCATCGCTGTACCAGCGGGCATCGGTGTAACCAGCCCCCTGCTTCATCATCCTCTGAATGTTAACGGTAACCCGGTTCTTCACGTTTTCATAAAGTGACATGCAACCTTCTTTCGTGGGATCAGGGTGTCTCTTCCTTTCCTGAAAGCTCAAGTATATCACCCCTGTGCAAATTTCCTGTTCCAGTTACTTTGCAGAACACTCCCCGGGCGGGCATTATGCACTTCCCTACCTTTCTGTAGATGGTGCAATCATCTCCGTGGCACTCCTTGCCCACCTGTGTAACAAGCAGGGAGACCCCGCCGGGTCCGCTGAGGATCGAGCCAGGTGTGAGCAGTGTAATGTCGCCGCCTCCGGTAGTTATGTTCTCACCGAAGTCCCCCGGTGATATTTCTATCCCCGTTCTTTCGGCGAATTCCCTTATGCTCTCGTTATCCAGGAGACTCACCTGGCGATGCCACTTTCCCGAATGGGCGTCGGAATCCATGCCCAGCGAAGTAAGCCTGACCGAGTCCACCGGACTCTTTTCGGTTCCTTTTCTCTCAGATACGTTTATTGAAAGTATCCGGTATTTTTCGCTCATGTATTTTCCTCCGAACCATCCTCCAGACGGTGCCCCATACTCCTTATGGTTCCCATGGAGGAGAGAAAGCCGATACCTGCAGGAATGAAAAGAATGAACATCCTGTTAAGAAGTGTGTATAGGGGAAGAAAGCCGCCGGGGATCAATGGAGAAAGAAGTATTCCAGTTGCAACCTCGGCGATCCCTGAAGCACCGGGACTGGGTGCAAAATAGGATACGAACGTTATCAGGTAAAGGGATGAGAACATGGCCACCCAGGTTACATCAAGCCCGAGCCCCCTTGCTATGAGCCATGATATGGTGAACTTATTCATATATAGCAAAACAGTTATGAACACGGAAAGAAGAACCACCCCTGGGCTTTTAAAGAGGAAATCAAGGCACCATCTGTGATACTCGTCAACCTTCCTCTGAAACAATGCTTCCAGTTTTTCAAGCTTCTTGCTGTTTATCCAGCGAACCCTCTTCAAAAAACCAAAAAGGGAACCCGCCGTTTTCTTAATGAAAGACGGTTTGAGAATGGCAGCCGCCAGCAGAAAAAGAGCAAGCACAAAGAGAACTGCGCACCCCCACAGAATGGATCTTATTGTTCCGGAAAGGATCCACCTCTGGAAGAAAAGCAGGGCTGCAGCCACCCCTGTACCGAAAAACAGGATGGTGCCCACGAAGTTCAGAACTGAAACGGAAACGGCGGCCCCGAGAGGAATCCCTCCGAGGTTGAGCACAGCAAGCTGGGCAGGCCCCCCAAGGCCCTGAGAAGGGGTCACCGCTCCCATGAACATGTTGGCGGCATTTGCCCTGAAGCTGAGCATGAAACCGGTACCGGGCTTGATCCTTCT
>CAZNFQ010000134.1:0-4803 GCA_964571965.1 uncultured bacterium | reverse complement strand
AGATAAACGACGGCCTTTCCCTCATATCCTATATCGGCCATGGTTCCATTACTTCATGGGTAACAACCGGATTCAACAACAGCAATGTAAATTCTCTTACCAACGGCAGAATGCTTCCATGGATAAGTTCCATCGCATGCAACAACGCGGAATTCGGCGGGGGAACCACATGCTTCGGTGAAGCTTGGCTCAATTCAGGTACCGAAGCCAGTCCCAAGGGAGCCATAGGTTTCATGGGAGCAACGGTATCAAGTCCGGTTGGTCCCACTGACTCTCTGGCTCTATACCAGTTCAAGGGCTACTTCCAGGAGGAAATGTACCACATGGGAGCAGCCTTCGATTACGGTAAGATCAAAGCCTACGAGTACACCGGCAGCACCAGCAACAGCAACATGCACATGATCATGGGTGAACCTGAACACGACATCTTCTGCACCACGGGTCCTCTGGTTCACATGACATCCAGTCACCCGGGTTCCGTGAGTGCCGGGAACTTCGCTGTAACAGTTTCAACCGCAACTAATGCCCCTGTGGAGGGTGCGTTGGTCGGCCTGTGCCAGGGTGAGGTCACCCTTGGAAGCGGTTATACCGATGCTTCCGGTTCGGTTACCATAAATGTGGCAGAGGTGCCAACCTCCGATAACGTCACCCTTACAGTTACGGCCCACAACCTGTATCCCCTTCAGGAATCCGTTCCGGCGGGAGGATCCGGTGTTGGAGGCAGCAACGGAGGTATCGTTGCAGGCTACGCCCTCAACGTGAATACCCCGGTTACCGGTTCTGCGGCTGTAAGCTTCACAGTTCCCGCAGCAGGTCACGCGGGTCTCAGGGTCTTCGACATGACAGGACGCGTGGTGGAAACCCTTCTGGATGCTGAAGTGACTGCAGGGCAGCACACCCTTAACTGGGATGCCAATACAGCAGGAGGAATCTATTTCCTCAGGCTTGACGTTCCCGGAACGAGCATAGTGAAGAACTGCGTGGTTCTTCCCTAGTATCAGAGTAAATCTCGAGGGGGGGCCGGCAGTGCCGGCCCCCCCTCTAATTGACGAAGCAGCCGTGGGTTGTTAGATTCACGGACTTGCGGGCGAAAGCCCTTTAAACAGCAGACGGCAGATTGAAGAGCTGATGCTGCCGTCACAGGAACTGCAATGCAGTAAGGAGATGATATGAGCAGATTCAGAGGTTCCAGGCTCAAGAAGGTAAGATCACTGGGTACAGAGCTTCCCGGTCTCGTACGCAAAGAGCCCAAGTCAACGAATACCCCCGGTGAGCAGGGTGCCATGCGAAGGCGCAGAAGGGTATCCACCTTCCGTCTCCAGCTGCAGGAAAAGCAGAAGATCCGTTTTAATTACGGTCTTAACGAGAAAACCCTTCGCAGGTACTACAGTGATGCATGTTCCATGAAGGGTGAAACGGGTGTCAACCTGCTTCAGATCATCGAGCAGCGCCTGGACAACGTGTGTGCAAGGGGCGGGTTCGCTCCTACCATACCTGCCGCCCGTCAGCTTGTCGCCCATGGTCATATACAGGTCAACGGCCACAAGGTTACCATACCAAGCTTCAGGGTCAAAGTGGGTGACGTGGTTACCGTGAAGGAGAAGAGCAAAGACCTGAAGATAATCACCGAGCACATTGCCGCAGGTTCAGGTATCGGTGTTCCGGCCTTCCTGGAAGCCGACCCCAAGAAAAGAAAGATAACCGTTAAGACACTTCCCTCACGCGAAGATGTTCCCATAGAAGTATCCGAGCGTGCTGTGGTTGAGTTCTACTCCAAGTAACAGCGGTTCAATATAAGTGATGACCCGGGCTTTGCGCCCGGGTCTTTCTTTGCTATCTTACTGCAAGTGGTTTGCGATAAGGAGAAACTGTGAAAGAAGGCATGGCCTATTCCTTCCTGAGGAGTTCAGGCCTCAGAATGACCCCGCTGAAGAGGAAGGTGGTCGATCTGTTCCTTTCTGGAGCATGTGGTCTTTCATCCGGGGACGTCTTCGCCGAACTTGAGGGAAACCATGATCAGTCATCGGTATACAGGTGCCTGGAAAGCCTTGTAAAAGCAGGTTTTCTCAGACATGGTCTCGGCAGAAGGGGAGTTGTTCTCTACCGGTGCGAAAGGAAGTTCTTTCCCGATCATGGTCACTTCATCTGCAGAAGCTGCGGTGAGACCATCCCGGTGGAGAACATCTTCGCAGCAAATCTCATACGTGAAATAGAGATCAACTACGGAGTGAAAGTAAATTCCGTTGATTTCATGCTGGAGGGAAAATGCGAAAACTGTTCGAAGTATTTTTGATCGTCATGCTCGCACTTGCTGCTTCATGCTCGTCTTCCGGGGAAGCGGGTGATTCCAGCGGACTCAGGATTCTTGTGAGCATAGTTCCCCAGCGATATTTCGTTCAGAGAATCGCCGGAGAATCTGCGGACATTAGCGTTCTCATACCTCCCGGTGCCAGTCCCGCCTCCTGGGAACTCTCTCCTTCCGATATGCGCAGGGTAAGCAATTCAGATATCTGGTTCTCTATTGGAGTGCTCGCTGAGAACAACTGGTATGAAGATTTTCAGGAGATCAATCCGGATCTTGTGATCATAAGCACTATCGAGGGTATAGAAAGACTGCCCATTGACAGATACGGAATCCCGGGTGAACCGGTTAACTCAGACCATGATCACGGTCATGAAGGCTCCATGGATCCCCACGTGTGGTTATCCCCTGAACTGGTAAAAAGTCAGATTTCCGTCATAGCAGCTGTCCTCGAGCGAATGGATCCGGAAAACCGGGACGTTTACATGACCAACCTTGAAGCATTCAAAAACGATATTTCCCTTCTGCAGGATCGGCTTCATTCACTTCTGGACAGTCATTCAGGTTCCAGTTTCATGGTGTTCCATCCCGCATGGGGTTATTTCGCCGACGAGTTCGATCTCGTTCAGGTTCCAATAGAGATAGCCGGCAGTGAGCCCTCTCCCGGTGAAATGTCAGCAATAGTGGATCATGGAATTGAAAACCATGTGCAGGTTGTTTTCGTCTCCCCCCAGTTCAGCTCCTCATCCGCTGAAACCATTGCTGAAGAACTCGATGCTTCGGTTGCCGTAATAGATCCCCTTGCGGAAAACTGGCTCTCCAATATGGAAACGGTTGCTGGAGAACTTCAGGGAGCCCTTAGATGAAAGAACCCGTGATAAGTCTTCAGAACATTACAGCCGGCTATTCAAGGGCTCATCCTGCCCTTCGCAACGTGAATCTCAGCGTTCTGCCCCGGGAGTTCCTGGCGGTGATAGGACCCAACGGCGGAGGTAAAACAACCCTGCTCAAGGTAATTCTTGGGCTTCTCGAACCCTTCCGGGGGAGTGTAAGGGTCATGGGTGAGCCTCCGGGCAGAGAGAACCATTCGAAAATGGGCTACGTACCCCAGGTGATCCCGGAAAGGGCATTCCCGGCAACGGTTCTCGACGTTGTCTTAATGGGGCGTCTGGGCAGGAAGGGTCTTTTCAGGGGTTTTTCCGGGACGGACAGGAAGCTTGCAGAGGAAAACCTGGAAAAGCTGGGAGTACTTCAGCTTTCAGGTGAAAGGATAGATCAGCTTTCCGGAGGTCAGAAACAGAGGATCCTTATTGCCAGGGCCCTTGTGGGAAATCCGGACATACTTCTTCTGGATGAACCACTTGCCAGCGTTGACTCCCAGACACAGCACAGTTTCTATAACCTTCTGGCAGAGCTCAACGAAAAAATGACGATACTCATGGTTACCCACGATGTGGGCGCGGTTTCCTCACACGTGAAGAGCATTGCCTGTATAAACAGCACACTTGTAAGCCATGGAGAAACCATCAGCGAAGATGACGTGAGCAGGGCTTACGGCTGTCCCTTCGAGCTGGTTTCCCACGGAGTTCCGCACAGGGTTCTGGGGTCGGCGGGGGTGAAGGAAGATGTTTGAGCTTCTGGATTACGGATTCATGAGAAACGCGCTTCTCCTCAGCGTGTTTGCAAGCGTATCCTGCGGAGTTACAGGAACGCTGATAACCGTCAACAGAATGTCATCATTCGCAGGAAGCATTGCCCATGCCTCCTTCGGGGGTCTTGGGCTGGCGTATCTTCTGGGAATAGATCCCATGATAGGCGCAACGGTTTTCGCCCTTGGCTCAGGGCTGGGAACCGGCTATCTATCCGGTGGAAAGAAGATGGGTTCCAACACTGCCATGGCAGCTCTCTGGGCAACGGGAATGGCCGCGGGTCTTGTTTTCATAAAGCTGTCCGGGACCTATACCGCCGATCTCATGAGCTGGCTCTTCGGAAGCCTGATGTCGGTTTCCCGCAACGACATTTTTCTCACAGCAGCCCTGGGGGCTGTTTCTGTTCTCCTTGTTACAGTTTTCTACAGGGAATTCATGGGAATTTCATACGACCTCGAGTTTACAAGGCTTCAGGGAGTTCCGGTGGAATTCGTCAGGGGTATGTTCCTTGTGCTCTCAGCCCTCACCGTGATCGTGCTCATGAAGGTAGCAGGACTGATAATGGTCATAGCGCTGCTTACACTCCCTGCAACCATAGCAGGTTACTTCAGCCGGTCTCTAAGGCAGATGATGCTCATAGCCGGAATGCTTAGCATGGTCTTCAGCGTATCCGGTCTTTTTCTCTCCTGGAAGCTGGATCTTCCATCAGGCCCTGTGATCATACTCATCGCTGCGGTAACCTACTTCATAGTTGCCGGAGTCAGGAAAAACTGAAGATCTCCCTACTATTCTTTACCATTTCGGTGTGTTATAGTTCATGAAACGGAGCGGGAAAAGTTCCCGCCCGTGTGG
>CAZNFQ010000133.1:0-4958 GCA_964571965.1 uncultured bacterium | reverse complement strand
CCCTACCTCTGCGCCGGTTTCATGGTTGACCCGTACAGTGCGGATAACTGGTTGTTCAGGCCTGCCCCTGTATTTTATCTCGGCTTGAAGCTCGCCTTTTTCTGACGAACAGCATCAGCAATTTCATGCTCGGGCTTCAGGGTGTTTTTCCCTGTGATCTCAGGGGTATCAGTTCATAGCCGGTACGAAACCTTGTACTGCGATCCTTTCCAGCAAACACTGAAATCTGTTACGGTACGATAAAAATCAGCGCTAACCATAACGCAGCGGGCGTTCCCGTGCAGCATGCCCGGGAAAATGTGTTACACCATTAATGTGAAACAGATATTGGATCAGCCGTTCTGCGCTCTGCTCGTCAACTGATCTGTTTGATTCTTCTAATTATTGCAGCACAACCAATTCCTCGATGCTATCAACCCATTTGAGCCATGGATGATGAAACCGGCTCCGCCAGCCACCGGATAACCGGAATTCGAACCATTGGATGCATTCTTCTTCGATCTGAACCAAAATATGATAGAATACTTGACAATTTGAAAAGCCAGCATATATATAAGGAAAGAAAATACTTCACATTAGGAAGAAAGGAGAGAAAAAATGAGATATGTAATCATCTCGGCTCTGTTCCTCATCCTTGCAGGATTTGGCGGACAGAGTTCCCCGAAGGGTTCCGGGGAATCACATGAAAACGTTTCTTTTAACGCTTATCTGAATCCCTAGACCAAAACCTCCGGCCGCGGTCCATCCGGATCGCGGCCTTTTTGTTTGCACAGAGCACTCTCACGGCTAATGGAAAAAAATAGAAAGACTGGTCAGCATCTGTGTTGAGGTCACTGATACTGCAACGGTGGTGGATCTTGCCCTGGGATCTTCTGCTGGTGCGGTGTCTTTTCAGATGACAAGACTCAACTGTCCATGGAGAACAGGTTCTCAGGGGGCGAAGCCCAACGGCCTCGCCCCCCCTGTGAGTTACTCTGGAAAATTCCCTTTGGGTTTCGAGTCTGCAAGGATGTCTCCCAAGATGGGAAGAAGGATCATTAGAAGCCAGCCGAAGATGAATTCCTGGCTTCGCAGGCCGAATGTTCCGTAGGGAACAGCTCTGGAACTGATCTCATCGAAGAGCATCCAGATTATTCCCATTGGTATGAGCCATCTGATGCAGATGTTCCACCACCGGCCCAGGCGGAAGGCTGAATTCCGGGAAATGTACTTCCTCTGGTTCTCTGCTCCTATCGACCAGCCTATCATCACAGTTTCCACAAGCACCACCAGGGTAAGACCGAAGCTGTTCATGAAATGGTCTGCTATGTCCAGAATGTAGAGACCGGCTCCGGTGAGCATGGGAAGGCCCAGAATGAAGGAAAGCCCTCCAACCGTGAGGTTGGCCTTTCTGTGAGAGGTGTTCCATTTATCCTTTACTGCGGAAGTTGCGGCTTCGAGGAGGCTGAAAGCCGAGTCAACGGCAAGGGTAAGAAGCATGAGGAAGAATAGAACACCGAATATTCTGGCTCCGGGAAGGTTGCCTATGATGTGCGGGTAAGCCACGAAGGCAAGGCCGGGACCGGCCTGGGCAACCTCCGTTATGTGAACGCCCATTTTGGTGGCCTGGTATCCCAGGGCGGAGAAAACCGCAAGACCGCCGCAGAATGCGGTGAGTGCGTCTGCCACTCCTATGAGTATGGCATAGCCTGCGAGATTCGTTTTTTTCGGAAGGAAGCTTCCGTAGGCTATCATTATGGCGAAACCCACACTGAGACTGAAGAACACCTGTGAGATTGCAGCAAGCCAGATATCCGCAGAGAGCAGTCTGCTCCATACCGGTGTCAGGTAGAATGATATTCCGGCTTCGGCTCCTGGAAGGGTAAGTCCCCTTATTATGAAAAGAATAAGAAGTCCCCAGGGAATGAAAACTGTGTAGTAGACCACTTTGCTTACGGTTTTGGTGCCCTTCCACACCGAAGCCACGATCCACACCCAGGAAATGACGAAACCGATGAGAAGAGGCCAGCGGAATGTGCCAATATCCCAGGTTTCACTTGTGAGACCCAGAAAGTCGTTGTAGAAAAAATCAGCAGGGGAGGCCATGAAGGTGTCGGCGTTGGCAAGGGACGACATGGCATAGAGATGCCCCTGCCATGCAACCAGGAATGTACCTTGTTCCTCAATGTAGTTCACTGTTTCGTCAACAGGGTCCGTGTATTCTGTTCCCAGCAGCCTGCCTGGAACAGGGGTGAGTACCTCCATGTCGGCCATGCTCGTTGTTTCAAGGGAGTATTCCACGTTGGCGTATTCACCCCGGTCCTGCTGCCAGCCAAGTGTGGCGGCCTCCCAGGTGTAATTGACGCTCCATGACATGATTATGGCGTAGTAGGTTACTATGATGAACCCGACGCCCACGGCGAACCAGCCGAATCACTGCATTTTAGGCCTGAGAACTGCAAAGGCCCCGGGGGCTGACTGCCTTGTTTTGTGCCCCATGCTGAACTCGAGCATGAGCAGTGGGATTCCTGCAACGAAAAGACAGATGAAGTAAGCTACTAGGAAAGCCCCTCCGCCGTTCTGAAAGGTAATGTACGGAAACCTCCATATGTTCCCCAGGCCGATGGCAGAGCCTATAGCCGCCAGAACGAAGGCCGTTTTGCTGTTCCACATCTCACGTGAAGCCACTGTAACCCCCTCCTCACTGTTTGTACCAACGCTTCAAATTAGTTTCATTTGGAAGCCTGAGTCAAGAGGTTGAACCGCGTGGAATTACCCCATTGACCCAGGAAAGGGAGACGGATATAAATGATGAGATTGTTTTCTTGTTAAGCTAATGCTGTAATTTTTTTAAAAATTTTTAATAACATAGAAAGGACAAGGAAATGTTGACTCAACTTCTTGTATTCATTGCTCTTGCAGGTTACGGACCCTGGGTGTCAACAGGGCCGGAGGGCGGTGATCTGGATGCACCGGTTCAGTCCCCGGTCAATGCCCAGGAACTCTGGGCTCTCTCAGGCTACAATCCAACCCAGGTGGTTCACTCCACCGACGGAGGCGGAACCTGGGAGAGTATTTCCTCATTTTCCGGAAGCTCGGTCTATGATATGGTAATATGTCCCGATGGGCATCTTGTGGCTGCCGGAAGCAGCAGAACATGGACATCCTCAGACGGCGGCATCACGTGGAGCAGCAGTTATTCCTCGAACACCATCTTCTACGACCTTGCCCCGCATCCAACCAACTCAACTGAGGTTTTCGGTTCAGGATATGCCTATGACGGTTCCTGGAAACTCGCCTTCATGCACTCCACCGACGGCGGGGCTTCTTTCTCGGTAAGTTTCATCCCGCTCGGAGGGACCTACACCCAGAGCTACGGAAGATCCATCGCCGTATCCAAGAGCGATCCATTGGTGATTCTTCTGGGAGGTTACGGCTATTCATCCACCGACGCAACCTATGATCCATTTGTTTTCCTTTCCACCGACGGAGGAAGCAGTTTCGTGGAGGTGACTCCCTCGGCTGCGTCTTCCCAGTACTACTTCTACGGTGTTGGAATTCATCCCTCCAATCCGGACATAATGCTTGCAGGTTCCCTTTACAGCATGTACCGCTCCACCGATGGCGGTGTCAGCTGGACCGAGGCAGCCCCGAGCCAGACCTACAATTATGGAATAGCTTTCAGCGACGCCGATCCGAATCTGGTGGTGGCAGCCGGCATTAACAGGATATACCGCTCCACCAACGGAGGTGTCAGCTGGACAACCGTCTCTTCGCCCTTCACAGGTGCAACCGGAATCCAGTGGGTACTGCCTGACTGGAGCAACGTCAACAACGTATTTACATCAGCTTCCATCGGCTTCTACAAGTCTTCCGACGGAGGTGTGAACTGGGCCTCAAGCAACGACGGACTGCTTGTGGGTAAGGTCCTTGCCATGGAAGAGTCCCAGGGTTTCATCTTCATGAACATGCAGGACATGGGACTGTTCAAAACACCGGCTTCAGGAGCTGTGAACTGGGAGGAGGTGTCCACCCCGCTGGCATGCGGTGACTTCTGCGATATCTGCGCCGATGGTGCCGGTACTCTGCTTGCCCTGGAAGGAAGTGGTTGAGGCAATTCCGAGCTCTACAGGAGCACAGACGGAGGTTCCGTCTGGACAATGGCAGACAGCTACTACGGAGACGGTTACGGTATGATTTATGCAGGGGGTTCAACCTTCTGGAGCTGCGGTTACAAGTACACCTCACCCAATTACATGGCAGTGGCCTCCCAGTCTGTGGATGGCGGTGCCACATGGACCAGGCACACTCTCTATTCCGGAACTCAGTACGGATACGTCAGGGCAATAGCGGTTGACCCTGTGGAAACGGACAAGGTGTACGCCCTTGGTTACGAAAACGGCTCCTACAAGCTTTACTCCACTGTTAACGGAGGTTCCAGCTGGACTACTGCCACACCCACAGGTTACACAGGAACACCCTACGGACTAATGGTGGATCCCTCTGACCCTGATCACCTGGCTGCGGCAAGCTCCAGCGGCCTGTATCACTCAAACGACGGCGGAATGGTGTGGAACAAGGTTACATCGGGGTTCGGCACTGCCTGGAACCTGTACCAGTCGGAAATGCTGGGAGGGCTTTGCATCTCTACCAACGCAGGCATCTGGATATGGGAAAACTGGTCTGGTACACCTGTTTACTTCGGTGAAGATCCGGGAATCCCACAGGTTCAGACAGTTCTGGAAACGGATGACTTTCTGTTTGCAGGAACCCAGGGAGCTTCAGTCTGGCGCTCCTACTGTGGAGTCTCCATCGAAGACGATTCATACATCGGTATTGGAAATTCACAGCCTGTGATGATCAGTCCCAATCCTGCTTCGGGGGGGCTTGCTGCTGTTTCGTTTACACTGCCTGCGGCGGGAGTCGCACGTGTAGAGGTCTATGATTTGACGGGCAGAATGGTCAGGAGCCTGGGTTCA
>CAZNFQ010000132.1:0-5005 GCA_964571965.1 uncultured bacterium | reverse complement strand
AGCAAACGTTTCCTCAAATCATTGTGTTCAACATTCAAAAACCATTGATCTGTTGGGCTACTCCTGGCAAACTGCCCTGGGCGCCATTTTCATCGGGGGAGTGCTCTTCACTATTCTTACCCTGGCAGGTGCAAGAAGCTGGCTTGCAGAATCAGTGCCCCAGGGCCTCAAGATCGCATTCGCCGTTGGCATAGGCCTGTTCCTCTGCTTCATCGGCCTGAATGACACCGGCATAGTCACACTGGGCACACCGGGGGCTCCGGTAGCCATGGGAGACATAGGCAGCGCACCGGCACTGCTCTCCATAGCAGGGCTCTTCCTTATGATATTCCTGCTAGCAAAAAAGATCAAAGGTGCTCTTCTCATAGGGATCCTTACGGTAACAGCCGCGGCATTCGCAACGAAAACAGCCCCCCTCCCTGCGGGAATAGCATCCATGCCACCATCCATAGGGCCTATCTTTCTCAAGTTCAACCTGGCAGGCGCCCTCACCTGGGGTTTCGTATCCGTTCTTCTAACGGTTTTCGTAATGGACTTCGTAGACACCATGGGAACCCTCCTGGGCCTCTCCCACCGTGCAAAACTCCTGAATGAACAGGGCAACCTCCCTGAAATGGAAAAACCCATGCTCTGTGATGCCCTGGCAACGGTAGCAGGAGCATGTCTTGGCACCACAACAACAGGAGCCTACATAGAATCAGCGGCGGGGATCGAAGAGGGGGGCAGATCCGGCTTCACTGCGGTTGTAACAGCGCTTCTGTTTCTTCTGGCCCTGTTCTTCACCCCCATTCTCACAGCGGTTCCAGCCTGCGCCTACGGTCCGGTGCTGATAGTTGTGGGAATGCTCATGCTTAAACCCATTACAGACCTGAAGTTCGACGACATGACCGAACTGGCCCCGGCATTCCTCACAATCGTTCTCATGAGTTTCACCTACAACCTGGGAATAGGCATGACCGCGGGTCTCCTCACCTGGCCCCTCTTCAAAACCCTCACCGGCAGACGCAGGGAAGTTCCGAAGGGACTGTGGATACTATCCGCCGTATCACTTGCCTATTATCTCTTCGGGGTGTGAAAAACCTGGAATGTCTCTTTCAGCCTTCCGTTGAAAACAGGCAGATGCCTGCATAACCTCCCCTGGAGGTGAGAAGATCCCGGTTTGAGCTTCGGGCATTGCATACTCTATGACCGATTCTGTATATACAGTCATTGAGAAAGGAGAAAGGCTGTGCCCAGAGCATTTACTGAACAGGAAGCAGATGATATCAGGTCAGCTCTGCGCCGGGAGGCGGAAAGCTGTCTGGCAAGATACGGTGTAAAAAAAACCACCGTGGACCAGCTCGCAAGGGGAGCGGGTATTTCAAAGGGGTCGTTCTACAGGTTCTTCCCCTCAAAGGAGGCCCTGTTCTTCCATGCGGTGGAGGAATACCAGAAAGAGCTGTTTCAGGGCCTGTCTCTCCATGTGAAGGAGAATGACCTGTCCGGCAGGGAAAACCTTGCGGAGGCCATCTGGTACTTGTTCGCCCGGGTGAAGGATTCTTTTCTTATAACCCTGATGAACCCGGAGGAAATGGCCCTGCTTCTTCGCGGGCTGCCAAAGGAAACTGTGGCAGGGCATCACCAGCTGGATGACAGCGCAACCAAAGCATTGCTTATGGCTCTGGGTATTCCGGTGTGTTCAGTGAAGATTCCCCTGTTCTCAACAGCCCTCAGGGTTCTTGCCCTGGCTTTCATGCATCGGGAAGCCGCCGGGGCTGAACACTTCGAAGAAGCCATTCAGCTGCTGATCAGAGGCCTGGTGCTGGAAGAAGTGAAGGAGATGAATTGAAAGCAGGCGATAACTCAATTCTCATCGAGAACATGAATTTCTCCTATACCCCGAAGGAACCGCTGATACAGGGAATGGGGTTTCAGGTTCAGAAGGGCGAGATATTCGGTTTCCTGGGTCCCTCCGGTGCAGGCAAGAGCACACTGCAGAAAATCCTCACAGGGGTTCTCACCGGATATGGGGGAACGGTGCAGGTGAACGGATGCGAAGTGAAGAACCGCAAAGCCGATTTCTACGGCAGTATAGGCGTTGTCTTCGAATTTCCCGGGCTATACGGCAAGTTCACCGCACTGGAGAACCTGGCCTTCTTCGGATCCCTTCACAGCGGTGAGCTGATACCGCCGGAAACTCTGCTTGAAATGGTGGGTCTCCAGCGTGACGGCCACCGGAGGGTCTCCCAGTTCTCCAAGGGCATGAAGACCCGGCTAAACTTCGTAAGGGCTCTTATGCACCGCCCGGGAATGCTCTTTCTCGACGAGCCGACCTCGGGGCTGGACCCGTCCACCGCCAGGCAGGTTAAGGGGATCATAGAAGAGCAGAAGCGAATGGGAACCACAATAATCCTCACCACCCACAACATGCACGACGCCGGCGAACTCTGCGACAGGGTGGCATTCATAGTAGACGGCGGAATACGGGCCCTGGACGCCCCTGAAAACCTTACCGGGGGCAAAACCCCTGTGATGGTGAGCTACACCTGTCTGGATGGGGGAACCCGGCGCAGCCACACAACTCCCATGGCTCGGCTCTCAGCCGATGAAACCTTCCGCAAGGCCATAGAGGAAAACAGAATAACACGAATCCACTCCAGGGAGCCCACCCTGGAGGATGTGTTCGTTGAAGTCACGGGGAGGGCCCTCAGGTGAACATCAGGCGCTTCGCCAGGGCACTGGTAAACGATGTGCGTTTCCAGTACCGCTACGGATTCTACCTGCTCTATCTGGTGGTTTCGGTGGTTTACGCCGGAATGCTTCTGGCCATACCCCAGGGCTTCAGGCCCCTGGCGGCTGCGCTGGTGCTCTTCAGTGACCCGGCGGCCCTGGGGCTTTTCTTCATGGGGGGAATTGTCCTGTTCGAGAAGAGCGAGCGCACCCTGGACTTCCTCTTCGTCTCCCCTTTCACCCCGGGAGAATACCTGTGCGCTAAGGTCCTCTCCCTGGCTGTTATCTCCACTCTTGCGGGTCTGGCCATGGTTACAGTTTCCATTCCAGGCCGCTTCTCCCCTTTCATCCTGGCCGGAGGACTCTTCGCCGGTTCGGTTCTTTTCTCGCTTCTGGGGCTGGCCATCGCAGGCAGGGTGCGTTCACTAAACAGGTTCTTCATGGCAATTGCGCCGCTTACTCTGGTTCTCTGGGTTCCTCCGTTCATGGTTCTTGGGCAAATCATGAACCTCTGGCGGCTCCCCGGTCCCCCTGAACTCTGGGAACTGCATCCGGGCACTGCCCTGCTCTCTGTAATGCTGAATGGGGCCGGCGCCGAAAACAGCGCTTCAGCAACCTGGCATCTGATAACAGTAGCCGCATGGACTGCCCTGGCAATACCACTGGTTCTGGGCAGGGTTCGTCAAATGGTGAAGGAGCTGGGAGGCATGCAGCTGTGAGAACTGGCAAGGTCTTCCTGGCGGGGTTCACCCTTATCAGCAGGGACGCAATGCTGGCGGTGCTCGTGCCGGCGCCGGTGCTTATCGGAGTGATGTTCAGGTACGGCCTTCCAGCGCTGGACAGATGGCTGGGAGCAGCCCTGGGCCACGAACCGGTGCTTCACCAGTTCGCCATGATGCTGGACCTCATGCTGCTTCTGCTGGTTCCGTACCTGCTGAGCATGGCCGCAGCCATGATAATGCTGGAGGAACGAGACGAAGGAGTAAGCCTCTACATGGCGGTATCCCCGCCGGGAACCGCAGGCTACCTGAACGGGAGGCTGATTGTTCCCGCAGCACTGTCAACGGCGGTTTCCATTGTGCTGTTCATTCTGTTCAGGTCATCCCCGCTGGGCATTATCAGGGCTGTTCCCATTGCCTTCCTTGGCTCAGCGGCCTCGGTGGCGGTTTGCCTGGGGGTTACCGCCTTTGCCGGAAACAAGGTGGAGGGTCTGGCCCTTATGAAACTGGGGGGTATTTCCATGCTGGGCATACAGGCTCCGCTGTTCATCAAGGGAACAGCACGGTACCTGTTCTCCCCCCTTCCCTCCTTCTGGATGACGGAGGCGGCCATGGCGGCTGAGGGCTGGCTCTTCCCCGTGGCAGCGGGGCTGGCCGTGTCAGCCCTCTGGATACTGCTTTTCTTCAGAATTGCCGGTTACACCGCATCCGGGAGGAGACTGTACTGACCACAGTACCGGAGTATGCCCTTGTGATGAACTTCTCAGCCGGCAGGATGTACTTTTCAGGCTCTGTAATACAATACATAGTTTGTACGCACCCTGGATCTCACATTATTTGTATTGTACGAATACGAACCAAGTACAACAATTGTATTGTGAAATACCTTCGAATGTTGTATACTCTGCTGGAGGTGGTGAAAAATGAACAGGCAGAAGTTAGTGCTTGAACAGCTTGATTCATTCCTGAAGGAATATGCAGCTTTGCGTCATGCGAGCATTCCTGTCAAAGGCTGGATCCGTGCCATCAGGGACGGGCTTGGCATGACTGCGAGGCAGCTGGCGGAAAGACTCGGTTCAACTCAGCAGAATGTGGCTCGGATTGAGCGGGATGAACTGGCAGGGGCCGTAACCATGAAAACCATGAAGCGTATCGCGCATGGTCTTGACTGTACTTTCGTGTATGCCCTGGTGCCGAACTCAACTCTGAAAAACACTTTGAAAAAGCAGGTTGAACTGCTTGTAAACCAGCGTCTCAAAGAAGTATCACATACAATGTGGCTGGAGGATCAGGACCTGAGCGATAATGAACTGGGAAAGGTACGCAGACAATTGGTGGAAGAGTATCTGGAAAAACCGCCTTCCTGTATATGGGATACGAAATGAGCCGAACAGCTTATCCCGAAGGCGCTACGCCATTGGACGAAAACGAGACGGCGGGTTTGATACCCACCCATCTCACCACCAGATCTCAGCTTGATCGCTGGGAGTATGAAAACATTGCCGAAGCGCTCTCGTGGCTTGACAGAACGAAGCCAAAGGACATTCTGAACGAGTATTTCGCGAAAACACTGCATC
>CAZNFQ010000131.1:0-5052 GCA_964571965.1 uncultured bacterium | reverse complement strand
TGCCCCGAATGCGGTGAGCCCTACATTCTTGCTGTGAGCGGAAATGGCGATGAGTTTTACATCGAGTGCGGCAAGCCCTCTGATCCAACCCATGGATACATAGACAACGGTGTTGCCAGCTGGCAAGATCCTACTGAAGAATAAGACCTATTCCATTCCAGTTGGCCGCAAGGCCGGGCATCATCAAACCCTGCTGATTCAGAACTCCAAGGTGCAGTGTTCTGGGATGCATTCCCTCGGGAACAGGCGTTGGGATATAAAGCAGGTTGTCCTCGACTCCCACGGGAAGATCCATCTTTTCCATGGAGTTCAGTAGACCGAACATTATCGGCCACTGGTCCGTGGTCACAAGACTGATCACATAGAATGTCTCTCCGTCCCATTCAAGGTTGTTTCTCAGCTGCTCAGAAAGCTCTCTAACGGCGATTTCGTTCTGCCAGGAAGGGTGCAGTTCAGTTCTGTAGAAGTCCCGGATCTTAATGGGAAGAGCAACGGCAGAATAGACCAGAAAGACGGTTGCCGCGATCTTCATGTACTTGACCGCTGACTGTCCTGCCCTGTCAGCAATTGCACTGAGAATAACAAACAGAGAGAGAAGGGGGATCACCCCCATCCATTGTATCAGATAGCTGTGCAATTCCCCCCGAATCTGCAAAACTGAAAACCATGACACCATGTGGAGCATCAAAAGGAAAAAAGCCAGAGCCGCAAGAAAAGGTCTGTCCCCCTTCTTTCTCTGGATGATGAACATCGCTGCCAGAAGCAGAACTCTTAAGGCTATAACAGCGCCCCTGAGACCCTGGCCTGCCTGATCACCAAGCTCCATATCCGTTAAGACCGAGCTCCACAATGCAAATGCTCGACTGTGGTCTACATAAGGGGTTGACTCACTGAAATAGTGAACGATCCTCGTCATGTTTCCCTCACCGTTCCCCGGGAAAAACTGCTGATAAATGGGGGCGGCCCAGAGAACCAGAAGGACCCCGATGCTTATAAGAACAGGTTTTTTCTGAAAATTGCTGTTTCTCCTGGAAGACAGGAACCAGGGATACACTGCAAAGACCATTGCGGCAATGGTGAGTACAGCCATGGATGGTATTACTGAAATATGTGTCTGAGCAGCAAAAGAGCCTGCAACCACCGCTGTCACAAGATACTTTAACCGTCCGGAAGCTGAAGCGGCCATTGCAACTATGAAAAGCATGAACGGGAAAATTATTATGTGCGGATTCCATTCGGAGAGCCAGATAGTTTTCTCTGTGGTCAACAGATAAAGTGCCGCACACAGGGAGAACAGAGTAGCGGTCAGACCCTTCTTTATCCCTTTTACGGTTCTCCAGGCAAAAAACAGACATGCAGACTGAATGATCAGTGTAGCGATGAGCAGAGAGGAATTCATCTGCCCGAAAAGCTCATAAACCGGATAACGGAGCTGAAAATAAAGGGGCCCCGGATGAAAGAAAATGAATCTTGAATAAGGACCCAGGAGAATCCCCCTGGAAAACACATTTCGTGTGTTAAGTTCGAGAAGGGCTGAATCACCTGAATTGGGCAGATCGGGAATCCCGTTGAAAACCACCAGAAGAAACATATATATGAATGGAGTAAGAAGAAGAAGGAAGAGATATCTGTCTGATTGGATCAGCGAAGAGATGGTTTTGATTGCACGCATTCATTTTCCCAAACATGTTAGGGTTTCCGTTGATCATGAAATATCCATGCTGCCCCCCGGCGTGTCCAGACTGAGGAGATGAAATGGACCTGAGATTACTGTCATCTGTTTTCACCGCGATCTTCATCGCAGAACTGGGAGACAAAACACAGCTCGCCACAATGCTTTTTTCAACGAATAAGGACGTCAGCAGACTGACAGTATTCGTTGGCGCTTCACTGGCACTTATCTTAACTTCAGCCATAGGTGTTCTCGCCGGGAAGTTCCTCTGTGATCACATAAACACGAAGTACCTCTCATGGGGAGCCGGAGCTCTTTTCATGATCATTGGCGGCTACACAATAGCAACGGCCTCATAGCCTTGCGCCTGCCAGTATGTTTCCCCGCATGAAAAGCAATGCAGGGAAGCAGTCGGAACTCCGCGAAACCTTCAGGATATCCATTACCGAGGGTGTTTTTTCACAGATATACACCGGTCTTGCCGGGCCGGGATCAGTTTTCCTTACCAAGCTTCTTACCCTGCTTCAGGCCTCCCCTGTTCAGTTCGGAATACTTTCCGCCATAGGGCAGCTCTCAATGGTGCTGCAGCCCATGGGAGCTCTGGTTACGAGAAGAATGACCCATCACAGGCGTTCCACAGTGCTATGGGCGGGGGCAGGAAGGGCAATGACCCCTCTTCTTGGTGTAATTCCCCTGGTCTTCGCCCCGGATCGGGCTCTCACCGCGGTGCTTCTCCTCTTCGGTATCTCAACGGCTGTTCTTTCCGTATCCACCAACATCTGGACAGGCTGGATAGCAAGGATGGTCCCTCTGAGAATAAGGGGAAGGTTCTTTGCAAAGAGAAACTCAATACTGGTGTCCTTCGGCCTTGCTGTGGCCTTCCTGGTGGGAATGATAGTCGACGGCACAGGGGACGATCCTGATAAGCTCAGAACCGTTCTTCTGCTTGTTTTCTCCGGAGCGGGAATCGTGGGTCTTGCAGGGCTAAGAATACTTGCAAAACAACCGGAACGGCCGGTTCCGGTAAATCCCCTGCCTGCATCAAGAATTCTTGTGGAACCCTTCAAGGACGGAAATTTCAGGAAGCTCTGCCTTTTCGGAGTGTGGTGGATGATGGCTGTGGGAATCGGGGCGCCCTTCTGGCAGCCCTTCATGATCCAGGTACTGCACATGGGAATTACACAGATGCTACTGTATGGAATAACCAGTACCATAGGCACCATACTCACGCTGAAGTACTGGGGAAAGCTTGTGGACAGGTTCGGGAACAAAACAGCCATGAAGCTTGCAATAATCATAGGAACCATGGTTCCACTCATATGGCTGTTCGTCAAACCTGAAAGCCTCTGGATCATATACGCAGAGAGCCTTGTTTCAGGAAGTATGTGGGGATGCGTGGGTATCGTCACCGCCAACCTGGTTCTATCCGTTGCACCGGAGGATCGCGTACAGTCCTACTCAGGACTTTATGGGGCCTTCAGCGGCACGGGCATGATAATAACTATGCTGGCATCCGGTTTTCTCATGCCGAAACCAATGGTGCTTCTTGGCCTGCACCTGCACTCCATGCAGGTGCTCTTCCTGATAACAGCCTTTGCCAGGTTGAGTGCTCTTATCCCCCTCTCACGGGTCGAAGAGCCTAACTCGCAGCCGCTGACCGCCGTGCTGGGAACACTCAGACTCTATAGCAAGGTAAAACTGCTCAATCTGCGTGTGGTTTTAAACAGGCCGGGGCAGAAAAAATAACAGTTGCCTGTTTTTTCCTCTGTGGTATGTTTTCCTGTAACTAACAGTATCAGGGGAGGGTGTAATGAAAAAGGGATTTTCAGGTTCTTCGAAGAAGAGATCAAGTTTCTCATCAAAGGGTTCTTCATCATCCGGCAAGTCAATCTTCAAGAGAAGCTCCAGGCCGAGGTCAAAGTCAAAAAGCGCCTCATCATCGGGCAGCTTCCTGAAGGACAAAATAAGAAGGAAAAAAGAAAGCTCCTTCGTGAAGCCGGAGCATGATCCCGGTGTGAAGAACAGGAATGAGTCCTACTCAGGGGAAAACTACACCGATGAGAATGCAGCTTCCACTCAGGCATCCGGCAGAGGGTGCTGCGGAGGCTTCTTTGGGATGATCTCCCTTTTCGCGGTGCTTGCTGCGGTTGTGGTCATCGTGCTCATTATGAAGTGTTAGTAAAAAGAGCTGAAAACCAGACGGAATTACTCTTTCTTGCCGGAAATTTCCTCAGGGCTATTCTGTATACCGTGTAAATCATCAGTCATCTGGTAACAGTCCGCAGGTTATGAAAACGGCTTGCCATGCATCTGCTTTCCCGGCCAGGGACATTCTGAAGTAGGCTGGCGACGGAGAGGGAAGATCAATAAGGGAAACGGTATCAGGGCAGCTGAAGTGCCTTTCGAATTCTCTCCGCACCCCCTTACCGGTAAAAAGGATCCTCTCAACGGGATTTCCGGTAATGATTCTCTCCACCGCTTCCCTGTTGTAGACCCTGTGAATGAGATTCCTGTCCAGGTTGGAGTTCTTCTTCCTTTCGCATGAGAGAATAACGTCCGTTACCGCCATGCGCAGGTCGCTGAACAGCTGCATCTTCCCGGAGCGTGTTGCAAGCTCTCTCCCAGGGAAGAGCCTCTTCATTATAGGCCAGAACTGGTTTCGGGGTGCAGTGTAGTACCAGTGGTCTACAGGTGGCGTCGAACAGGTTGAATGACCTCCGGGAAAGGAACCCAGAAGAAGTGAAGTACACCCTTCAGGTACGAAGGGGGCAAAGGGGTGCGAAAGTCTGCAGCATTGTCTGTTCATGTTTGCCAATATATTAGACCATTGAAGTCAAATCTATTCCTGGGGGTAACTGACATGAACACAAGGGGCCGAAGGGCAATTGCAATGGCAGCCAAGGCGGGTCTTCCCCCGGGGCAGGCGGTCTTCGTGGGTAAGCAGAAGATGGAGAACGCCACCATCGACGTTATCAACTTCACTCAGGAAGAGATCACCGAACTGCAGGACTGCTCCTTTCAGGAAGCCCTGAAACTTGCCGGTGAGGAGTCCGTCACCTGGATAAACGTAACAGGTATCCATAATACCGACCTGATAGACAGCATTGGAAACGGGCTTGGCCTTCATCCCCTGACCTGTGAAGACATAGTCAACACGGATCAGCGCCCGAAGCTGGAGGAGTTCCCCGGGTACATGTTCATCGTGCTGAAAATGATGACCTACCATGAGGGAAGAAAAGACATCGACGTGGAGCACGTGAGTCTGTTGCTGGGTCCCGGCTGGGTAATATCCTTCCAGGAAAGGGTTGGAGACGTTTTCGATCCTTTGCGTGAAAGAATCCGCAAAGCGGTTGGAAGAATACGCAAATCTGGTCCTGATT
>CAZNFQ010000130.1:0-5136 GCA_964571965.1 uncultured bacterium | reverse complement strand
CCCTCGACGCCCTGGCGGCCTCCACCATGGCTGCAGCTGAAGATACCGATGCCCTTCGCATGTCGTCGGTCCTTAGTACGAGCAGCTGCTGTCCGGCGGATACGGTGTCTCCGGTGTGCACCAGTACTTCCTCCACCACCGAGGGAACGGATACTGAAACAACAGCTTCAGATTCGGCCTCCAGCCTGCATGGAGCGTATACCGTTCTTGATATGGTCTGCAGGCTAACAACTTCCACCATCACAGGTACCGGTTCCGGCACCTTCTTCCCGCCGGCTCCGCATGACGTAACAGCCAGTATCGGTATTAAGGCAGAAAGCAACCGCTTAATGTGCATAGGGGAGCTCCTCCCGTCCTGCGAAATATTTTTCGACCAGGTCCTGCAACACTCTCTCGACCCTTTCAACCGTTTCGGGATCGCCCAGGTCAATGTTCAGGATGGGGTTTTTTATGCTCTGCCTGAGGGTAAGGTAATGTAGACCGCTTAGAAGAAGTACAACTGCCGTGACCGTTTCCGGATCAGGGTCAATACCGCGTTCTTTCAGTGATTTCAGTTCGCTCTGCTCCATACTTCTGCTGAAGGCAACGGTAAGGGGGTTCTTCTCGGTGAGTTCCCATCTTGCAAGTTCCTGTGCAAGCGTGCTCTCCCTGAAGGCTTTCCCGCTTTTAAGAAGCAGCCTTTTAACAAGAACTGATAGAGGAGTTCCCTCAGGGAATTCATCCAGCACATCAACCACATTGGGGCAGAGTTCTTTTCTGTCCCTGAAAGCCCTGAGAAGACCCTCCATGGAACCGAAATACCTGTATATCAGAACCTTGTCCACACCGGCTTCCCGGGCCACGGCATTGATGCCCACACCTGTAAAGCCCTTCTCTGTCAGGATCCGCCCAAGGGCCTCGATTATCAGATTCTGTGTGCTTTCGGAATCCCTTGTATGTGAAGTCATATTTTCCCCTTTGAAATCATGTCACCAGTTGGTGTCACCAGCTGGTGATATATACATCTGCCGTCAAGTGCCGTCAAATTTGTTGCTTCCTGCGGAAATGTGTGCAATGATAGTAGAACTTCATCGATTCGAAAGGATTCCTGATCACGAATGAAAGATGATCTTACCATCCTGCTTCAAAATGCCTTCAAAACAGATTTGAGCACCGATGTACCCTCTACCGCAGGACAGCATCTGAAACCCGGTGAAAGGCGGGATACAGCGGTTCTTTTCCTTGACATTGCAGGTTTTACCAGGCTTTCGGGTACCCTGGATCACGAAACCGTTCATGATCTGGCAAAGAGCATTATGAACCAGCTGGTTAAAACAGCCCAGCAGTACCGCGGGTATGTTGACAAGATAGAAGGCGACAGAATAATGGTTCTCTTCGGAGCCGTGAACTCCGGGGAGAACGACTGCCGAACAGCTGTCCTCTGCGGATTCAGAATGCTTGAGGTACTTGCCGTTGCAGGCAAGGTGCTGAGCAATTCCGGGGTAAGCCTGGGTGCAAGGATAGGAATAAGCAGCGGAGCCGTCACCGTGGCCCCGGACGCCATCGGTCATCTTACCGCAATGGGTAACACTGTCAACATCGCCTCCAGAATGGAGGAACAGGCAGAGCTGAACTCGATCCTTGTCACCGACAGAGTCCATTCCATGTGCTCCCAGTCTGCCCTCTGGTCCCGTCCACTGAAGCTCCAGGTTAAGGGAGTGGAAGGATACCTGACAGTCTGGAAACCCCTTGAACCCCTGAGACCCGGCTGTGAAATATGCGACGACGCCGCTTTCACCGGCAGAGAGGAAGAGTACCGGGCGCTTAAGAACGCCCTTGAACTGGCGGACTCATGCAATACCGGCATACGACCGGATGATCACCCAAGACATATCCTCATGGAGATCACAGGTGAAGCAGGCTCGGGCAAAGCAAGACTGGCCCTTGAGTTTATCAGAAACGAATGTTCAGCGTGGTTTTTTCTCCGCGGCCGCTCCATTGCTGAAGGTCAGCCTGCCCATTGGCTATGGTCATCGGTAGTTTCATCAGTGCTGGGTTTTCAGGTGCAGCGGGCAGTATCATGGGAGGAATTCACCCATCGGGTTTCCACACTGTGTTCCACAAAAAAGCTTTCCAACTCTCTCCCCTTCCTGGGCAGGCTGATCCCTGCACTCTCCAATGACCCAAGGCTGGTAAATCTCGGGAATCAGGCACTGACCCTTGAAACCAGTCTTGCCGTAAGGGACTTTCTCGAATTACTGGCAGAGAACAGGAAACTGGTTGTATTCCTGGAAGACACCCACTGGATGGACGGAACCGACAGTCAGCTTCTGGAATTCCTTCTGAAGAACTGCAGAACTCCCTCTCCCATTCTCTTCATACTATCCGGCCGTAACGCCGGGAAAGACTCTCCTGTGGCAAAGTTCAGAACCGACAGTTTCTATTTCGACTACAGAGCCATCGAGCTTCACGAGCTTGGCAGAGAAGAGTGCGGTTTAATATCTGCATCAATAGCGGCGCGTTACACCAACGGAGAGTCGCACCAGTTCACTGAGCATGCTGTGGATCTTCTCTGGCAGCATTCTTCGGGTAACCCGTTCTTTCTAAGGGAACTGGTAATGCACCTTCTTGAATCAGGCGGTATTCAGCAGAAGGGCGGGGTATGGCGAATTGTTGACACCGCAATAGAGCTTTCACGCCCTGAATCCCTCACCGGTCTTCTGCAGAGCAGGCTTGACCATCTTCCCGACCAGATGCGCAAAACACTGCTTCTCTGCTCGGTACTGGGTATGGAGTTCCTGGTTGACACGTATAAGATGGTCTGCTCGAAACTTGATCTTCCCTTCGGGTCTGAAGATATCTTCGATAAACTGGTGGAAAGACAGATGCTGGTAAGGGCTGACACCGGAAGTATGACAGGCTACAGGTTCAGACACCCCCTTATCCAGCGTACCGCCTGTGAAAGCAATCTGGCAAGCAACCTGAAGCTTATTCACAGGGCAGCCGCCGAGGCGATCGCCGAGCTGTTCGAGAACGACGAGGAGAGGATCTCAGCCAAGCTGGCTTCCCACTGGGAAGGCGCCGGTGAAACGGCAAAGGCGGCAGAGTGGGGAATCATCGCCCAGAAACACGCTTCAGACAACTATCAGCACTCAACGGTGCTTTACTGGGGGGAAAAACTTCTGGACTGGCTGCCAAGCCAGCTGGATGACTACCTGAAGGTTCTGGAGCTTAATGCCAGAGCCTATCAGTATACAGGCCGGAACGAGGAGCACAAAAGAACACTGGTCATCATGGAAGACCTTGCCCGGGAAAACTGTCTTTATGAATGGAAAGCCAGGGTCTTCATGGAAAAATTCAATCTCTGCAGAGCGTCGGGGGACATGGACGGAGCACTGAGTAATCTTAATCTAACCCTGGAGTTATGCAGGAAACACAACTTCGAAGAACTGGAAAGCAATGCCCTTGGGAACCTTGGAGTTTTATCTGCCGCCAGGAACCGCATACCCGAAGCAAAGGAATACTTCACCGCCGCAAGGAACATCCATGTGCGCCTGGGAAACAGAAGGGCCGAGGCAAGCACCCTGGGCAACCTGGGAATAATGCTCCGCAACATTCAGGATACTGCAGGTGCCGCCGAACACCTGCAGAGCGCCCTGGAAATTTTCCAGGACATGGGAGATGTGCGCAGTGAGGCAATTACCCTTGGAAATCTTGGAAACATCAGCCACGACCTGGGTAAACACCTGGAGGCCCTTGACCTCTATTCCAGGGCTCTGAAAATTTTCCAGAGGATAGGAGACCGGGGATCACAGATCATTTTTCTTGGAAATCTGGGTATACTGAATGCGGACATGGGGGAAGAAGAAAAAGCCGAAGAATTTTACGACAGAGCCCTTGCCATATCCGCAGAGACCGGAAATCTCCGCTCACGGGGATGGACCATGTCGAACAAGGCCCAGCTAAGGCTGAAGCGGGGTGAAGCAGAAGAGGCAGACTCCCTTTTCAAAGAGGCTCTTAAACTGTTTCGGGAAGTAAATGATGCCAGGATGACCGCCATTACCCTGGGTGCAACAGGATATACAAGATACCTTACAGGAGACATCGAAGGTTCCATTGAAGACCTTAAGGATGCCCTGCAAATGGCAGAAGCAATGAAGCTTCCCTCGAAGAGTTTCGAAAACACCCTGATCAGGCATCATGGGGAGCTGGTGAAGAATCACAGTGACATTTCAGTTCCTGATCTTCCCGTTCACTGGGTTCTTTAACCGTACTCTTCCGGCAGCATGGTTTCCTGTAACCTGGAAGACATTTCTTTCAAGGTCATCCCGGTGATCGTTCCTTTGCTTTACAAGGCATCTGCATATCCGGAAGTTTTTCGGAAACATTCTTCTCCGTGGAGAATCACAAGGAAACGGAGCGGAAACGGAAAAGAGGGCATGCTGAACAAACAGGAAGCTACCTTATTGAGAATTCATCGCTTAGGCCATAGAATCCCTGGTCATCCATAACCTGTACCCGGTACCCATCTCCCGTTGCCATCCGGGAAAGGTCTCCCCTGAAGAGAAATCTCCCCGGTTCCCTGCTCCTCCAGTCAAATATCTCCATTACCGTATTGCCGTGTCTGATCAGATCACACCTTACGGTTTCTCCGGGGACGGCAGCCCAGGAAATGGTCAATACTTCTTCCCCGTGAATACTCCAGACATCATCTGAAGCCGGAGAGCACACCAGAACCCACATCTCCCAGGGACCTGTGAGTTCATTTTCCTCGCTGCATCCTGTAAAAATCAGAAGTGCCGCAAGAATGAACAGCACCCTCATGTGAATAACTCCCGACACCCCTCGCGTGCTTAAGGATCCCTGTAAGTATCAGGGGCAGATGATAACCCGTCAATTAAACACATGATTAGTTTATCCGCTGGTTAATCACACACAGAGAGAACATGTATTAAAAACATGCCATTCTGCGGATCTTCTTCCCAGGCCAGTATGCCTGAAGGAGAAATTCTGAAATTCCACATTCCTTCAGCCGGGAACTCCGCGGTATGCAGAAGAGTACCTGTGTGGATACTGTGCAGATCGAAGCGGGGAAACTCATACTGACCGTTCTGAACCCAGAGCTCTCCCCGGTAGACACCCATGCTGCGGATAACA
>CAZNFQ010000129.1:0-5140 GCA_964571965.1 uncultured bacterium | reverse complement strand
CACTGAAGCTGGGGAAGTTGTAGTGAAGCATGAAGTTTTTCTTGTACTCACCGAGGAGGGCATCTATTCTCTGTTCGTCGCGGTCACCGCCAAGGGTTGCTGCGCAGAGAGCCTGGGTTTCGCCCCTTGTAAACAGGGCTGAACCGTGGGTTCTTGGAAGAACTCCAACCTCACAGCTTATGTCCCTTACTTCGGTCCTCTGACGGCCGTCGTACCTGACGCCGTCTGAAAGGAGTCTCGAGCGTACATATTCTTTTTCAGCCTTGTAGATAGCCTCTTTAGTGGGCTTCGCGTACTCTTCGTCGTCTTCTTCAAGGCCGAATTTCTCGCACACGGCCTTTGCGGCCCTCTCTCGGGAATTCTCCATGGCCGCGGCCATGTTGTCCTTGTTCCCTTTGCCGTAGACCCTGGAGAGTTCATCGGCAACTATCTCATAAACCACTTCGTAAAGACCCTCGGGAAGAACTGGAGCTTCGAAGGGTTTCTTATCTTTTCCAACGGTCTGCCTGAGCTTGAGCTGGAGGTCGTTGATCTTCGCGGCTTCTGAGGCTGCCATGGAAATGGCTTCTGCTATGACCTCTTCGGGAAGTTCTCTGGAGTGACCCTCCAGCATTACCACTTCCCTGCCCTTAACCGCAACCACCAGTTCCAGATCACTTTCTGCCATCTGGGTAACCGTGGGATTCAGGACTATCTCTCCGTTGACCCTGCCAACCCTGATGGCGCTCACAGGTCCCTCCCAGGGGATGTCGGATATCATGAGAGCGGCGGATCCTCCGATGAGGCCCAGCAGGTTTGGATCGTTTTCGTCGTCGGAACTGAGCACCAGACAGTATACCTGGGTCTCGTCCTTGAAACCGTCGGGGAAAAGAGGTCTAAGGGGTCTGTCTATGAGACGGGCGGTGAGAATTTCCTTCTCGCTGGGCCGTCCTTCTCTTTTGAAGAACCCGCCGGGGATCTTACCCGCTGCGTAGGTTCTTTCTCTGTACTCGATGGTGAGGGGGAAGAACCCCATGTCACGGGAAGCAGGCTCACTGCATGCGGCAACGAGAACTGCTGATTCTCCGTACTGAACGTAAACAGCTCCATGGGCCTGTTTGGCCATTCTGCCTGTTTCAATGGTTAACTTGCGTCCTGCTATCATCTCTTCAACGATTGTTTTCATACTTTCCTTCTGTCATTCACTTCTTGTCCCGGGCCGTCGCCCGGCATCACACATGGGAGCTGTTCGTTCAAGGCTATCTACCTTCTCAGACCAAGCTCTTTGATTACACTTCTGTATCTTTCCACGTCCCTGGACTCAAGGTAGTTCAGAAGACGACGCCTCTGACCCACAAGCTTGAGAAGTCCCCTGCGGAAGTTGTTGTCCTTGGGGTTTGCCTTGGCGTGTTCGGTTAGCTGCTTGATTCTTTCGGTGTGTATGGCTATCTGAACCTCAGTTTTACCTGTGTTCTCCTCGCCGCCTCCGAACTGGATCGCAAGCTCCTTTTTTCTTTCGCTGCTTACTGCCATTCTTTCAGTACCTCCATTGAAATCTCCAGATCACTTTTTATCTTTCTTTTCAGTTCTTCGTTCGATCCACATTTTTCCGGTGCCCTTATGAAAGAGATCAACTGAACCGATACGGCTCTACCGTAAAGATCTTCCTCCAGCGAGGGAACATGGACCTCTATCAGGTTCCTTCCGGGAACCGTAAACGCAACCGCTTTCCGTGCGGTGCAACCTGTGCCGGCGAAGGCTGCGTAGCTTCCGGCGGGGGGAAGCAGCTTGGAAGCGGGAACCCTGACATTCAGGGTTGGAAAACCCAGCTCTCTGCCTAAACCCCTGCCCCTGGAAACAACACCGGTTGCTCCATACCTGCGGCCCAGAAGTTTCGAAGCTTCCTGAAGTTCACCTTTCAGCAGGAGGTTTCGAATTCTTCCGCTTTTTACCGGAACGGAGTCAATGGTCTCCGGACTGACCACTCTGAGTTCAAGACCATGCCTTCGCAGATCTTCCCTTAGAGAGTCCGGTGTACCGGAAGCCTGTGCCCCGTACCGGAAGTCGTACCCTACTACAAAACCGCCGAACAGTCCAATTCCAGCAAGAACAGCGCTGAAATCCTCAGGGGATGTTCCCGCTGTAGCCCCGTCGAACGGAAGAGTAATAATACTATTTATGCCCTTGTCCCGCAACAGTTCATAGCGCTCCTGGGGAGTTGTAAGACGTCTGTTCCAATCTTTCCCGCCGAAGACCTGTCTGGGAACAGGTTCGAAGAAAACCACCCCGGGATTACCGCCTGCACTGCCGATAACCTTCATGTGCCCCGGGTGAAGACCGTCAAATGCTCCCAGTGCTGCGAATCTCACAATTCCTCCGGTGTTACGAGAACGGTTTTAGGGCTTATGACAGAACCGTCGTCCAGCCCAATTGCTATGAGCCGTCCTTCCCGGTCAAGCAGAGCGGTTTCTCCCGGTTCTTTGCCGGGAACCGTCATTCCATGGGCGGCTCTCATGGTGTCTTCATGTGATAAAGGCACCGTTTTCATCACCCTGGCCGCAGCCTGAGCCATGGTAAGCAGAGAACCGGGCTGGTCCGGTTCCACCGAAGCTTCAGCTGCGGTGAATACACCGGAGGCGGTGCGCCTTATGGAATCAGCCACTGACGGAACTCCAAGTGCTTTTCCTATATCTCTTGCAAGTGCCCTCACATAGGTTCCGGCGGATACCGTTACCTCCAGGTAAACCCTTCCCCGGCTGATCTCTCCCGTTTTCCAGTTGGAAACCGTAACGGTCCTCACGGGCATTTCGGGAGTTTTTCCCTCACGGGCCAGCTTGTATCCCCGATTACCCGATACCCTTACCGCGCTGAATAGAGGAACCTGCTGCGGTATGGTTCCAGTTACCGTCTTCAATGCCTCCTGCACCAGAGCCAATGATACCCGGGAGTTGTCGGCTCTGGCGGTGACGGTCCCTGACATGTCCAGAGTATCGGTTGAAATGCCTGTGACAAGTTCGAATGAATACCTTTTCCTCTCTCCGGAGAGGTACCGGGCAAGGCGTGTCGCCCTGCCCAGAAGAACCACCAGAAGCCCGGTGGCGTCCGGGTCCAGTGTTCCGCAGTGACCGTATTTTCTGAAACCAAGGGCCCTGGCCGCATTACCGGCAGCCCTTCTTGAAGTTACCCCGGCTCCCTTGTCATGAAGATAGACAGCTCCGGTCAAATTCAGTCTTCTTCGGGTTTCAGGGAACGCAGAAGGGAAAGGACCTGCTCCCCTTCCTTAACGGAATCATCCCAGAAGAAACGCAGTTCAGGAACTGTCCTCGTTCCCAGCTTGCCCGAGAGAAGCCTTCTTATGTAGCCCGATGCTCTGATCAGGGCTCTCATTCTATCTTTAACCGCGTCGGCATCCACATCGGAATAAGTTGAGACGTAGACCTTGGCATAGGAGCCGTCAGAGGCAAGATCTATGCGGTTGATAACCATATCTTCTATTCTGGGATCGGACACCTCCCGGCTGATTATCTCAGCCAGGAGCATCCGTATTCTACCTGTCAGCTGCTCATTTTTTCTGGGGTTCAATCCAGCTCTCTCGCAATCTTGACTATCTCGAAGCTCTCTATGGTGTCTCCGACCTTGACGTCGTTATACCTCTCGAGGCCTATACCGCACTCGAAGCCTGCAAGCATTTCCCGCCGGTCTTCCTTGAAGTGTTTCAACGAGGATATCTCACCCTCCCACTGAACCACACCATTTCTCACCAGACGCACTCTTGCATTCCTCTTGATCTTTCCGGCTACTATGTAGCATCCTGCTATGACGCCGATCTTGGGAACCTTGAATGTGTCTCTGACCTCGGCGGAGCCCAGGAACTCTTCCTTCTCCTCGGGTTTCAGAAGACCGCCCAGGGCCTTCTTCACCGTTTCCTCAAGGGCATAAATAACGCTGAAGGTGCTTATCTGAACTCCCTCTTCAGCAGCCTTCTCCCTTGCCCTCTGATCCGGTCTTACCTTGAATCCGAGAATAACGGCGTTGGAGGCGGAGGCAAGATCCACATCGCTTTCGGTTATGCCTCCGGCACCGCTGAGCACCACACTTACTCCCACTTCGTCGGTCTGAAGTTTACTGAGGGTGTCCACTATGGCTTCTGCGGAACCTGAAACGTCTGATTTGACGATGACGTTGAGTACCCTCTCGCCGTCTTCCGTGGTAGCCCAGAAATCCTCAAGGGAAACCTTGCGCCTTGCATGGAGTACCTTCTCCCTCTCGACTATCTGTCTTCTGAGGGAAACCCTCTTTGCTTCCGCTTCACTCTCCACGGCCACGAAGGAATCACCTGCATCGGGTACGCCGGGTGAACCTAGAAGCTGTACGGGATAACCGGGAGGAACTTCAGAAATTTCCTCGTCATTCTCGTCGAAAAGGGCCCTTACCCTTCCGGAGAACTGACCGGCCACGAAGCAGTCGCCTTCCTTCAGTGTGCCGTCCTGGATAAGGATGTTCACGATGCATCCGCGTCTGTGATCTATCCTGCCCTCGAGAACCGTTCCCCTGGCCAGTCTGTCCGGATAGGCGGTGAGTTCCATCATTTCCGCCTGAAGAAGTATCTTCTCCAGAAGATCATCGATCCCCTCACCGGTAATCGCTGAAACCTGGGCGCACTGTACGTTGCCGCTCCACTCCTCGACCAGAACTCCGTTCTTGGACAGATCCTGCTTGATGAAATCGGGGTTCGCGGTCTGAAGGTCTATTTTGGTTATGGCCACGATTATGGGTATACCCGCCGCACGTGCATGCTCGATGGACTCTTTGGTCTGCGGCATTACCCTGCTGTCCGCTGCCACCACAAGAATGACGATGTCTGTTACCAGCGCACCCCTGGCGCGCATGGCGGTGAAAGCGGCATGACCGGGTGTGTCTATGAAGGTCACCTGGCGGTCTTCGTCCAGACTGGCAACGTAGGCGCCGATGTGCTGGGTAATTCCGCCGGACTCCGTGGATATGACGTTGGATGACCTTATGCGGTCGAGCAGGGCGGTTTTGCCATGGTCCACATGGCCCATGATCGTAACCACAGGCGGTCGCTCTTCGGCTTCGCCCTCGCCTCCGGAGACCCTTGCCTCTTCCAGGGCTTCTGCTCCGAACTCAGCCACTTCCCTGA
>CAZNFQ010000128.1:0-5143 GCA_964571965.1 uncultured bacterium | reverse complement strand
GTCAGTCATGGAAAACATCATGCACCTAACCGGTGCGAGCCCCAATTCTAAAGAGGATTGAATGGACCGTCAAGCTCTTTTACCAAAGTGACTATGCGTGAAAGAGATAGACCGTACAGGACCAGTTATGAACCGTGATAAGTCGTTCCCTCGAGGGTGTCCAGCTCGGTTTCTATCGACGATTCCATGGGAGTGTTATGGGTTGCCTGCCATGCGATCATTACGGAATTAAGGGCAATTGAAACGATAAGCCCGGTTAGAACAACCCCGACGAACCCGGAGAACAGAGAGAGAAACCTGCCATTCCTCGTTTTGGGAACCGTATTTCCATAACCGATGGTCAGTGCGGTGATCATTATGAAATACACTGCCTTGGAGTAACTGTGCCACTTCTCGATTCTGCATGTGAGTTTTGCAATTAGAAGGAGAAGGCCAAAGAGGAACAGAATTATGGGGCTGACCATGAAAAGACCTGTAATGAAAAGTTCAAGAAATCTCAAAGTGAAAGTGAAGGGAAGAAAGCTCATATGGAACCTGCCGCTGTGATAAGTTTGAAAAAACACACGATAAGGATGACGATTTGTATTTCAACCTCCCCGGGAAGCATCGAATCACTCATTGAGAACCTTCTCCACGGATTTCAGAAGGGTGTTCAACGTGAATGGCTTTACGATGGAATCGAGAAAACCGTGGTCCCGGAAATTGGCCACCGCGTCGTTGTTGGAATAACCGCTTGCCACTATCAGCCTGGCTGACGGATCTATTCCGAGAATACAGCGTGCGGCTTCAACGCCACCCATGCCTCCGGGCACAGTTACATCGGTAATAACCACGTCGTAGGGGCTGCCTGCGAGGAAAGCGGAACGATACATCTCCACCGCCGCACTCCCATGTGAAGCGGTGTCAGTTCTGTAACCGTGATGATCAAGTATTTCAGATACTACCTTCCTCACGCTTTCTTCGTCATCCATCACCAGAATTCTGCCCCTGCCCTCGGGCAGTTCCACGGCCTCTGACTCTGTTTGAATTGTATTCCCGAGGGAAGGAATGTAAATAATGAAAGAGCAACCGCTTGCTGGAGATGATTCAACAACGATACTTCCCGCGTGGTTCTTCACAATGGAATAAACCGTGGCCAGTCCGAGACCGCTTCCAGACGATTTCGTGGTAAAGTAGGGATCGAATACTCTGTGCTGAAGATCCCGGGGTATTCCAGGTCCGTCATCTTTTACGGATAGCTTGATATAAAAACCGGGCTTAAGCGTCAGAGAATTATCTGCGCCAAGAATCGTGTTCTCCATGGATATGGCAACCCTGCAGCCCTCCGGACAAGCCTGGATGGAGTTCATGACCAGATTGTTGACCACCTGACCGATCTGCGATTCGTCCACTTCTGCTGCCCAGAGGTTATCCGGGAAAGCAAAGCTGACAGCAGCCCTGGAACCTGTGGAGGCAAAGGAAGCCGACTCTTTGACAACTTCCCTTAAATCACAGGTTTTCCTCACAGGTTTTCCTCCCCTGGAGAAGGTCAGCAGCTGCTTGGTCAGCTCGCTGGCCCTTATGGTAGCCCTCTCTGCCTCTGTGAGCTTCTCACCGATCTTCTCATCTCCCAGCGCGTAGAGCTTTGCCAGGGATATGTTCCCGAGAACGGCTGAAAGAATGTTGTTGAAGTCATGGGCTATTCCTCCTGCGAGAATGCCGATTGATTCCAGCTTCTGATTCTTGAGTATTTCCCGCTCAAGGACCTTCACCGCAGATATGTCCCTGATCACCCCGTCCACGGTTGTTATGTTTCCAGTTTCGTCAAAGGTTGCAGTGGCTGAAATTGAAGCCCAGAAAGCCCTTCCTCTGCTGGTAACCAGTTCCACCTCATATCCCTGAATTTCCCCGGCAGAGGACATTTTCCCCAGGAACACATCCCTGTCGCTTTTGTTCAGATATCTTTCCGAAACAGGAATATCGAACAGGTTTTCAATGCTATCCTCCTCGAACATGTGAACCATTGCGGGATTCGCAGACGTGCAATGTCCCCGGGAGTCGGTTGTGTAAGCAGCCACCGGAAGATTGTCCACCAGTTTCCTGTACTTCATCAGGCTCATCTGAAGCTCTGTCTCTATCTCCTCGCTCTTCTTTTTCTTGGTTACGTCCTCGGTAAGCACAACGACAAAGTCGATAACCCCCTGAAGACCTTCAATACCGTAGAACCTCTGCTGAATCCATTTGTCCATTCCAGGCGAGTAGATGGCATCCAGGATAAGATCACCACCGTTTTCGTAGACATCTCTCACCCTCTTCTGGTTCTCACCAAGGTAACTGTCCTTTTCATCCATTGTCAGACTGGTCTTTCTGATTGAAAGCGCTCGCTGAACAGCATCTTCCGACATCTCCCAGATATTCGCCCAGGACCGGTTGCAGATCACCAGGTTGCCGTTTCTGTCCCTGACGGAAATGCCAATGGGAGACTGGTTGATAATGGCACTGTATATCCTTTTATCAGGCGGGGTAGAGCCTTCCCTCTGCAGACTGCCATTCCCGGAAAGAGCATTGCTTCCCGAAAAGGGATCGCTGGAACCACTGTGGTGAGAATTCATTTGTTTCCTTTGTGTTTTTCTCAGTTACCAGTAAGATAAGCCCATAGCTTCAGTCAGTGTTATGTTTACGAAACACTTATGGAATAATTCATTCTTGCAGGAGGTTCATCAATGGCAGCAACGGCACTTGTGGCTTTTGTATTCGGTTTCCTGCCGTTCAACACAAACTTCAGTTATCCGGGAGATCAGGCTGGCAAGGGAGCAGCGTTAATCAGTCAGGGCTGCATAGTTGCGGGAAACACTGCCCTGGACCAGAGCGGCAACATGCAGCTGTTATACGCCTGCATGGATCATTCAGGAACTATTCTATGGGCTGACTCCATATACTGGGACAGCAGCACTGCCATGCTGAACCTGGAAGAGATAGACTCCGGGGTGGTATTCACCGGTTCATCCTCTAACTCTTCAACCGCTGAAGACGCCCTTGCATGGGCTGTAACTTCTGACTTTCAGGAATTGTGGACATTCCACCTTAATCTGCCTTTGCAGGAACGCTTTACCTCCGCTGCACAGGGTTCTGACGGGAACGTGGTCTGTGCGGGAAGCACCAACAGCATTGGCGCCGGCGGTAACGACGTGCTCATGGTTGCAATAGATGAAAACGGCGATCAGTTGTTCAGAAAGACCTACGGCACCACAGGGGAAGAAGCCGTGTATCACATTTCCCCATGTGACGACGGGGGTTTCATCCTGGCCTGTCAGGCAATGGACTGGGGTGCAGGCAATGGTGACTACTGGATAATCCGAACGGACAGCATGGGAGATACCCTGTGGACAGGCACATACGGAGGCGCTGAATTCGACTATCCCTGGAGAGTAATACAGTCCGGTGAGTATTACTACGTGGCAGGCAATACCCTCTCATACGGAGAAGGCAGCTACGACTGGTGGATACTGAAACTGGATTCATCGGGAAACATTCTCTGGGACAGAACCTGGGGATCCAGGAACACGGACACCTGCATGGCCCTTGCAGAGACAGATTCCGGAATACTGGTTGGAGGTTCCTCTGAAGAGGTTCAAAATGAATTCAGGGCAACCGCTGTGGGTTTCGATGAGAACGGCAATGTTACCCATGAGTGGTTCTATCAGCCTGGTATGATAAGGTCCATCACAGCAACCGATGAAGGTTATCTCATGGGAGGAACAACCTACTCCGCTGATGGCGACCTATGGGCCTTGTCAGTTGACTCCACGGGATATGCTCCTGAAATGGGTGTTGAAACCGGCGAGCCAGTGTCGGAGACGCTTCTTGGGGAAAACCCCGTCAATGGGATCCTTGCACTCAACCTGCCTGCGGGTTCGAACACAGTATATGTGAGAGACATTTCGGGCAGAACGGTCTATGAGGAAAAAGCAGGAGAGGGCCGCGTATATATCCAGCTGCCTGACCTGCCCTCAGGGGTCTACAGCATAACAACCGGTCAGGGAATTGAACGAAGGTTCACTTTATTACGGTAGTCAGCGGTACTGCTCCAGCTGTTCAATGGCATATTCAAGAATGGGATCAACGCCCGATGTAAAATCTCCGGGAGTGGTTTCCACGTAAACATCCACAGGAACTCCCACCCCCTCAAGCCAGGTGCCGTCACGCATCAATACCGTTTTTTGGGGCACTCTCACGTGGATGTTACTGGTAGTAGTTATACCGCCGTAGATGGAAACACTGCCCATGGTCTGATCCCCCACCAGAACTACTTTCGGGTTGTAGCTCAATTCGGCACATAGTATTTCAGCAGCTCCGCAGTTCTGTTCTCCCATAAGTACATACACCGTTCCGGTGAACTGTTCCGGACCGGATCTTTTCACGGCCTGAACCACATCGTAATAATTCCAGTAGTCGGGTCCGGCTCTGGATCTAAGAATGACGCTTGTATATGTGCTTTCCGTAAACCTGCCGGGCAGGGAGTTCGACATGGTACCTCTCTGATTCTGTACCCTGAGATCAAGGATAATGGCGGGAGTGCCCAAACTGTTACAAAGGCTTATGAATGAATCAACGAATTGCATTGCTTCACTACCCTGGTAATCAGCAGGCAAATGGTCAATCATCAGATATGGAAGCAGTTCAGGATCGCAGCATGCCACCCCAAGGGTACATACCTGAAGACCGTACTGCTGCAAATAGTTGTCAACAAGCACATCATAGTCAACATTGGATGTGTACTCCTTTTGCCAGGGGTATACCCAGCTCTCTGGAGGAGCTATATCTCCTGGATTGCTTGGATCTTCCTCATAGGTTTCAAAGCATATTGCACTGTCCTGAAACATTCCCAGAAGATCCTCGAGCAAAAGGTAGAAATCCTCTCTGGTGGTGCATTGGTTAACGAGATAATAGTACTCATTACCAACTTCCAGCCAGTTGATTTCCCTGTACATGAAAAGGGGGTACTCCCACTGATAGCTGAACCAGATCTCCTCAAAATCCTCTATGAAGTCCGATGATTCCCGGGGTGCAACGGGAGAATGGAGGCATCCGGTAAAGAGTATGGATATTGCAGCGGTCGAAAAAAGTGAAATTAGTAACATCGTATTTTTCATGATCAGTTCTC
>CAZNFQ010000127.1:0-5239 GCA_964571965.1 uncultured bacterium | reverse complement strand
GAAGAATTTCCACCACAGGGGAGTATGCCATGTTGAATCGAAGAGGTATTTCTGGAAGCCCAGGTCTCCCCCTAGAAAACCGCCGGTAAGATCTACGCTGAAGGTATTCCTTGAACCCTCTCCGGGGAATATCTGCCTGTCCTGGCTGTCTCTTGTTATTCCGAACCTTATGGAACTGTCCCACCTGGGCCAGCTGGTTTCTCTCAGTGTGTAGTAATAGCTGTCGGAGTTGTCGGTTATGTTGAAAACGTCCACCTTCTCCAGGGTGTAACGTATGCTGGCTGAGGTAAAATCGATCCAGGGAAGCGGCCTGCCCACAACAACGGACCCACCTGTGCGCCTGCGGTCGTACTCCGAGTAATCGGTGGTAGTGTGGTACAGTTCGCCTCCGAGGGTGAGCGGCGTATCTCTGAACCAGGGCTCGGTAAAGCTTATCTTAACATTCTGAAGTCTGCTGGAGAACTCGTAGCTTGCCCCGAGGTTCTGACCTCTGCCGAAGAAATTCGTTTCTGCCACCTCAAGGTAACCGCTGAAACCGTCAGCTCCGCTGTAATTGGTTCCTATTCCGAATTTTCCGGTGGCCTTCTCTTCAACCGTGAGTATCATGTCCACATCGGGAGTGCCGTCTATGGACCTGAAATCAGGTATTACGTCATTGAAATAGTTCAGATAGTACACGTTCCTCAATGAACGCATCATGGCGGATCTTCTGAAAAGATCGCCCGGGATCACTGTTAACTCTCGTCTGATCACATTGTCATGGGTTCGTGAGTTGCCTACTATTTCAACCTTTCTTATGTGGGCTCTTTCCCCCTCTTCGAAAACGAAGGTTATGTTCACCGCTGAATCAGCATCCTCTGACTGTTCCACAATGGGGTTCACCGAGGCATAAAAGTAACCTCTGTCCTGGTATGCTGAATAGATGGACTCCAGGGTACTGCTCAGTTTCTCCACCGAATAGGGCTCCAGTTTCTCCATCTCACTGAGAGACCCCAGAAGGGAGTCCGAGAGTTCCAGATTACCCGAGAATTCCACGTCTCCAAACACCCTGTACGGTCCCTCGAAAACTGAAATGTCAATGTGAAAATGATCCCCGTCCGGAAGCAGATACCTTTCGGTTCCCGTGACTGCCGCATCGGGATAGCCTCTGTTGTGATAGAATTCAGCGATTCTGTCCAGGTCTTCCTGGAACTGCTGCGGCTTCAGCTTGCCGCTTCTCCAGAAACTGTCCTGTTTTGTCTTCATTTCACCACGAAGGTCTTCATCCGAAAAAACGCTGTTGCCTGTGAAAGCAATTTCTCCAACCCTCACGTCCGGTCCCTCGTCGAGATCGAAGACAAGTACCCTTCTGCCGTCTGCGTCAGGTTCCAGCCAGAGGTGTTCCACCCGGGCCAGATGTCTGTTCTTCTCTGCAAAAAGAGAAAGAATGAGGTCTTCAGCCTTGTCAATGTCGTTGATGGATACGGTCTGTCCCGGATAGAGCTCCAGGGTGTCCAGCAGATCGCTCTCGTCGAGAGCTCCGTGATTCCTGATCTCAACGGAAGCCAGGATGGGGTTCTCCAGAACCGTTACTGTTAATCGAAGATCCCCACCGGTGGTGTCAGCCTCCACGTCGATATCGGAGAAATACCCCAGACTGAAAAGATCCAGTACTCTTCCGGGAAGGTCTGAAGAAGTGTATTCCTGTCCGACACTTATGCCAAGGGTTCTCGTTATCAGGGAATCGGAAACATACCCGTTGCCCTCCACGCTTACTTCCGATACATTCACCGCAAGGGCTGAACCGATGAAAAAGAAAATGATAGATGCCGTCAGCCTCATACACTAACCTCCGTGGTTTGACTGGATATGTGTTCAGCACACTCCAGTGAGAAGGAGAGACTGCTACCGTTCCGTCTGGCGTTTATAGTGCATCCGCCGGTGAGTTCTCCGGATATGAGCATGTCCGTCAGGGGATCTTCCAGAAGCCTCTGAATGGTTCGTCTCAGATGTCTGGCTCCGGCTTCCCTGCTGTATCCAGTTTCAGCAAGAAGGTCCAGGGCCTCAGGTTCCAGCATCAGATCGATCCTGAGCTCCACCAGTCTTTCGCGAACATCATTAAGCTGAATGTCCACGATCTGTTTTATGTCTTCCACCTTCAGCGGGTTGTAAACCACCGCTGCATCCAGTCTGTTCATGAACTCAGGAGGGAATAGAGCTCTGGCAGAAGCAAGAACGGCTTCAGCGTCTGATTCTCCGTCTTCATGAAGGAAACCAACCGTACTTCCGCCATATCTGTTCCCGGACAAATTGGCGGTCATGATGATTATGGTATTGCTGAAGTCGATTTTCCTTCCGTAATTATCGGTCATGTTGCCATAGTCCATTACCTGAAGCAGCATGTTGTAAACGTCTGAGTGTGCTTTCTCTATCTCATCGAGAAGAACCACGGAGTAGGGCTTTCTTCTTACCTTCTCCGTCAGCTGGCCTCCGTCATCGTAGCCGACGTATCCGGGGGGTGCTCCCACAAGCCTGGAACCGGAGAAACCCTCCCTGTATTCAGACATGTCTATTCGGATAAGTGAATGAACATCTCCGAATACCTGTTCTGCCAGTATCCTTGCGGTTTCAGTCTTACCAACCCCCGAGGGACCGAGGAAGAGAAAGCACCCGGTGGGCCTTGTTCTGCTCCGAAGGCCTACCCGGCTTCTGCGAATGGCCCCGGCTATGTGGTTAAGGGCGGTCTCCTGTCCTATTATGCTCCGTGACATCCTTTTCTCGAGTCCGGCCAGCTTGGCCATCTCGCTTTCACCCACTCTGCTTATGGGAATGCCCGTCATTTCCGAAACGACCGCGGTAATGTCATCCAGGGATATCTCAGTTGGAGGAAGACTTTCTATCCAGTGGTTCCTGGATTCCTCCAGAGCCTTCTCCAGCCTTGTAATTTCGTCGCCCACCTCGGCCACGGCTCTGAGATTCCTCTCGCTTGCTGCATTGTCGGCTTCCTTCCTGAGATCCACCAGCCTGTCGTGCAGGGCAATGAGAGATTCAGGAGGGCTCGATGCCCTGGCATGGGCTCTGGCACCGGACTCGTCCATCACGTCGATGGCTTTGTCGGGAAGATGCCTGCCGCTTATGTAGCGATGGGCTAGAATTGCACAGTTCCTCAGGGTATCATCGGAGAATACCGAATTGTGATGCCGCTGATACCTGTCCTTGAGACCGTTGAGTATCTCCACGGTAAGTTCCACGGTGGGAGGGTCTATGGGAACCGGCTGGAATCTGCGCTCCAGAGCTCCGTCCTTCTCTATTCTTCTTCTGTACTCGTCCAGAGTGGTTGCACCAATGCACTGAAATTCACCCCTGGCAAGAGCCGGTTTGAGAAGGTTTGCAGCGTCGATTGCCCCTTCGGCACCACCCGCTCCAACTATGGAGTGAACCTCATCGATGAAGAGAACAACGTTACCGGCTTCCCTGATCTCACGAAGAAGTGCCTTCAGCCTCTCCTCGAACTGACCCCGGTATTTTGTTCCAGCCAGTACGGAAGCCATATCCAGAGCCATTATTCTCTTTCCGTACAGAGGAAGGGGCACCCTTCCTGAAAGGACTCTCAGGGCAAGTCCCTCGACTATGGCGGTTTTACCCACCCCCGGCTCACCGATGAGTACCGGGTTGGATTTTGTGCGGCGGCAAGGCACCTGAACCACCCTGTCGATCTCTCTGGATCTTCCGATAACAGGGTCCAGGGTTCCTTCCGTGGCATGAAGAGTGAGATGCCTGCAGAAATACTCCAGTGCTGAACTGGTTTTTTCAGGATCACCGGCATTTCTGTTCACGGAGGCCCTTACCGCTTCGAAAAGATTCTCGTAGTGCACTCCGTATTGCCGGAGAATTGCTGATGCTCCGCTTTCGACCCTGGCCATTGCAAGCAGGAAGTGTTCGGTTGATATCACATCTGAATCCAGTTTAGCCGCCTGCCCTCTGGATTCCGCCAGAATTGCCCTGGACCTGTTGCTCCAGGTGAGGGAGGTACGGTCGATCTGTCCGGCAGGTCTGACGGAAAGAAGATTGGATCTGAGATGGGAACGCATCTCGCCGGTTTTCACCTTCAGACTTCTGAGGATGGAGGATGCTCCCGATCCGTCCACACTGAGAACCGCATAGAGGATGAATTCACTCCCTATTTCTCTCCGACCGGCCCTGGCAGCCTCTGCCCTGGCTTCTATCAAAGCTTTTCTGGCCCTGTCAGTATAACTGTCCGGCAAAAATCTCCCCCTTTACAAAACCCCGTCGGTGTTCGTAAAAAAACACCGGCTGCGTATCAAATATATACTTAAGTGACATGGTTTCCCTGCGCATCCCGAAGAAAACCTGATTCAAGGAACAGCTGTCTGTGTACCGCCGATGCAAGCTCCATGCTGTGAGTGGCCATTAGAAAAGAGCGTCTGCCCTCCGATGCAAGTTCCATGATCAGTTTTTCAACTTCCCTGCTGGTGGCTCCATCGAGGTTCCCTGTGGGCTCGTCTGCAAGAACGATATCCGGTTCCATGACCAGCGCCCTGGCAAGGGCTGTCCTCTGTCTCTCTCCCCCTGATACCCTGGAGGGGAAATGGGACACCCTGTGGCTTAGGCCGACCCTGTCAAGAAGGCGGGAAGCTTTCTTCATGGAATCGGTGCGGTTCATGCCCGATATCATACAGGGCATTGCCGTATTCTCCAGCAGAGTAAACTCTTCCAGAAGATGATGGAACTGAAATACGAATCCTATTGAACGGTTCCGCAGCCAGGCTCTCTTTCCGCTGCCGAGTTCCCATCCATCAAGTCCGCAGACGGTCACCCTCCCGGCTTCGGGTCTTTCCAGAAGACCAAGAGCATGAAGAAGCGTGCTCTTGCCTGAACCGCTGGGGCCTGTAACAGCCACCACCTCTCCCCTGTTTACCGAGAGGGAAACGCCCCTGATAACCTTAATGGAGGTTTCACCTTTTCCGTATGAACAGTGAAGATCACTGGCTGTAAGCACTGCAGTATCACTCATACCTGAGCGCTTCCGAAGGAGACAGTGATACGGAAGAAAATGCCGGCATAACCGCAACCAGAAGGCATACTCCCATGGTGGCCAGCGTAACCGCCGCGGCCAGGCCTTCGGGAAAGATTCCAGGTAGCACATCTATCCAATACACATCTCCGTCCAGTCTTACAGGGAAGAACCTGTTGACTGCAAAAACAGCTATCCGGGCAAAGACAAGCCCGGCAAGAGAAC
>CAZNFQ010000126.1:0-5292 GCA_964571965.1 uncultured bacterium | reverse complement strand
AGCGTATTTTGCATTTCAGGTACAATTTGATATCTTACCCGAATGTATCGTCTGGTCAGTGTTATAGGAGGGAACACCGCCTCTGATGCTGAGTACGGTTTTGCCCTTTCCCTCGGTTCACTTCTTGCGAAAAAGGGCTATACGGTGGTCTGCGGCGGGGGAAGCGGTGTAATGGAAGCGGTATCACGGGGTTGCTCCTCTTCAGGGGGAACAGTGGTGGGAATTCTGCCCGGTGAAGACCCATCCATATCCAACGATTTTGTTTCCATTCCCATTCCAACTGGCATAGGGGTGTCTCGCAACAGGATCATCGCACTTGCCGGAGAGGTGGTATGCGCCGTTGGCGGTTCCTACGGAACCCTTTCGGAGATAGCCTTTGCTCTCCAGGCAGGCCGTCCGGTGTGCTGCACCGGAACCTGGAGCGGCATCGAGGGGGTAACTCCTGTGATAACCCCTGAAGAGGCAATGGAATTCGTATCGGGAAAAACGGAGGGAAGAAATGCTCAGTGTTGATCAGATAGCGGAACTGTTCCGTGACGTAAAGGACTTCCCCCAGGAGGGCGTCGTTTTCAAGGACATCACAACCGTTCTTACCCATCCCGGTGCCCTGGGCGATGCCGTTACCCATATGCTGAATCTTCTGGAAGACATAGAGTTCGATGCTGTTGCCGCCATTGAATCCCGGGGATTCATGTTCGGTGGCGTAATCGCCGACAGACTGGGGATTCCACTTGTGCTTGTTCGTAAACCGGGCAAACTGCCTGCAGACGTTATAAGCGAAGACTACACACTGGAATACGGCACCAATACCGTGGAGATGCACAGGAATTCACTTGAAAAGGGTTCCCGTGTGCTTATAGTTGACGATCTGGTTGCAACCGGTGGAACGGTAATTGCAACTGCAGAGCTGATAAAGAGAGACGGATGCATACCTGCAGCCGCAGCCTTTCTCATGAACCTCTGCTTCCTTGGCGGGGCAGAGCGCATTGAGAAGGCGGGCATACCTGTACGATCACTGATAGAACTTAACTGAACCGGCTATGCCGGTGGAAAAGGAGATGAAAATGAGCAGAATAGCACTTATGCTGGCGCTTGCTCTTGCAATTTTCGCCTTCGGATGCGGCGAGCAGGGAGATAACCCGGCTCCTGCTGAAGACGGAGGAGATGCTGCGGTAACCGACGGCGGAGACGTAACAGATTCAAACGGCGGCAGCACCGGTGATGCCGTTTCCTTCGAATACACCGCTCCTGCGGTGGGTCAGTGGATAGCCTACGGAGTCGAGGGCGAGGAAGGCGAGTTCAAGCTTTCCATCGTTGCCGAGGAAGAGGGCTGCCTCTGGTACCAGATCGAAGTTGAAGGCGAAGCTGTGGCTCAGGTACTTGTTGATCCTGCGCTTCTCGACGAGCTTATTGCAATGAGCAGCGAGAACATGGATGAATTCATTGCCGATCCAGTGGCTTTCATTGAAGAGAACATGCCTGAAAACGGCAACATCATGGAGAATGAAGAATACATCGATAACATGATGGTTGGTCTCAGGGCAATTAAGAAGGTCAAGATAAACGACGGTACCCAGCTCATGCTTCTCGACATGGCCGGTGTTCCCGAAATGGTGGAGCAGATGCTTGCTGAGAATCCCGACCTTCTGGGTCAGGGTATGCAGATGAACCCGGGTCAGGACGAAGAAATGCAGGAGTTCCTTGCTCAGCTCGAGCAGGCGGAGTTCACCGCTGAAGAAGTTGAAATGGACGGACTTGCCTGTATGAAGTTCACAGCAACACATCCTGATGAGGGAACCCTCGAGGCAGTGATTTCAACCGAGCTTCCCATAGTTCCCCTCATGGAAGCCAGGGCGATCCCCAATGATCCCGAGGAAGAGGGCGGTGCTGTAATGGTTACCGGTTTCGGTTTTGAGGGTGCAGAGAACCTCATGACCGGTGAACCTGATCAGGTGATCCCTGTTGCTATGATGCTTCAGGGAATGGCATCTCAGTTCCAGGGCACAGGGGCAATGCCCGAGTAAGCCTTCCTTTCGGTAAAAACAGGGACGGGCGCCTTTAAGGCGCCCGTCTTGCTGTTTTTCCCCAATTCCGTATAATGTTCTGCAAACGAATTGGAGAATTCCTTGAAATCGGAAGCAGATCTTCTCAAGTCTGTAGCGCATTCGGGTTTCGCTATGTTCATTAATATGGATGAAGCCGGGCATATAGTCGGAAGCGGCGGATTTCATGCAGGGGATCCATCTCCGGAGATCTTTATTTCACTTCTAGATACATCTGCCCGGGGAATTCAGAAACTGCAGCACGGTTACCACATTTACAACGCTTTGGTATCCGGGAACAATACCGTTCTGATTCAGAAAGCCGAACCTGTCATGGAGGAAAACAGACGTTTTCAGGAGGCCGTTAAGGACGCAATTGCAGATGTGATGATACTGAAGGATCCCCAGGGCAACTGGATCGAGTTCAATCGCGCAGCCTCGGATCTCAGGAGTTCCAGCACAATATTCGATTCAGAAAACCCCGTTCTCTCGGAAAATTGTACGGATTCCGACAGGGAAGCCTGGCTCTCCGGCAGTTATCTGAGACGCGACGAGAAGCTTCCTGACGGCAGGATATTCGATGTCACGAAAACCCCTATAAGAAACCCCGACGGGTCTCCCCGCTGTTTGCTTGTGTTTGCAAGGGATGTAACTGAATTCAGGAAGCGTGAAGAGAAGCTCGAGGCCATGAACGGAATGATATCCACGCTGAAGACCGTGGATCGTCTTATTATCGGCTGCATCAATCCCGAAAGTCTTATCCGGGGAGTAGTATCCACACTTGCCGAATCTGTGATCTTTAAGAACTGCGCTGCATTCACTGAATCCTTCAAGTGTTTCGAAGAGGTTTTCTTCAAACTCCCCGGGGAGAGTCTGATCGTAAGAGAAGCCTTCAAGAGGCTTGAAGAGTACCCATGGACCGGTCCTGTTATCCAGAACGATGAACTGAAAGGAATTCTGCCGGAGCTTAATGGCAGTACAGGATGGGCAGCTGTCCGAATAAACCATGGAGAAAGACTGTTCGGTTATATGATCGCTGAAATGGATACATCTTTCCAGAATGTATCCGGTTCATCCCTTACAGGAATATTCACCGATACTGCGGCTGACCTTGCCTATGCCCTCCAGGGAATGGAGCTTTCCCAGTCTCAGAAAGAGTCAGCTGAACAGGTCCTGGAAACCAGGAACATGTTTGATTCATTCCTGGAATACTTTCCAGGTCCTGCGTTCATAAGGGACTCGTCTTCAAGATATCTCAAGATGAACAAAGAACTGGTGGAAGTGTTTGGAGGAGAACACTTCAACATGAAGGATCCTTCGGATATCTATCCACAGGATGACCTGGAAGTACTGCTGCAGAGGGACAGGGAAGTACTTGATAAGGGCTACATCTGCCGGAACAGAGTCATTACAGATGCCCACGGTCTCGAAAAGACCTTCGAAGCACACTACTTCAAGATGGAAAGGATCGGAAAAGAGCCCCTTATCGGCGGTATAGCCCTGGACATTACAGAAAGACTGGAAGCTGAAAAAGCTCTGATGAAGAGCGAAGAGAGATACCGCACGATTTATGAGAACACAGGAAATGCCATGGCCATTATCGATCCCGACGGAATGATCAGCTCAGTGAACATGAATACGGAGGACCTCACCGGTTATACCGCAGAAGAGATCACTGGAAGGAAGCACTGGACTGAATTCGTGCATCCTGATGACAGAGGCATGGTGGCGGCAAAGCGAAGAGATCGCATGGAAAGCCTTGGAACCGGACACTTCGACTATGAATTCAGACTTTTGAGGAAAGACGGCTTCGTTAGAAACGTGAAGGTGAGAAGTGGTACCATTCCCAACACCGGAGGAATCGGTGTGATTTCTCTTTCAGATATAACGAACCTCATGGAGTACCAGAAACAGCTGAATCACTCACTGGAGAAAACCCAGGCCATTCTGGATGCAATACCGGATCTGATGTTCGTTCTTACAGCTGACGGCCGCTACAGAGACTTCTACGCAAGAGATGAGGGGAAGCTGGTCCTTCCTCCTGAAGAACTGGGCAGACGAAGCATTTTCGACATAGGTCTTCCGGGAAAAACCACCGAAGAAGTAATTGACGCAATAAAAGAAACGATACATTCTGAAACCGTGCATCATGTGGAGTACCAGATAGGTCTTCCTGACGGTGTTCATTATTACGAGGCCGGGATGGCTCCATTCGAACCTGATAGTGTGCTGGTTCTATGCAGGGACGTCACCGCCAGAAAACATGCGGAGATGGAGCAGAAGCACCTTGAAGCGCAGGTGAAACACGTGCAGAAACTGGAAAGCCTGGGGGTTCTCGCCGGTGGTATTGCCCATGATTTCAATAACATTCTCATGGCTGTAACTGGAAACATATACCTGGCCCGGAAGGCACTGGAATCGGCCGACTCTCCCATTGAATACCTGGATGCCATAGAACTGGCCGCCGGCAGAGCCTCGGATCTCGCAGGGCAGATGCTGGCCTACTCAGGCAGGGGAGAATTCAAGATAACGCCCCTGTGCCTGAATTCCGTGGCAGAGGAAATTTCCGGAATCCTCAGTGTTTCCGTTTCAAAGAAGGCAGAAATAGTGTACCGCCTCGATCCTGCGCTTCCAATGATACTGGCAGACAACACACAGATCCGTCAGGTGATCATGAATCTGATCACGAATGCATCGGAAGCCCTTGAGGGTAAACCCGGCAGAATAACGATATCAACAGGTGTGATGTTCTGTGATGATGAATACATCAAGACCCTTAACCGGACGGAAGAACTCAAACCAGGAGATTTCGTCTGGATTCAGGTGGATGATACGGGTATTGGAATGAACAACAGGGTCAAAGCCAGGATCTTTGACCCGTTCTTTACCACGAAGTTCACCGGGAGGGGGCTGGGGCTTTCAGCGGTACTGGGAATAATGACCAGCCACGGCGGGGGTCTTGGTATCGAATCTTCACCGGGCAGGGGATCAAGCTTCAGAGCCCTTTTTCCTGCCTGCGGCGAAGGAAAGGGTGCTGAAGAGGAACCTGCCGCAGGAGAGAATCACTGGAAGGCATGGGGAACCGTGCTGTTCGTAGATGATGAGCCTGTAATCAGATCTGTGGCGGAGACGATGCTGAGTTCAATGGGTTTCAGTGTAGTCACCGCTTCAGACGGGCTGGACGGACTGAACAGCTTCAGGGAGAATCAGGAACTGATTTCCCTGGTAATACTCGACCTCACAATGCCCA
>CAZNFQ010000125.1:0-5437 GCA_964571965.1 uncultured bacterium | reverse complement strand
CCTGGTCTATTGCCACCGGATCACTGGAAGCCAGAACACCAAGGTCCGCAACCATTGGAGGTCCCTCGTTCCTCATGCAGTCGCAGTCTGGAGATACATTCGTAAGAAAGTTCACATAAAGGGGAATATCCACCGCCATGGAAGCTCCAAGGGCGTACTCGGTCATTCTGGTCATGAAGGTGCCGGCTTCCTGATCCCAGCTGATCCCTATGGCGCCGAAGGGGCAGATCTGCAGGCATTCACCGCAGCCGGTACATTTTTCTCTAAGGATGAATGCCTTATCGTTCTTCATTGCAATGGCATCTGAGCCACACACCGATATGCACGCTCCGCAGCCTGTGCACTTTTCGGTTCTCACAGAGGGGGCAACCGATGAGTGCTGATAGAGCTTACCGGCCTTTGCGGCCCATCCCATGCCCAGATGTTTGATCGATCCTCCGAAGCCTGCCAGAAGATGGCCTTTGAAATGACTTACCATCACCGCCTTTCCGGTTTTTTCCAGGGCACCTGCCAGCCTTGCGGTTCGGGTGGTGCAGCACCCGGGCAGACTCACAGGGTATTCCTCGGTTCCGGTAAGTCCGTCTGCTACTATGAAAGGAGGAAGATGGGGCATTCTGAAGCCGTGCTCGAAGGCCAGTGTCACATAATCCGGGGCAACCATCCTTCTTCCTCCGTAGAGAACTGTGGTATCAGTAAGGTAGGTTTTTCCCGCGGGGAGTTCCAGTGGATCAAGTACCATTTCAAGTAATTCAGGTGTGACATATGAAGAGTTGCCTTCCTCTCCGGGATGATGCTTTACCGCCACCAGGGTTCTGCTTCCGGGAGGGGTAACGGGATTGAAGGGAGCAAGGAGTTTACGGAATCCTTGTGGGTTCATGTGTTCTGCGGAAAGAAATCTAACTTCAGCCATTTTTTCCTCCATTCATGATTCTCCCAATATAATCCAGATGAAAAGGTTCCTTGCGGAATGACTTTTATCGGCGTATTCTTAGTGAATGAGCAGCCTGGTCTGGATTGAACTGGCCGCCGGGAATCCCGATCACAACCTGGCGGAAATAAGAAAGAGCCACGGGTTTGAAGGCATTCACTGCGCCGTGGTGAAAAGCAACGCCTATGGGCACGGTGTGGAACAGATCCTGTCCCTTGTGCCTTCGGCTGACTGGCTTGCTGTGAATTCGCTGGATGAGGGTCTTGAAATAAGGGCATTCGGTGAAACCCGTCCTGTTCTGCTTCTTGGACATGTGCCCCTTGAAAGACTGGAAGAGGCCAGGAACGCTGACCTGCGCTGTATGGTTTGCAACTTCGAAACCATCGAAGCCATAGAGAAGCTTCCCCCCTCAGAGAAACCATTTATCCTTCACATGAAGGTGGAGACAGGAACCTGGCGGCAGGGTGTTCTTCCAGAACTGGCACCTGAACTTGCAGGGAGGATCGCTAACACGAAGGGTGTTGTTCTCGAGGGTATCTATACCCATTTTGCCAACATCGAAGATACCTTGAACCATTCCTATGCAAACCAGCAGCTCCAGCTCTTCCTTGAGGTTCTGAAGGAACTGGAAATCGCCGGTATCAAACCGCCTGTGGTTCACACGGCATGTACCGCCGCGGCAATTCTCTTTTCGAAGACCCACTTCACAATGCTAAGAACCGGAATAGGTCTCTATGGATTATGGCCCTCCAGGGAAACAAGACTTTCCGCCGAGACAATGGGAGTCAGTATGCCCGACCTCAAACCGGTTCTTTCATGGAAGACCAGGATAGTTCAGATCAAAGAGGTTCCAAGGGGAAGCTACGTGGGCTACGGCTGCACCTACCGTGTAACCAGAAATACCCGTATCGCGGTTCTTCCTGTGGGATATGCCGACGGTTACCGAAGGTCCGTGGGCAACTCAGGGTGGGTCCTTGTGAAGGGTTGCAGGGCCCCGGTGGTGGGAAGGGTCTGCATGAACCTCTGTATGGTTGACATTACGGACATTCCCGTGGTGAAACTGGAGGACGAGGTTGTTCTAATCGGCAGGTCGGATGACGAGGAGATATCGGCAGAACTTCTTGCACAATGGATGAATACCATAAACTACGAGGCAGTTACAGGCATCAGCCCTTTTCTGCCCAGGTTTGTCAGGTAGGGGGTTTGCATGTTCATTGAGGTGGTGGGAGCCAGCGGATCGAAGAATTCAGTTGACCGAATAGTCTGCATGAGGCTGGGGGAAAAGGTTCTCATAGATGCCGGAAGCGCTTCCTACATACCCTATGAGCAGCTGAAGAGAACCGAAGCAATCCTTCTTACCCATGCTCATCTGGACCATATACTCGATCTGGGATTCGTTCTGGATTCACTGGTTACCGAACGGAAAAGTCCCCTTGTGGTAATGGGCAGTGAAGCCTGTATCTCCATTGTGAAAACCCACTATATGAATGGTCTGATATGGCCGGATTTCACGAAGATTTTTTCAAACGGCAATCCGGTTCTCGAATACAGGATCATAGAGGACTACAGCTGGACAGATCTCCCCGGAGGTGTTTCCTGCATGGCGGTTCCAGTGAATCACCCGGCGGGGGCCCGGGGTTATCTCTTCCGTTCAGGGGATTTCACTCTGGTTTACTCAGGTGACACCGGTCCCACCGACAGCCTCTGGGCAACCGCTGCTTCAGAGGGTAGCATCCGCGCAGCCGTCATAGAGGTTTCCTTCCCCGACTCACGCAGGGGTATAGCCCTTGCAGCTGATCACCTTTCGCCATCACTGGCAGTTGCCGAGATCTCCAAACTGGATATACCTGGCATTCCCATATACATTTTCCATATGAAACCATGGTTCGCGGAAGAAATCGAGGGGGATATGTCTCTGCGGGGTTCCGGTGCAAGGTTTCTCCGCCAGGGCGACCTGATAGAGTTCAGCTGACTTTCAGTCCCGCATGCTCAGGTAAAGGGAAGCCTGAAAGATCGCCTTGAGGGTGGATACCAGAAGCGAGACACAAAGAATCCATATCCCTGCGAAAACGACCTGAGCTACCCCTGGAGTCCCCATGGCAAACAGCAGCAGAAATGCAGGTATCGCTCCCAGAAAACCCAGAAGTCCGAAACTCACACCACCCACAAGCTGATGGCCCCAGTTGCCCTTCAGGTCTTTCCAGGCACTTTTAAGGGCGGTGAAGGGATCGGTCCGGTCTATTACCATACGGGGAGGAACGAAGAAAGCCGCCATGGTCCACATGGTGCCGAGGGAGCCTGTAATCAGGCTTCTTCTTCCCTTGCCCCTCAGTGATTTCAGTATAACTCCCACGGTTGCTTCAACCACGGCCCACATGGCAATGTAGCTGGTTACGGCAAAGGAGGCTCTGAAACCGTCGGCCAGGGTCGGGTCCCCGCCGGCCATTCTTATCTCAGCGCAGGCTATCACTGCGCAGTTGAAGAAGGTTATGAGAAAATAGTTCAGGAAATAGAAGAGGAAAGCCAGTACAAGGAAAGCAGCCTGATTATGTGTATACATCTGTTCGATGCTCTGCCCGGCAGCGGATACGGGGAAATAGAAACTGGCACTGACCAGAATGCATAAGATCCCTGAGATGGCCGGGAAAAGTATAAGCTCCTTATCCGCCATCAGTACATTCCAGCTTTTCTTGACGGCATCAAACGTCTGGCTGAAAACATTCATGAAAACTCCTTCACTTATTGCTGAAAGCAGTGTAATTTCATATTCTTATCCCATGAAAAATAACGAAATTCCGGCACTGGAAAACCTACCATGGAAAAAAATCTGCCTGCTGTCCCATTATGCCTCGGTGAATTCCGATTTCGTAACTACCCTTGAAACCCTTTACGATAAGGGTGTTCTTCATTCGGTCATGGGGCCACAGCACGGGTATTGGGGTGAAACCCAGGACAATATGATCGAGTGGGAGGGATACGTTCACCCCAGGTACGAAGTGCCGGTATACAGCCTGTACGGGAAGACCAGACAGCCTACAGAAAAAATGCTTCAGGGAGCGGACTGTGTTCTGGTGGACCTGTGCGATGTGGGAAGCAGGTACTACACCTATGTCTATTCCATGGCACTTACCATGAGGAAGTGTCACGAACTTGGTATTCCCGTGGCCGTTGTCAACAGACCAAATCCCATAGGGAACACGAGGGTGGAGGGTCCCATTCTGGACACTGAATTCTCTTCCTTCGTGGGCATGTACCCTATTCCTGTCCGTCACGGTTTATCCCTTGGTGAGCTTGCGGTGTTTTTTGCAGAGTACGACGGGATCACAAGACCTCTTCTTCTGGAATGTGAAGATGATCCGGAATGGGTCATGCCCTCGCCGAATATGCCCACCAGACGAACGGCTCTGGTGTATCCGGGAATGTGTCTTCTTGAGGCCACGAATATCTCCGAGGGCAGAGGGACCACCAGACCATTCGAAATTTTCGGAGCTCCCTGGACGGACCCATGGGAACTCTGCGGAGAACTCAACGGGTCAGTTTTCATGAAGGGAGCAGTGCTCAGGCCACACTTCTTCATTCCCACATTCAACAAGCATCAGGGTAAAAAGTGCGGTGGTGCGCAGATCCATGTTACTGATGAAGATTCCTTCAGACCCTTCCTGGCTGCACTGGGGATACTTGAATACTTTTTCAGAAGCACGGAGACCAGCTGGAACAAGCCTCCCTATGAGTATGAGTACCACAAGATGCCAATAGACATTCTTGCAGGTGGAACCCATGTGAGGGAAACTGTAACTGCCGGAAGCATGCATGAACTGGTTGCTCTTTCATATACCCCAGTGGAAGAGTGGAGTCTCTTTGACAGGTTCGTCCACCGGTAATCCTTTATCAACGGCATTCCCTGTATATTTCAGGCTGCACCCGAATCCGGAGGGAAACTTGAGAATAGCTTTTTTTTCAGATGTTCACGGTAATCTTCCCGGGCTGAAACAGGTTCTCCGCGAAATCAACGAACGGGAGATCGACACCGTGGTGTGCCTGGGAGACCTGGTCCAGTACGGCCCTGAGCCGGAAGAATGTATAGAACTGTTAAGGAATTCTGAGATCGACTGCATCCAGGGGAACTGTGACAGAGCCATTGCCCGGGGCAGGAAGTCCACGGGAGAAAACTTCGAGAATCCTCACTGGACCAATATCGCTTCGTCATTTCTCAAGTGGACATCGGATTCCATTTCGAACAGGAACAAAAAATGGCTGAAAGACCTGCCCGAGGAACTGAGGTTCCAGGTGAGAAAGAAAACCGTACACTGCGTACACGGACTTCCGGGAAGGCAGTCGGAAGGCCTTCCGGATAATGCCGCCGCAGAAGTCTACGATGCCATTCTGAACAGGTCAGGTTCAGATATTCTCGTTTGCGGTCTTACGCATACTCCCTCGATAATCAGGCGTCCTCTGGGACTCATTATCAACCCCGGTTCAACGGGAGGCGGTACCATTCCGTCAGGCGGG
>CAZNFQ010000124.1:0-5498 GCA_964571965.1 uncultured bacterium | reverse complement strand
GGGTTAACTCCCTGGAGTACGTTATGATTCCAGAGATAGAGGAAGCAATAAGGTACATTCGTCTCAAACTTGACGAAATGGAGAGGGGAAATACCACCCGTCTCATGAAGGTCAAGGAGATGGTGGAGGCCAACAAGGCCTTTTAGCATCAATGGGGAGCGGCAGGCTGACCGAACCTTCCGCTCCCCTTTTCTCAGGTGGAGAACTATTTGAGGAGAGTTACCTTTTCCACAATTACTTCTCCTGAGGAGCTTTCCGCTCTAATTAGATAAACCCCTTCGCCGCAGATTGTTCCGTTGTCAGAACATCCGTTCCATACGTGTTCGGTAAGTCCTCCCGCAGCCGGTCCCCGGTAAAGGTTACAGACGGTTCTTCCCGAAAGGTCGAGCACACTCAGCGCTGCCCTGCCCGGTGCTGTCTGGTTCAGCGTCACATTAACCGATGAACGGGAGGGATTGCTGAAGTACATGGAAAAGGAAGCAGGTGAAATCGTGATCCCTGTTCCGGGCATATTGGCGTACCACCGTATGTAGCCCGCTCCGCTGGCTCCGGCGGTGAGATCTTCCCTGCCGTCGCAGTTGAAGTCTCCGGAGCCTATGGGCCATCCGTCAAGCAGTGCTTCATCCACCACAGTTTTCTCCCAGGTGGAGAGAAGGTCTCCGTTGTTAAGCCAGTATGCAAGCTGATCCGGGTTCATGGACGTGGCGGCGAAATCCGGCAGTCCGTCTCCATTTATATCCACCGGTTCCACACCAAGTGCAAGGCCGAAGGATCCGGAGATCAGCTGTTTCTCCCATTCAACGGGCACGGTTCCGGAATTGTACCATATGCCTATCTTTCCATTCACAAAAGCAGCACAGACAAGATCGGTAAAGCCGTCGCAGTTCATGTCGCATGAGCGGATCATGTGTGCTCCATTGAAGAAATCCTCGATTTCGTGCTCGGTCCATTCCGGAACGGAATCACCGGAGTTCTCCCACCACATTATATCATCGCTCTCAAGAGAACACCCGGCCATATCGGTATCGCCGTCGCCATCAAAATCCCCGAAGCACACGGATCTGCCTCCAACCATACTGAGACACACGTCGTATCTGGCCCATGTATCCGGAGCAGATCCGTTGTTCAGCCAGAGGACAATCGAGCAGTCGCCTCCCGCAGCTGCTATGCAGTCGATCAGCCCGTCATTGTTAACATCTTCCAGATGAACCTCGTGGGCATCGATAAGATCGTCGCAAAGGGTAAAAGTGTTCCAGGTGTCCTCTCCCTCTGCCATGTAGATTTTCACCGAAGCAGCAAAGAATCCGCAGGCAGCCACATCAGTATTGCCATCGCCGTTCAGGTCTCCTGCGGCACAGAAGGCGGCCCCGTCCAGAGACTGATCAACCACGTGTTCTTCCCACTGGGGAATTGCTTCACCCGAGTTTATCCAGAAACTTATCTGGTCATCGTTCCAGGCCGCTCCCAGAATGTCCTGATATCCGTCTCCATTCATGTCGAAGACAGAAATCCCGGCGGGTTTCCAGAAGCCTGTTCCCACGGTGTACTGAGTAAAGACCGCTCCTGAAGAGTTTATGTACAGAATAGGCAGAAGCAGCATAAATATTCCAAGTTGTTTCATCGCATGCCCCTATCTTGAAAGGAGGACCGTGGAGCCCAACTGCTGTAAGCCGCCAGTACTCTCTGCCCTGTAAAGATAGAGACCGGAAGAAAGCCCCTCTAAAGAAAGTGTTTCTCCGCTGTCCACGGACCGTGAGAGGAGCAGTCTTCCGGCGGAAGAGTACAGATCCACCGTCAGGGGGCTTTGAAGCTCCTCAGAGGCGCGAAGAGTGATCATTCCGGTGCACGGACTGTGACAGGAGATCATACTTCCACCTTCGCTCTCCTCTATTCCCTGGGGATCCCAGTTGAGATGAACGCCGTGCACAACTGGAGAGAACAGGGGATCTGAGGAATCGAGGGTTATCCGGTACTGGAAGTACCGGTGAACAAGCCCGGACAGAACCGCTGGAGAAAAGTACTCCTCCGACCATTCCCCCATGGAAGAGACGTTGTCGGAGGATTTGAACTGAAAGGATATTCCGCAGCCAGCGGGAACGTATGCGTCCCAGTTGAAGGAACACCACTGGGGAGTTTCCTCTGTATCCAGAATGGAACTCTCTATGATCCCTGAGGATTCGTATTCGGTTACTTCGTACCAGTAAAGAGAGCCCTGCTGATATCGAACGGCAACCACATCCAGGTCTCCGTCGTTGTCCATGTCTCCGGGAGTTGCCCAGCTGGTCGCCTGACCACCCATCTTTACAATGTGTTTAACGAAGGCAGTACCGTTTTCGGTGTTTTCCCACCATGCTACGCCGGCATTTCCCCAGGAAGATGAAACAGCATCCATGTCTCCGTCTCCATCCAGGTCTCCAAGCCTTACCATGGATGCCCCGGCAATGGTGCCAAGATCTTCTCTGTTCCACGAAGGGGTGGTGCCGCCTCCGTTCCTGTAGAGGTATAGCCTGCTGTTGTTGATCGAAGCGCCAACAATGTCCATGTCTCCGTCAGAATCCATATCACAGACCCTGGTTCCATGAGCGGCAAGACAATCAGGGTCAACGGTCTGTGGTGTCCAGGAAGGGTTTTCGCCGCCGGAGCCATAGAAAACCATTATTGCCCCTCCGGTCCAGGCTGCGCATACCACATCCATGTTGCCATCTCCGTTTACATCCCTGGGGGTCTGCTTGCACGGATAATCGATAACAGAATCGATTGTCAGATCGGTCCAGGAGGTTCCTTCATTACGAAGCCAGAACAGGCGGTCTCCATCATAGTCCGAAGCCACAAGATCGAAGTCGCCATCGGAATCCATGTCAACAGACTCAACATCGTGGAGAGACTCATAGCCGGAACCAGCGGTTTCCTTCTCCCAGGAGGGTAGTTCGCCTCCTCCGTTGTAGAATACGTGCAGTTCCGAATCTGCGGTTGCAGCAATGTCCAGCAGTCCGTCCCCGTCCAGGTCTTCAACTGACAGGCCAATGGCTCCCGGTGAATCATCTGAAACGATCTGCTGGGTCCATTCGCCCTCTGCAGAACCGAACCAAACAAGCACTCCGTCATTCTGGCCTGAACCGGAAACAAGATCGTTGAATCCGTCACCGTTCAGGTCTGCAACACAGGCAGAATAGGGATTGGTTATTCCCTCTGTCACAAGATGCTCCACAGCTGGACTTATGGGTAGAGAAGAAAGCTGGAACTGACCCGGTATAGACAACCAGGCTATGGATTCTGCGGAATTGAAGGTGTTCCCCCAGGAATTTGAAGGGCCGGCCACACCTGTTCCCCCGCTCCAGTCCGATTGTTCCGCCAGAGAAGCAAACCCATGGGAGAATAGAACCGCAACGAGAATCAGCACAATTTTCATTTTTTACTCCTTTCAATAAGACTATATAATTATAGTAATACATTCAGTAGCGTCAATGTTTTCGGGGAAAAAGCTGTGCTGTAATCAGATAGAGAGAATAACCAGTTAATAAAATTTGAGATGTTCAAAAAAAAGGGGAGAACCCGAAGGTTCTCCCCAATTAAACTATGGTTTTAGAAAGAAGCTTTGATCTCGCCCCATGTGGTTCTTTCTAAAGCACTACCTTCCCACATGAATTCGTAGATGTTTGTCCAGATTACATCACCGCTGGCTGAGTAAGCCGGTGTATAACCACTGATTATGCTTCTTCCGTCATTTGCAACGCAAATACCAGCCTGTCCGGTGGAAGCAGATGCTGTCCATCCGGTAACAGGAGTGGCATCGGATACTGTAAACTTGCAGTTAAGTATTCCAAGACCCGGATCAGCCCAGTCCCAGTTGGAAACACCGGCGCAGATAGGATGACCTGTTTCCCAAGCATAATGAGGAACTATGGGAGTACCGAAACCGGAGAAAGCGGAAACGCCCATTGCGTTGCCGAGAGCTGCCTGACCGGAGGTTCCCGACTGCCACTGCCAGTTGGATACGTAAAGGGCGAAATCTCCATTGTTGTAGTGGGTTAAAAGGGATGCCCAGTTGATGTCGTTGGTGTTGGCATACCAGCACTCAAGAACAACAATATCCCAATCGGTTCCGCCGTCGAGGGCAGTATTGAAGGCAACCTGCTGGGCCCCGGGCTCGCCAGTGTAGGCCTCGATGTTTGCAGAACTCCACAGAGCCTGAGCTGCTGTGTCAACAATGTCACCGTATGAACCGAATGAATCATGGTAAATAAGGATATTGGCGGGATCCTGCGAAAAGCCCACTGCTGCGAACAACAATCCTATACATACAACAAATTTCATAACTCTCCTCCATTTCAAATGCGACTCAACATTGAGCCAAATAGAAGCTAGCGAGAAACAGAGGTGAATGTCAATAGCGTGGAAGAGAATAAGAATATTTATGGCACTTTTCCTTTTAATCGAACCCCGGTTTCACTCGTGATAGGTCATGTGTTCGTCTACTCGTGGACCGGGGGTCAGGAACCCTGTAAGTATCAGGAAACAAAAACACCCCCAAAATGGAGGTGTTTCCGTTTCATGGCGCGCCTAGTAGTTTCTTGTTGGAACACCCTAATCCCCTGGCTGTCGAAGATTGCGTCACTGTCGTAGGTTTCGTAAGGTCGAGTACAGAGGGCATTACTATGATATCATCGAGGGAACTCCCTCCTTGTAGAAGAATAGATGCCAACAGGGAATAGAAGTACTATAGAGCCTGCCTTAGTATCAGGTTTGATTAGGGGACCGGGTTCTTACCCGATGAGCGTACGGATTCCACGTTCACCTCACACTTGGTCTTCAGTTGTGTATTCCATGGCGTTAAGATATTTACAAGGAATAGCAGCAGGTACCCAATGAGGGGACACTCACTGAAGCGTCATTGGCGTCATATCTGCATGCATCCACCAAAGAATGGGCATCTAGGAACTACTGCTGAGGAATGTTTCTTCATTGCAGCATGAAACTGCATGGGAGTGAATCAAGTCCCTAATCGCGACCTTCTGCGAGAAATACGTACTCAACCTTTTTATCCTTCGTCTTGATCTCTTTATTCTCTATACGGCGAATTTAGTTCTTGGAGCGCAGTTGAAATTAGTAGATAAATGTCGGTTACTGCAGTTAGACCTCCAACGATGGAGGGAGATGCAATCACATTTAGCCGACAAGGAGAGAATCAATGCGGGGATTGATCCTGACTCTAGGGGTACTGGTTTGTGCTTTTGGAAACACTTACGCAAATTGGTTGGAGTTCAATTCCGGGTGCTTATATGGCTCGGAACCAGTAATCCGAAACGGACAGACAACTGAAAACTACATCACCTTTGATGTGGAATTGAGCGGCCTCCTCTCTGAAACCGTTCAATTTGACACCAACGATTACCTTAGGTTTAACAACAGCCCTGGGACAGTCGTACTGAGAAAAACCGGATTTCCAGAAGTCCCTATTGTCACCTGCTTCTTAGCTGTGCCTGACGGCGTGGATCTTG
>CAZNFQ010000123.1:0-5577 GCA_964571965.1 uncultured bacterium | reverse complement strand
TGACATTCTTCGAGGAAACGAAGAACGATCCGAAAAACAAAGAGATCCACGACAGGATACACGACCTGTACAGACGCTATTCTCCGGGTAATCTGCAGCTTTCCAGGTACTACACGTCATTCACCTGGATGAAGAATCTGACAGCTAAAAAAAGCGAATAAGCCTCACTGGTCTGCCGAAGCCTCTAAGAGTATCATTAATTTTGTGAAAATCAGTAAGGATTTTCTCCTGAAAGGAACAGGCGATGCTATTAGAAGAGGGCTGGCTGTTCATAAGCCATTCATCGGAAGACAGCAAAATTGCCCGTGAGCTGGCCGCAAACCTTCAGCAGCTGGGGATATCCTGCTGGATCGCTCCAAGGGATATCCCCCCGGGAGCGGACTGGGCTGAATCGATAATGCAGGGGATCGAAAAAGCTGACGCGTTCCTCATACTTGCAACCGGTTCATCACTCAGCTCCAGCCAGGTGAGAAGGGAAACTGAAAAAGCCTCCAATCTGGATCTCCCTGTGATAACAGCTCTTTTCCAGACGGGAAAACCTCCCGGATGGCTCCTCTACTACACATCATCAGACAACCTGATCCATCTTTCGGAAGAACGTGTTCCGCAGGCCGCGCTGAGAATAATGATGATGCTGCAGAAGCCGTCTGCACGGGGCGTATCCCATGGCGGGGAACTCATTCCTCACAGAAGAGACCCTGGCAGAAACACCGCCGAATTCCGTTCATTCTACGCAACGGCAATACACATTGGGCATCACATCCCTTTGTACCTGCGCAATCTCACAATGACCACCGCTCTGAAGATCGCGAAAAGCTTCGGAGGACAAGAGGCCAGAACGGCGCTTGCCGGTGCCGTCTACCTGTTTGACGGCCTCACAGAGGGGAACACCGCAGAGAATGTGTCTTCCTGCGCCATGGCCCTCGGCCGAATGCTTCAGGAAGCCCTTGGCCCTGAATGGGGGATTGGCCTCACAGCGGGTAAGGCGGCGTTCGACTATCCGTCGGAACTTCTCAGAGAGGCAGAGGGAACGGTAATGAATGCCCTGGAGCTTTCGGAGAAAGTCCGTGGGAAGAGCCTTGCCTCTGAAGAGTTCCGCAGAAGGTGCTGTCATCTGCTCGGTTTCTCCGTTCATCAGCCGGGCATCTATACTCCGGGAACGAATTTCAGCGGCAGTAAACCCTCTGGCACCACAGTGAGAGAAGAGGAGCTGCGAATTCTCACCGGTCAGCTGGAAGATCAGATCAAAGCTGCAGATTATCCCGGACTCGGGGGAATACCCCATCGGATCACCGGAATAAAAGGCGATCACGGCAGCGGGAAAACAATTCTGGTGACCAGCTTCGTATCTCAGCTGCCGGAGAACTGCAGGGCTTTCATGTGCTCGCCCCTGGAGAGTGATTGGCCCCACAATAGAATATGGCACACCCTGCTGGAAGAGCTTTCCGGGGTGAAACAGCGGCCTCCTGACGTAACGGAACTTAAAAAATGGAGGAAAAACCTCTGCCTGCTCCTGGAAAGAGCCACTGAGAACAAGCATCTTACCATCGTTCTGGAAGACATAGACAGGTCAGACACCGCAGGTCTGCAGACATTTCAGGAACTGCTTTCAAGGAATGACTTCAGTTCTCCTTTTCACTTCATCCTCACATTCCGGGAGCCTCCGGGAAGCAGGCTGAAACGAGTGCTTTCCCATTTTCCAACAGTTGAGATCGAACTCGGCGGCCTTACAGCTGAACAGCTAGGAGTGATCACAGGCAGCATCGGGAAATTCCGCGATGAAACCCTGGAAGATATCCTTGCCTTTTCCGGGGGAAACCCGCTTTTTGCCAGGGAACTTCTCGTGCAGACCCTGGGGAGCGGAGAGCTCATGGAGATCGACGGCCTGTGGCAGTTGCAGGGAAACCCGGATTCGCTTCCGCCGGCAATGGAGGAGGAGGCCTTCCAGGTATTGGCGGGACTCACCGCCTTCCAGCGTGATATCCTGAGAGCCGGAGCATCGTCGGGAACGCTATTCTGTGCGAAAAGAATTGAACCCTCACTCACAAAAGGCAGGAACAAGCTGAAGGCGGAACTGACAGACCTTGTTGCCAGGGAAATACTCGATTCAGCAGGAAGTTCATTCGGAACAAGGTACAGCTTCACCAGGGGTTACATTAGGCAGGCAGTATTATCCACTATTCAGACCGGCGGAGAGGTCAAAGTCTCTTTCTGAACTCTTCCGTGCCGCTGAACCAGTACAGAGCTCCGTAACCGCATCTGTCAGCCATTGCAGCTGCTTTTGCAAGTAGGTCACCACCTTCTTCGGTTCTGCCAGAGGCAATGAGGATTCTGCCTCTGCAGGCAAGGGCAGATGCAGAGACAAGAACACTCCCGGTATCCCGCACCAATTCACATGCACTGCAGGCAATTTCAAGGGCCTCCCGGGGCTTACCCTCTGCGCTTTTCGCATCGGCTTCGATGATAAGGGCCTCAGCAGCTGATACTGAGAATGATCCATGGTGATTCTCCAGAACCTTCCGGCAGAGTTCAAGAGCCGCCCCTGGCCTGCCGTCCTGAAGTTCAGTAATTGCCATGCTGCAGTGTATTCTGTTTCTGTAACCGTAGTCCTTCTCCACTGCTATCTTCAGGGATTTTTCAAGAGCGGTCCGTGCCTCGGAATAGAGGCCCTTCTCCATCAATGTTCTGCCCCTTCCCTCCAGTATTCTCCCCAGCCAGTGAGTGTTTCCCGTCTCTGCATTGATCTCTTCCGCCTTTTTCAGCTGCTCCAGAGATTCATCGAAACGCCCCAGTTTGCGAAGGCAGTCCGCATAGTTGGCCCTTGCCTTTTCCTCGCTCTTCCTGTTCCCGTTCCGGCAGTTGAGTTCAACTGCCTCCCTGTAGCCCTCCTCTGCTTCTGTAAGCCTTCCAAGCCTGCTGATTTCGTTCGCCCTGTTGCCCAGAACAATGGCCAGGTTGTGCAGGTCACCTGCCTTCCGCATAACAACGGCTGCCTTTTCCATCATCACCACCGCATCACCTGTGCGCCGCATTTTGGAATAGACGTTCGCCATATTGATCAGAGCCATGGACTCACCGTAGAGGTACCCGGTATCCCGGAACAGCTCCAGAGAACGAGTGGCATAGTCCAAAGCTTTTTCCTTATCGTCTGAATCCAGGTAGAGAATACCCAGATGCATGTAAGTGGTGCCTATGTCCTTTTTTTCATCCAGATCAATGAATACCTTAAGGGCTCTTAGATACAGTTCTTCAGCCTGCTCCAGTTTGTCCACATGATCGCTTATGGCTGCAGCCATTCCAGCAACAGCGCAGGCAGTTCTGTATGAGTTATTGCGGCTCTCCGAAAGATCGAGAGCCTTCTGAAAAAACTCTGCCGCCTGCTGGTACCGGCCCTGGTCTTTCCTCATGAACCCCCTGGAGCAAAAGCAGGACACAAGGCTTTCGGAAAGGTCATAACGAACCGCTATCTCCTCCAGCCTGTCAAGAATCTCTTCCCGGCGTCGGAACAGCCCCATTCTCCCAAGAGCCTCCTCCTCCATCTGCAGGAATAGGGCCAGCGGCTCTGCTCTGTGTTCGTCAAGACCCAGCTGCATGATGAACCCTTCGGTTCTCTCCGCCCAAACAACGACCGCCGAACTGTGGTATATGGAATTCATGTGTTCAAGGTATCTGGCAGCGTATTCCAGTGCTTTCTCAAGCATGCCTGCTTTTTCCCAGTGGGTGCATATCTCCCCTGAGAACCTGGAATCACTGCGGTATCTCCTTGCAAGGACCATTGCCGCCATCAGGTGGAGCTCTCGCTTTTCCTCAGGCTTGAGAGATCTGTAAACGGCTTCCCGCAGCATATCCTGTCTGAAAAGAATTCTATGAGTAAGAGAGGTTTTCTCCTGTAGCGCAAATTCATCGCTTTGCAGAATAATATCTTCGAGATCTCCTGAAACTCCCGCTGTTTCCATTACCACTTCCACTGGAGATTCAGCTCCCATAACGGACAGGGCCTGAAGAATTTTTCTTCGTCCGGCGGGAAGCCTTTCGAAGGCTTCATGGATCAGCTGCCGGATTCCCGGGGTCTCCTCTCCGGAAAGCGCCTCTCCTTCACGGGCCAGAAGCTCCAGGTGCAGGGGCCACCCCCCGGCAGTACGGGCAAGTTCGTCTATGCGGTGGTCGCAAGAGGGGTCTGAATTCAAAAGCAGCCCAAGCAGTTCTGCTGATTCATGATAACTGAGCGGTTGAAGGGTTATCTCTCCGGCGGCGGTGCAGTTCACGGGAACTGGAACATCAACGGGAATTCCTCCGGGAATTACAGGCCTGTATGCAGTAAGAACAAGAAGCGGCAGAGTACCAAGCTCTGCAAGCAAATCCTCCAGCATCACAAGACTTCCGCTGTCAGCCCAGTGCAGATTGTCGATGAACAATACCCGGTTTCCCTGTCTGAATGAGAGCTTGAGCAACTGGGCAATGAATGACGCTACTCGCTTTTCCAGCTTGGCCGGGTCAGAAGGAACCGGCATGGAGGATGAAAGGGACATGGGAAGAAGATAGCATGCCTCAGATACCCGTGCCGGATCACCTGTGAAACCCAACCGCCGGGAAAGGGCAGAGGCCGAAAGGGGGACTTGGCCCATACACCCGGCAAGGGAGGCAACAAGTCTTGCCCAGAGAATGAAATCCAAAGACCGGTCTTCCGGATCTGCAGTCACTGCATTGAAGCACGAAGCTCCGCCGCAGACCGATGTAAGGAACCGACCTGCAAGGCTGCTCTTCCCCACCCCTGGCTCACCGCGTATACCGAGGATCAATGGGCCGGAAGAAGTTTCAGCCTGTTTCAAAGCAGCTTGCAGCCGGTGAAGCTCCTTCAGTCTTCCAACGAAGTTCCCGGGACAGACCACCCTGCAGGGCTTGAAGGGTAGAGGAACCTCACCTTCCCCCTTCGCAGAGTCAATAAGCAGACTTTCGGCAATTTTCCCTGCAGCCTCATCCAGGCTTCCCGAAGAGGCATGGATCCACTGGAGGTTCGAGATCAGAAAGTTCAGCCGTTCCGAAAGCTGGAACTGACATAGGAATACCGGATATATGCTCATATCTGCCGCAGCGGCTTTCTCAACTCTGGAAAGCAACTCTTCACTAAAGCCCGATTCAGGGGAAAGCAGCAGCACCATGGCAGAAACACTTGAAGTTCCCGCAGGAACGGTGAGGATCGATCTCTCAGCCAGCGCCCTTTCCATGGAAGAAGCGTTGCAGCGGCTCTGTTCATCGAAGCAAAGTTCAACCCTGACCATGTCAGTAACTATTCAGGCACAATGGAAAAGCAGAAGGTTTCTGAAGGACTGCGGCTGTAGGCTTCAATTTACGAACCTCCTGTGCAGGCAATCAAATTCCGGAACGGTCAACCCCGGCTACCACATGAAGACAATATATAGGGTGCCTCACAAGCGGAGTACCTGCTGGTCAGGAAAACAACACTTGAAAAGGAGAACATCGAAGGGGGCCGCTGGCGGAGCACCGACGGCAATTCTGATTCTAGAAGCTGTTCTTTATTCCCGCCCAGGTGCAGGGGTTGAAACTGTAGGGTACTCC
>CAZNFQ010000122.1:0-5587 GCA_964571965.1 uncultured bacterium | reverse complement strand
ATGAGTTTGAATGTGAAGTTCAGATAAGATACAGAAAACCGGGAGTGAAATGCCGTGTAAAACTTTGCGAAGACTTTGCGGAGGTTGTGTTCAGAAGCCCTCAAAAAGCAGTGTCACCGGGGCAGATCGGCGCTCTTTACATGAATGACTCGGTTCTTTGCGGTGGGCTTATAAAACCGGCGGGAGGATTAGATGCCCGGCAGAATAGCTGAAGAAATAGACAGGCTCAAGGATCTGAAAGGCGGCTTAGTGCTGGCACACAGCTACCAGCCCGGTCCGATTCAGGACATTGCCGACCATGTGGGAGATTCCCTTGAGCTTTCCAGGATAGCCGCCGATGAAGCCGCCGACCTGGTGGTGTTCTGCGGAGTGAGGTTCATGGCTGAAACAGCCAAGCTTCTCTCTCCTGACAGTACAGTGGTTCTCGCTGCTCCGGATGCAAGCTGTTCCCTGGCAGCTTCCATGACAGCTGATGACCTGCGGAATATGAAAAGGATGTATCCCGGCGCTCCGGCAATAGTTTACGTTAACAGCACCATCGAGGTTAAGGCAGAGGCATGGTCCTGCTGCACAAGCGCTAATTCCATCGAGGTTGCAGAAGCCGCTGCCGGTACGGAGATAATATTCGGTCCCGACAGAAATCTGGGAACCTGGGTGGAGAGGAACACCGGAAAGACAGTTCATATCTGGTCCGGAGGATGTCATGCACACAGCGGCGGAGACATAAGAAGCCTTCTTGACAGGAAGACCCGCTGGCCGGATGCAGAAGTGCTGGTTCACCCCGAGAGCCCTCCTGTTTTCTGGCGGGAAGCAGACAGAGTTCTCGGTACCGGAGGAATGATCAAACACGTTGAAAAGTCTTCTGCGAAACGATTTATCATCGGCACGGAAGAGGGCATGATCTACCGTCTGGAAACACTCTTCCCGGACAGAACCTTCATTCCTGCGGGTAAGATAGTCTGTGAAGATATGGGTTTTACAACTCTGGAGCATGTGCTGAAGGCACTGGAATCACCGGAGGATGAAATACTCATTCCGCCTCATCTCGCTGAAAGGGCTGCACTGGCAGTACGCAGAATGACGGAGACAGGGTGAGATGAGGGTTGCTGTCTCACAGGTCTGGTACGGTCTCAAGGGCTCCGAGAAAGATGTCTATGGACCATACCGTTACTGCCTTCACCACTGCTATGCAGCGCTGCTGGACAGGAAGGGCATTCTGCCCATGGCAGTTCTTCCCGTTAAGAACGCTTCTCCTGATGATATTCTGAAAGGTTTCCATATGCTGGTTTTGACCGGTGGAGGAGACCCGGACCCGTCAATTTTCAACAGAGAGAACATGGGAAGCAGAAATCCTGAAATGGACAGACCTTTGTGGGACATGGAACTCTACAGAGCGGCCAGACGTTTGGATATCCCGGTTCTGGGCATCTGTCTCGGAATGCAGCTTATAGGCATTGCCCACGGAGCAGCTCTGATACAGGACCTGAAAACCTGCGTTTCCCACGACGGGACTTCAGCTGACCAGCTGTCCCATCCTGTGACCATCCACCCCGATTCCATTCTTCACCGGTTTCTGGGGGATCGCCCGGATGTTTCTTCATGGCACCATCAGGCTCTGGAGTCGGTACCGGATGGATTCAGGGTCACGGCCAGAGCTGACGACGGCATTATCGAGGCCATGGAAAGTGCTGATCAAAGGGTTCTTGGCCTTCAGTGGCACCCGGAGAGGGACTCAACCGGACCTTCAGTCATGGAAGCTGTAACCGGAATGGCAGGCAGAATTTGATTTACCGGTGCATGCCCTTGAAGGTGGAAAGGATCTGGGGTTCACTTCCCCCTTCCGTTCAGGGGGGAGAACCGGTTGGTGAGATATGGTGGTTTCATGAGGACACAATCCTCAGAACACCTGAAGGCAGTCAGTTGAGGGCCGCCGACTTTTTTCCTGCAGGTGAATTTCCGGTTATACTGAAAACTCTGCACTCAGCTAGAGACCTTTCCGTACAGGTGCATCCCGGCAGAACCCGTATACCTCCGGTGAAGGACGAATCCTGGGTGATTCTCCAGGGCGAGGGAAGGATACTCCATGGAGTTAAGGAGGGTGTTTCTCCCGGGGAATTTGCCGAAAGGGTAAACCAGGGCAGAGTAGAGGAAATACTTGAAACGTTAAAGGCGTCTCCGGGAGATCTTTTCCATCTTCCTGCGGGAACGGTTCATGCCCTGGGCGGAGGACTCACCGTGCTGGAAATTCAGCTGAACTGCACTATAACGTACCGATTATGGGATTATGACAGAAGGGATTCCAGCGGCAGCCCCAGGGAACTGCATATCGAACAGGGTCTTGAAGCCGTGGACTGGAACCGGTCAGGAAGGGCCGTTCCCGTTTCAGGCTCACTGGATGCACCTTTTTATTCACTTCGGAGTACCGGTGCCGGAAGTGTGGAGCTTGCACCCTTCGAAATTGCATACGACCACGCTTCCGGAAGTTGTTTCTTCGCTGCTGAAGAAGGCGGTGTGTGTTCAACCGCCGGGGAGACCTGGATAGTAAGGATAACAAGATGAGCTCAGAAAAGGTGTTCGCCGTCATCATGGCCGGGGGAAGAGGTACAAGGTTCTGGCCTGCCTCTGTGAGGAAAAGACCGAAGCAGTTCATGGACCTCCTGGGCGGGGGCACCATGATACAGCTTACAGCTGCCAGATTCCGTAATCTTGCCGATCCCTCTTGCGTTATGGTGGTTACCGGTGGCGAGCACAGAGAGACCGTCCTCTCTCAGATTCCTCTGATCCGTGAGGATAACGTTCTTCTGGAACCCGTTGGCAGGAATACTGCCGCCTGCGTGGGCTGGGCCGCAGAGACCCTGAGACGAAGAGGTCACGGCCAGAGGGTAATGGTGGTTGCGGCAAGTGATCACATGATCGAACCCCTTGAAGGTTTTGAAAAGACCATCGCCAATGCTGTCTTACTGGCTTCTGAGGGGCATTTATGCACCATCGGAATACCTCCTGCTCATCCGGCTACAGGTTACGGATACATACAGCGGGGAGGGAAAACAGGTCCCGGCTGGAAGGTGGGGAAGTTCAGGGAAAAACCTGACAGGAGCACGGCGGTTTCCTATATGGAATCAGGTGATTATTTCTGGAACTCGGGAATGTTCATCTGGAAGGTTGATTCCTTCCTTCATGAGCTGGGGAAATACATGCCGGAGCTCCATGCCTCGTTGAAAGCCATGCCTGACACACAAAGCCCCTCCCTTGAAATCTACGGGGCCCTGGAATCTCAATCCGTGGACTATGGGGTAATGGAAAAGACGGACAGGGCAGTGGTTGTGGAAGCTGATTTCAGGTGGAGCGACATAGGAGACTGGCCGGGAGCGAGGGAAGCAGGAGTGGAAAAGGGAGACAGGATCCTTCTCGACTCGGAGGATACTCTGGTATTCGACGAAACAGGAAGACTCACCGTGGTTGTTGGTCTGAGCGGGGTCAGTGTGGTTTCAACGGACAGGGCTACCCTTGTAATGGCGGATGGAAGCTCCCAGAGAATAAAAGAGATAGTGGAGAGGCTGGACAGAGACAGACCGGATATGGTGTGAACTCTATTCTATTACTACCTTAGCCCCCACGGGAACCCAGAAGTATGCCCACCTGGCGGTGAAGTAACCCAGCCTGACACATCCGTGGGAGAGCGGTTCTCCAAGACGGTACTCAACTGAAGGAGAAGCCTGGTGCAGGCCAATGGCTCCGCTTGGTTCTATACACTGCCAGTATGGCATCCGTACTCTGTAGGTGCTTGATACTGGGGCCCATCTCTTGTAAAGCACGCTGAACTGGCCGGTGGGTGTTGAGTGAACAGGCGGCCGTCCAGTTGATACCAGGGCGAGGTTCGCCTCTCTTTCTCCCTCGAGGAAAACCACCACCTGCTCGTCTATACTGACGTATACGGAGCGTTCTTCGGATTCCACGGGAAGGACCACATCGGGAAGCGCCAGAAGCGCCCCTCTCCATAAAAGAAAAGGCAGAAGAAAACAGTTCAATCATAACCTCCCATAACAGACCATTCTGCAATGAAGTTACGGCACGGTCAAGGCCGCTCTCTGTTGACTTCAGTGAGGTTTTCAATCAGATTTGCCATTGATGTGCCTTCCGGCATTTTTTTGTAATGAAATAATATTGTCTGAATGGAGGATTGATTTGAATAACGCAAAATACCTGGTTACGTTACTGGCCGGGCTTCTTCTGATAGCTGCCTGCTCCTCACCGGCTGTTACCGGAATAAAGGTTCATATACAGAACAGTGAGTATCAGGAAGCCGTCCATCTTGCGGACAGCGTAATAGCCAACGGTGAAGGCAGTAACCCCGAGGTCTGGTACTGGCGGGGAAGGGCCTTCAGTCTCATGAGGAACTGGGAAGGTTCTGCGGAATCCTTCAAGAAGACCTACGAGCTTGATCCCACTTACGCCGCGAACATGGTAAACTACTGGCCGGCATTCTACAACACCGCAACAACATATGTGGATGCCGGAAACACCGCCGAGGCAATCGCAATGCTTGAAACCGGCAAAAACATCGTTCCAAGCAGACCTGAGTTCGATCAGATGCTCGGTCAGATCGCTCTGAACGCAGGTGAAAAGGAAAAGGCACTGGATAGTTTCCTCGCTTCGGTTGACCTTGCCATATCACGGATCGATCTGCTTCGGGTAAAAATAGATGAAGCCGTAGACCCCGTTCTTGCCGAGCAGCTTACGGAAGAGCTCGACAGAATGATCTCCAGTGTGGTTCTTTCCTCCTATAACGCCGGCGCCATACTCAAGAGTTTCTATTTCAACACAGAAGATGCAGCTGAAAAAGCCGAGATCATGGACAGGGCGGTTGCCATCTACTCAAAGGGCATCGAGATCGATCCCTCCAATGCCGATCTCATGACAGGGCTTGCAGAATTCTACATTCTCTCCCAGCAGTACGATGAGGCGATAGCCATTTATGACAATGCGCTTGTTGCCATCGATGAAGGAGTGGATGAGGGCTGGATCACCCCTGAAGATGCACAGGATATGAGGGCTCACGTTCTTCTTACAAGGGGCTTCACATTCATTGAAATGGAACGGTACGACGAGGGTATTGCAGCGCTCCAGGAATGCAGGCAAACCCTGGGAGACACATATCAGGTTCTGGCAATGATAGGACATGCATACTTCGTTATGGAGAACTACGACGAGTCCGTGAACGTGATGACCAGACTTACTGAAGAAGAGGGACTCACAGCTGAAGAGTACGCCAATGCCTGGTACATGCTCTATGCAAACTACATCCGCATGGAACGAGACAATGACGCTCTTCAGGCAATACTTGCAGCCATTCAGTACGACGGCGACAACGCCGACTACTATGAGTTCCTTGCCCAGACATACAGCACCCTGGGCAGAAACTCACAGGCCATGGATGCCATGGAAAAAGCCCAAAGTCTGCGTCAGCAGTAACTTTGCCGATAACTGGTACTGCGGAGGCAAGCATTGCGCTCCACCTGCGGCAGCATGGTGAAGGCTCAGTCACTGCGTTCCCAGTAAACAGGCTTATGGGGTAGCGCTGGGTACG
>CAZNFQ010000121.1:0-5605 GCA_964571965.1 uncultured bacterium | reverse complement strand
TTATTCCCTTTTCCTTGTGTCCCGAGGAAACGTTCAAGATAACGAACATGAGAAAGAAGGAAAGTACTGTTTCCATGATAAAAGCCTGCTGAATGGAATCTGAGGGAAGGGTCAGTCCGAGATTCCCCTTGCCGAAAAGAACTTTCAGAAGAAATGCTGCTGCAGTTGCTCCCATGAGCTGGCTTGCCATATAGGGTACCGCAGTTTTTCCCTCCAGTCTTCCAGCGAAGAGGAAACCAAGGGTAACCGCAGGATTAATGTGAGCTCCGGAGATGTTCCCGATGGAATAGATCATTGCAGTTACCGTGAGACCGAAAACCAGACTGACCGCTGTATGGCCCGGGGCACCTCCGTGGAGGCTGCTGACTGCAACCGCTCCACAGCCGAAGAAAACAAGGGCGAAGGTTCCAAACAGCTCTGCCAGGAAAACGTTTTTCTTCATTTCAGCTCCTTTACCTCAAATCCCTGCATTTTTGATTAATAAGTGGGGAGTGTTAAGGGGGCGTTAACCCGGGAATGGTTGGCAGCCGGGCAGCATTGTGCCTTATGTTTGTGCGGGTGTTTCAGTGAAATCATTGTTTTCGGTGGAGTTAAGGAAGTAAGGCATGGAGAAGAAGTTCATTGTTCCCGCAGTTTCCTTTCTTTCCGGTGTTGCGATCTGGATCGTGTTCTTTGTTCTTCACCTCACGGGGAACCTGTTACAGGCCCTTTGGTTGAACCCCGGGCTGAATCTTCTTGCAGGCGGACTGATCCTCTTCTCGGGGATCAGGTGCAAAAAAGCAGGCGGCCCCAGAGTGGGCAGCATCGTTCGAGCATGTGTACTGCTGGTTCTTGCTCTGCTTACCTACTGGAAAGTGGGAGTTATTGAAGCCGTTATACTTCTGGCTGCCGCCATGGTGCTTGTTTTACAGACAACTACAGCCCAGGATAAGAGCAGAAAGCCTTAGAAGGATGAGGTTTATCTTAGTTCTGTTTTGCGGGTTCTTCAGTATGGCTTTCGAGAAGGCTATACCTGCAGAGGAGTTGCTGCTTCTTTCGGCATCGGGGAATGGAGCTTGCAAGGTTACTGTGGTGAGTTACGATCCAGAGGAGAGAATTGCCGTTGTGCTTACCCCCGGCCGGGAACCGGAAAGAAAACCTTTTCTATTTGACGGTGAATCATGGATACCCCTTTGGAGTCCATTCAGATCTGAGTGAGCTGTCTTTTTTTTCAGTAAAGGGGTAACCACAAAGGCGCCTGCAGCTGCAGGCGCCTTTGTGGTATCTGTGGGTTTAGAGAACCCGGAACCGCTCGGTTCCAACCTCCCTTATCTCTTTCCTGTAGTTCTGGCTGTGGGTGAGAGGCGGCTGAATGGAGGAAGCCTTGCCCTCCATGGTTATGGGGATAAGGGTTCCCTTGCCATCCCAGTTTCGTTCTTCACCTGTATTCCAGTAGAAGGCTGCGTTCTCTCCCAGTTTCTCTGCTATTTCCTGTGAGTCGGCTGCTTCAACATCGAATGCTTTTGCAAGCTCTTCGAGAACTTCCCGGCCGGTTTTGCCGGATGGAGGAGCCACTGCGCCATTGAAGCAGAGAACGCTGCCCTCGAAGTTGCACCTGGTTCCGGGGGTTTCAAGGAAGGTGGCTCCGGGGAGTGTGACGTCGGCGGCCATTGTGGTTTCTGTATCGGTCCAGTCCACTGCTGCTATGAACTGGCAGTTCTGGAACCAGGAACCGGTTCTGGAGTACTCAAGGGGGTTTTCACCGATAATAAGTGCAGCTGCCAGCTCACCGCTTTCAAGAAGCGTTCTGAGTTCTGTGCTGTTCCCTGCACCGGGGAGTCCGTCTGCAGCTATTCTGCCGGGAAGGAATGCAGGGTCGGCACCTGTTACCTCGAGGCCTGCGCTGTTGGCTATGAGTCTTGGAAGGAGCAGGTTGGCATTCTTTTCAGCAGCCCTGAGAAGAAGGGTGAGGTCGGCGAATATCTCCATGTCTTCCGGGGCGGTGTCATGGGGCCTGTCTGGGCTGTGAACTATCACGATGCTTTTCGCCTTCTCGATGAGGTCAGCCGCTTTTGCTATGTCTTCCGGTTCAACCCCGGCTTTTGCTGTCATGGTTTCTATGCCGGCGGTTCTGCTGTTCATGAACTGGTCTCCACCCGGCAGGTTTTCCGGAGAAACTGCGTTTCTGTTGATCAGCTCCTGCATCACCGCGTTCCAGAAATAGGATGCCCTTCCCCGCATGGGGTCAACGGCAAGGGTTGCCAGCTGCTGATCGGTGCCTGAAAGGGTTGAGTTGGCAACAATGAGAGCCGCCCCGTCCTTTACCTTCTGGATCACATCCACCGCAAGGATCAGGTGATCGTCCTCCAGTGCGGTGTTGTTGCAGATTATCAGATCGGCATCCTTTACACAGCTTCTGTCATCGGTTGATGCGGTAAAGCCCAGGGAGTTGTCGAGAACACCGGAGCGGCCTCCGCCTGTGAGAATGGCAAGGGAACCTATGTTATTGGTGCCGATGCCTTCCCTTGCGATTTTAGCTGCGGTTATGAACTCTTCATTGGTGAGTTCAGGGGAGATGAACACTCCCACCTTTCCCGCTCCATGTTCTTTTACCGCTTTTCTGATGTTCTCTGTGATGGCCGCATTGGCCTCTTTGAAGGAGACAGCTTTGTAAGCGCTTCCCTCGCGGATGGTGGGGGTCTTTATCCTTGCCTGCTTGATGAACAGCTCGTTTCCGAACCTTCCGTATCTGCAGAGGTAGTCGCCGGGTTCGCCTGAGGACTTGATGAAGTAGTGGCCGTCGCCGAAGTCCCTTACGGTTATTTCACAGCCAAGGGAACAGAAGCCGCACCTGCTCTGAATGTCTTCAGTATCCAGGCAGGCCCTTCCCGCAAAGGGGTACTTCATGGTGAGTGCACCTGTGGGGCAGGCGTCTACACAGTTGCCGCAGCTTATGCAGCTAGTTTCCACCAGGGGGTCGTTCATTGCAGGACGCATCTCGGTCCTGAAGCCCCTGCCCACAAGACCCAGTGCGGAGATGGGAAGGATCCTTGCGCAGGTGCGCACGCACCTGGCACATAGAACGCACTTGTTCGGGTCGTACACTATGTAGGGATGCCTGTCATCCACCTTGTGCTTGCGCACGTGGCCCTTGAACTCTTCCATGTCCACGCCGTATTCCTCGGCGTAGAGTCTGAGGTCGCAGTCGTCGAATCTGACGCAGCCGCAGCTGAGGCACCTGTCAGCTTCGTGTTCGGCGTCATCGGCATCGAAGCCTGTGGCAACCTCCCTGAAGCTGTTTCGTCTTTCGTCCACCTCTATCATGTTCACTTCATGCCTGGGAGATTCCTTGATCTCACCCAGTTCATTCCTGCCCGGTTTGCTCCAGAATTCTTTGTGAACTGCGAAGGGTTCTGCTTCCATTTTTTCGTTATTCAGCCAGGCTGATATTGACTTTGCCGCCCTCTGGCCGTCGCGGATGGCGTCTATGGCAACCGTGGGGCCGTCATCGGCGGCGTCTCCACCGGCAAAGATACCCTCGACGTTGGTTTCCATGGTTCTGGCGTTTATCACATAGGTATTCCACCTTGTAAGCTCCACCTCGCCCTTTTCGATTTCGGTGAGTCCGTCAAGAACCGTGTTCTGGCCAATGGCTGAGATAACAAGATCGCACGGAAGCTCGAACTGGGAACCTTCCTGGGGTACCGGTCTTCTGCGGCCTGAAGAATCAGGTTCGCCGAGTTTCATTCTTATGCACTGAAGGGCTTTGAGCTTTCCGTTCTCACGTATGATGCCCACCGGGGCCGCAAGCTCCATTATCTCGATACCCTCTTCGATGCAGTCTTCTATCTCCATTTTATCTGCAGGCATCTGTGCTTTGGTTCTTCTGTAGAGAACTATCACCTTGTCGGCTTTGAGCCTCCAGGAGGTTCTGGCGGCATCCATGGCGGTATTGCCTCCGCCTACCACCACCACTGTTCCACTGAGGGGTTCCTGTTTGTCGGCTTTCTCAGGCAGGAAGTCCGCTCCTGTCACAACACCTTCGGTGTCGTGCTCGCCTTCCACCCTCATTGCCTTGCCTGTCCAGGCGCCGGCTGCAAGGAACACTGCGTCGTGCTTTCTGTTAAGTTCATTCAGGGTTACGTCTTTACCCACTTTGACACTGCAGTGAATTTCTGCTCCTGCTCTTTCGATGTATGCAACTTCCCTGTCGAGAACTTCATCGGGAAGTCGGTATTCGGGAATACCGTAGCGCAGCATTCCACCGGTTCTTTCCATGGCTTCGTAGATTACCGGTTTGATGCCCTGTTTAGCAAGGAACCAGGCTGCGGTGAGACCTGCGGGGCCTGCTCCCACTATGGCCACTGATTTCCCTGTGGCAGGCAGGCATGAAGGTTCAGTTGCGTAGGCATTGTCCGAGTCGGAGATGTAGCGCTTGATGTTGTTGATTGCCACCGGAGTGTCCACGTCCATCCTGCGGCAGACCTCTTCACACTTCCGTACGCAGACCCTGGCGCATACCGCCGGAAGGGGGTTCTTTTCTCTGATGAGGTCGATTGCCTTCTGGAGCTCTCCCATTGCCGCAAGGGCTATGTAACCCTGGGCGTCTACGTTGGCCGGGCAGCCTTCCATACAGGGGGAAGAGCAGTCGGCATAGTGGTTGGAAAGGAGAAGCTCGAATGCGGTTTTTCTGGATTCTATTATTCTTTCGTTCCTGGTTTCGACTTCCATGCCGGGGGCAATCCTGGTGGCGCATGAGGGAACCAGGTTGTTCCTTCCCTTTACCTCCACTACGCAGACGAAGCATGAACCGTAGGGTGCAAGCTCCTTCGAGTGGCAGAGGGTTGGGATATCGTCCAGACCGTTTTCCCTGACTACTTCGAGAATGGTTTTTCCGGGAGCGGCCTGTATTTCCTGTCCGTTGATCTTCAGTGTTATCTGTTCCATTTTGGCCCCTACCGTTTCACGACAGCGTTGAAGTTGCAGCTGGTTATACACTTGCCGCACTTTACGCACTTGTCCTGATCAATTGTGTGAACTTCCTTGACCTTTCCGGTGATTGCATCTACCGGGCAGTTTCTGGCACAGAGGGTGCAGCCCACGCACTTGTCTTCCAGAATAATGAAGTCTACAAGGGCTTCACACTCGCCAGCGGGACATTTTTTATGCTCTATGTGGGCTTTGTACTCGTCCAGGTAGTATCTGAGGGTGGTCTGAACAGGGTTCGGAGCCGTCTGTCCAAGACCGCAGAGGCTTGCTTCCTTTATCTGCACAGACAGTTTTTCCAGTTTTGCTATATCCTCAGGATTGCCCTCACCTTTAGTAATTCGCTCCAGTATTTCAAGCATTCTCAGCGTGCCTATCCTGCAGAAGGTGCACTTGCCGCAGGATTCGCTCTGGGTGAAGTTAAGGAAAAACCTTGCGATTTCCACCATGCATGTGTCTTCATCCATTACCACCATGCCCCCAGAGCCCATTATAGCCCCGGTTTTCGGGATGGACTCGAAGTCCACAGGCGTGTTTTTCTGGTCCGCAGGGATGCAGCCCCCTGAAGGGCCGCCCATCTGAACAGCTTTGAACTGCTTGTTCTGCTTGATGCCCCCGCCGATGTTGAAAACCAGCTGCT
>CAZNFQ010000120.1:0-5635 GCA_964571965.1 uncultured bacterium | reverse complement strand
TCACCTATGTATCACCGAACTGGCTGGAATTCATGGGAGAACCTGCAGAGAACGCCATTGGCAGTTCTTTCCAGAAGTATGTCCACCCTTATGATCTTCCCAAATGCGTTGCATTTCTTAAGGAGATACTCTCCACAGGCGAGAAGCAGGAAGCCATCCAGTACCGTGTTTGCAGGCGGGACGGCTCCTGGAGATGGCAGGTATCCACAGGGGCACCGCTGTTCGACTCTCAGGGCAGGATCATTGAATCCCTGGGCATTGCCCGTGATATCACCGAGCTTAAGCAGGCTGAGGAGGCTCTGAGGGACAGCGAACGGAGATTGCGGGAATCGCAGAAAACCGCACGCATAGGACATGTGGAATTCAATGTGGAAACAGGGGAACTGCTCTGGTCCCGAATGACATACGAGCTTTACGAAAGGGACCCGGATCAGGGACCGCCTTCATACGATGAGGTCATGGCCCTCCATTCTCCAGAGGACGCAGCTCTTCTCGAAAAGGCAGTGATCCACGCCGCTGAAACCGGCGAGGGATATGCAGTGGACCTGAAGGTTCTGCTGCCCAGCCGCCGGGAAGCATTCTACCACGCCATTGGAACACCCCTGAAAGATGAATCGGGCAAGGTAACCAGAATCACGGGAACAGTGCAGGACATTACCCGGAGGAAACTGGCTGAAGCGCACAAGCAGGACTTGGCCACGGAGCTTGAAGAGATACTGAATTCGCTGCCGGACGCAGTGATTTACGCCGACACTGAACGCCGCATCAGGAAGGTAAATCCCTCTTTTACGAGGATTTTCGGATACCGGCCCGGGGAAGTTCTGGGGAAAAAGACCCGGATACTGTACCGCAGCGATGAGGAGTATGAGGAACAGGGACGACAGAGATACAATTCCAGGGTTTCTAAAAAGTGGGAACCCTACGAGATATACCATGTCCGAAAGGACGGAACAGAGTTCATCACTGAAACCGTGGGAACACCGGTTCGCAACTCGCAGGGAGAGGTTGTGGGTCTGCTGGGACTGGTGCGGGACATGACAAGTCAGAAGCAGATGCAGCAGAGAATGCAGCAGATGGAGAAGATGGAATCGGTGGGCAGGCTTGCCGGAGGTGTTGCTCATGACTTCAACAACATGCTCAGTGTAATACTGGGCCACACCGAAATGGTTCTTGATGCTCTGGATGCTGACAATCCCCTCCGGGAAAACCTGGAAGAGGTGAAAAACGCCGGTGAACGCTCGGCCAATCTTACCGGGCAGCTCCTGGCCTTTGCCAGACAACAGACAGTCGCACCTATGGTCATTGATCTTAACGATACAATCTCAGCCATGCTCAAGATGCTGGAGCGCTTAATAGGCGAAGACATAGAGCTGCTCTGGAAACCCGCTGACGAACTGCCGCCTGTGCACATAGACCCGGGGCAGGTTGATCAGATACTGGCAAACCTTGCCATAAACTCCAGAGACGCAATCGGCCATAATCCCGGCACTGTTATCATCGAAACGGACAATGCCTCTTTCAGCCATGAATACTGCTCCGCTAATCCCGGCTGCACACCGGGAGACTATGTGAAGCTCGAGGTAAGGGACAACGGCTGCGGAATCAGTGAAGAGATACGCTCGCATATCTTCGAACCATTCTTCACCACCAAGGACGGAGAACAGGGCACCGGGCTGGGACTTGCCACAATATACGGCATTGTGCAGCAGAACAGGGGTTTCATCACTGTTTCCAGCGAAATTGGAGAGGGAACCTCTTTCAGTATTTACCTGCCCTGCTACCGGGGAAAGAAGCCCCCTTATTCCGAGAAGGCTCTCCCGGATCATTGTGAATCGGGGAACGAAACCATTCTGCTCGTTGAAGACGAACCGGCAATACTGAAAATGACCTCATTGATGCTGGAGCTGGAAGGTTACACCGTATTACCCGCAGACACACCGGGTGAGGCCATCCGGCTTGCAAGGGAACATGCGGGAAACATCCATCTGCTTTTATCCGATGTGGTCATGCCTGAGATGAACGGCAGGGACCTGGCAAGAAACATCCTCTCCCTCTATCCCGACATAAAGCGTCTTTTCATGTCCGGCTATACCGCCGATGTGATCGCCCACAGGGGGGTACTGGACGAGGGGGTTAACTTTATTCAGAAACCCTTCTCGAAGGGCACCCTGGCAGAGAAGATAAGGGAGATCCTGGATCGGGATCAATAGCAGGGACTTATTGTCTGTTGCTCTTGAATCCCTGTGTTTTCCCGCTGGAAGCCGGCCTTAACCGCCGGCCAGTTGTTCCGGAGGATATGCCCCCCTGAAACTGAACACCCATACTCCAGAACTCTTAGAGAGGTGCAGGCATGGTGATAATGCCTGCACCTTCTATCATAGGCGACTTTGTTTAGCCCCCGGTTACTCCACCATCAGTATCTTGCCCGTGGCAAAGTCATTGCCGGCAGTTATGGAGTAGAAGTAAACACCTGTGGAAAGGTCCATCCTGTTAAGATCAACCCTGTGACAGCCAGGATCCAGGGGACCTTCACAGGGCGTTCCAACTACTCTGCCTGCGGCGTCGTAGATGACCAGAGACACATTCGCGGGTGCTTCAAGCTGGAAGGAGACAGAGGGTTCGCCGCCTCCCGGAGCAACCTCTGAGCAGTGGAACCCGATGGCACTGTCAGAATTCTCCATCTGGCAGAACTCCGGTTCTGAATCCCACCACCATCCCCATCGGTTACGCATTGCCGAACAGAGGAACTCAAGTGCTATGGGGAACCTTTCGTTCAGCTTGTCGAAGTGCCCCCCGGTGAATACCTGGTACTCGTAGTTTATCCCCATGGCGTCCAGATTCGCGGCAAACGCGTTGCTGGCAGGCACAATATAGAACTGATCCTCGGTTCCGGCATCGAAGTAAATGGTGGTTCTGTTCCACCAGCAGTCGGTTCCCAGCCATCCCAGATACACAGGGAGGTTGTGTTCCAGCCAGAGGTCCCAGACCTCGGGTATCAGTTCGCCATTCTCGTCAAGGGGGATATCCACATAGTACGGAGGATTGGAAAGATTGGGTGAGAATGCCCCGGCCATGCTGAAAAGCACAGCGTTGGCGAAACCCGCCGTGGGATCGTAATAGTACGGGGGCCCTGTGAGCTCGGCAAGAATTCCATAAATGTTGATGCTTACCATTGAGGGCAGATCCAGCCCTGTACCGCACACACCGGCAGCTGCGCAGAACAGGTCGGGATGCTTGCCGTAGTACATGATGGCGCCATAGCCTCCCATGGAATGCCCCATCACCGCTCTTTTCCGCTTCCATGGAATGGTACGGTAGTTCTCGTCCATCCAGGTAACCAGATCATCTGTCATGTAGCCTTCCATGTCTCCATAGAGAACTGAACTGGTGTAGAATCCCGAAGGATACGGGGAAGTAAACCCGTCGGGGCTCACCACTATAACGGGCCAGATATCCCCGGAGGAGATCATCTGGTCAAGTGAGTTTACCAGGTAGGGGAACTCGTCGTGTCCCAGGAGCTGACCAGCTCCGTGGAGATAGTAAATAACCGGATACCGCATCCACCAGTGGTCACTGTAACCCTCCGGCAGATAAACCTTGACCGCCTTCTCCTGACCCACCGCCTGACTGTAGAATGATGTCTCTATCACAGTTCCCTGTGCTAAAGCCGCAGATGACAGAATGAGCAGGAGAGACGCAAAAATGAACAGCTTGCACATTATGCACTCCCTTCCAGATCGGCTGCTTTTCACCGGGCTTTCCGGTTTCCTGCGCGGGTCAGCATACAGAAACGGAAAGGGGCTGTCTGGAAGGGCGATCGGACACTTTCCGATCTTTGGCTGACACAGCGCTCAGCCGTTGGTATAAATACTTGATGCTAAACCCGGATGTCAAGATGAATATGCTATATAAATATTATATAACTATATTATATTTTTTATATATACTTATATTGTTTGTCCTGATGGATTTTGAACGATGGTCAATAGCTACGGCAATAGCTTGATCCTTTGCATTTTTTCCCATAGCTGCAAAATGTTGGCGGTTAAAGATTCGTATTCCTTATGGAACACGATATTGCGATATTTACATAGTATATTGATAAGTATAGTATTATATTGAATAATATACCAGCAAGCCCGCGAAAACTGCAAGACGGAATGGGCAGCGGAGTTCTGCCCGTGATCCGCATGCGATTTTTACTGAATCAGATGCAGGGGGAACTGAATTCTTTCCCGGCTGGCTCAGCCGTGATCCTTCAGTATCTCCCTGATCCTTTCAGCCAGGACGTCCAGACGGTAGGGTTTGCGGAGGAAGCCGGAGGCTTCTTTCATAAGGTCGCCCAGGTTCACATCGTACTCTGAATGGCCGCTTACTATCAGGACCTTTTCTTCAGGGTTAATGGCTTTAAGCTCCTTCAGACAGCGGTAGCCGCCCATCCCCGGCATGTTCAGGTCCAGAAGGATGAGGTCGGTTATTGTGGCTTTTCTGATTTCCAGGGCCTCTTCGCCGGATGAAGCCGTAAGCACTTCGTAACCCAGTTCGGTGAGAAATTCAAATGACTGACCGGTTATGCTGGGCTCGTCATCCACTACGAGGATTATCTCGCCGTTACCGGCTTCCGGTTTGCTGCTGCGGACAATGTCTCCCGGTTCGGGAGGCGGGTCATCAGATGCCGGCAGAAGTATCCTGAAAGCAGTTCCAGCTTCCCGGGAAGAGCTGCACCTGATGCAGCCTCCAAGGCTTTTTACTATTCCGTATACCGAGGCAAGGCCCAGGCCTGTTCCCCTGCCGGATTCCTTTGTGGTGTAGAAGGGGTCGTACATGTACTGCTGGACTTCCGGTGGAATGCCATTGCCCGTGTCTTTCACCGTAAGCATCACGAAATCACCGTTCAGTTCCGTGGCTGTTTCCCGGCAGAAGGTTCTCTCGATCTTAATTATTTCAGTGGTTATCAAAAGCTCTCCACCGCTGGGCATTGCGTCCACCGAATTACCCGCCAGGTTGAAAAGCACCTGCTCCAGATGTACCGGGTCGGCGGGAACAGGAGGCAGACCCTCCTTGAGATCCGTTTTTATCTCTATCATTTTGGGAATGGTGTGTCTGAGTATCTCCACTGCGTTTTTTACCTCGGCATTGAGATCAACCGGCACCTTCCTGAACTCCATGTGCCTGCTGAAGGCCATAAGCTGGCTGATGAGTGTTGCAGCCCTTCTGCCGGCGCCTGAGATGTGCTCCAGGTGGGCTCTTTCCCCTTCAGGAATGTTTTCCCCTGCCAGGAGCAGCTGGGCGTATCCGTCTATGACCTGAAGCAAGTTGTTGAAATCATGGGCTATTCCCCCTGCCAGATTGCCAAGGGCTTCCATCTTCTCGGCGTGGCGGAGCCTCTCGGTCTGCTCCATGAGTTCGGTCTGTGTCGCCTCCAGGTTCTTCACCTTCTCGTTCAGCCTGTGCTTCAGATAAAGGGAAACCAGTGAGAGAGAGACTAGAAGTAGCAGAGCGAAGAGAGCCCCAGCCTTCAGCTTCTGCATAATGACCGGGTGAATACCCCTCTGGGGGCGCATGGATATCCATCTGCCATGCATCTCCTCGAGCTGACTTCTGGGAATGTCAGCCAGGGCTTTCTGAATGGAGC
>CAZNFQ010000119.1:0-5731 GCA_964571965.1 uncultured bacterium | reverse complement strand
GCGGAAACACTACCGGGGAAGCGCTTCAAGCTCGCTGTGGCTTTACACCCGGGGAGAATGCGAACCCATTGCCCACAGGAACATTGATCAGCGCTGGCCCATGATGGACGGTTCGGGAGAGCTGTTCTACGTAATGGAAGATACGGAGGGAATCGACAGGTTCTGCGGGACTGACGGTGTTTTTCTTTCGGCGGGTATCCCGGGCGATATTACTTTTCCTTCCATAAGCGCCGACGGATCGCTGGTGGTTTTTGAATCCCGGGGTAAACTTTACAGGTGTTCCACTGAAAACTTCCTGCCCGAGGAAATTTACATACCTGCCACCGTTGATCTGCCCTTTCCCGATCAGGAACTCTTCTTCGCCGGAGTTTACACCACCGATTTCTCCGCAGCCCTTGACGGCTCGTTCATGGTGATGGAAGCCGAAGGAGAAATTTATGCGGTCCCCATTGAGGATGACGGTCTTGGAGAAGCTGTGAGGATAACTGAAACCTCAGCCCTGGAAAGCAGGCCAAGGATAAGCCCTGACGGCTCCATGATACTGTTTCAGAGGGAGGAGGACGGTGAGGTCTCAGTGGTTCTTGGTTCGGTGAAGCTCAACGAGGGTGAGCCCATTGAAATCGACACCTGGGAGGTAAACACCGGTCTTGATTCCGCAACCGATCCAGAGTGGTCACCCCTGGGAGATTTCTCATTCCTGGACAGCGAAGGGCGCCTGTACGTGATGGACGTTCTCGGCGGCCGCTCCAGAAGGATCTGCGATACACCGGGGATACTTCATCACAGCTGGTCCCCCGACTCAAGGTGGATAGCCTTCAGCACCACTGTTGAAGCTCACAGAGAAGATGTTTTCATAGTATCCGTGAACGGCGGAGAGCCTTTGAACGTGAGCCGTCACCCCAACGACGATTTCCAGCCCATGTGGACCTCCGAGGGCAGAAGGCTCATATGGGCCAGCAGAACCGACGACGGCGATTACCACATCGTTCAGGCATGGTTCGACCCCGAGGACTGGGAAGCCGATATGGAAAGAAAAGAGGAACTCCTCGACATGCCCCTGGAAGTGATAGATCCTGATTTCACAAATCTTTATGCCCGTACGGAAGAACTCTGTACAGTGGAGGGCTATTACGATTTCTACGGGATGTCTCCAGATGGCCGCAGGTTTTATTTCCCTGCGACGGACCAGTCGGGCCAGAGTGATCTCTGGAGCGTTGAATGGAACGGAGAGAACCTTCAGCGGGAGAGCTTCGGTGACCATTCTCCAACCAGGATCCAGCCCACGGACACCGAAACCGCCGGTTCGGTTTACTATCTCAGCTACGGTTCATCCCTGAGAAATACCGACGGAGACCTTCTGGTATGGTCTGCGCCATGCTCACGTTCTGTAACTGAGCTTCAGAGGCAGAAGTTCACCAGTGCCTGGCGGATGCTACGGGACAGTTTTTATGACTCCGGAATGCACGGCGTGGACTGGAACGAAATGCGGGATAGATACGAAGACAGGGCTGCCGCCGCTCTCATTAATTCTGAATTCAACGACGTGGTACGCAGAATGCTTGGAGAACTGTCAGCTTCGCATCTTGGTATTTACGGCCCATGGGAGTACTCTAGAACAGCCTACACAGGTGAAACCGGAATATTTATCGACAGCGACTGGAACGGACAGGGCATAAGGGTGGACAGTGTTCTTCCCATGTCACCCGCCTACCTGGCAGGATTTCAGCGGGGGGACATAATAACTGAGGTGGACGGAACCAGAGTAGACCGTTACCACAACTTCTATGCTCCCTTCAGAAACACATCGGACAGGGAGATATCCCTCAGCTTCATTCGAGACAACCGTGATTCTTCGGTGCGGATCACACCCATATCCCAGTGGGATCTGTGGAGACTCACCTATGATGAATGGGTTGCGGGAAACAGAAGAATGGTGGAGGAGCTCTCAGACGACCGTGTCGGCTACCTGCACATTCCTTCCATGAACCTTGAATCGGTGAGCAATTTCAGAAGGGACCTTTACGCGGAAGGTCTGGGCAGAGATGCCATGATAATCGATGTAAGGGGGAACGGAGGAGGATCCACCCACGATCAGATCCTTGCAAGCCTCGCGAGGGAAACCTACGCCATGAGCAGGGACAGAAGCGGAAGGTCCACGGTGGAGCCCCTTGGAGTTTACAGGAAACCTCTGGTACTTCTTATAGACGAGACATGTTACTCCGACGCGGAGATATTCCCTGCTGCCTGGAAGGAGCTCAACCTGGGACCCATTGTGGGAAACACCACCTACGGAGCTGTAATCGGCACCACCGATGTTCAGCTGGCGGATGGGACGGGATTCAGGCTTCCGGGTACCGGGTGGTACACCCTTTCCGGTGAGAATCTCGAGAACACCGGGGTTTCTCCCGACATATTCGTGCAGGTTCTGCCCTGCGACGCAGGAAACGGAATAGACAGACAGATGCAGACCGCTGTTTCAACCGCTCTGGGGCTTCTGTAATGATAGCGGGGTACCCGGGGAAATTTCCCAGTAGTATTATCGTAATTCCGTCATAAGGCGGATATTCAATGGAAACCGAAAACTTCAGGAGGAAAACCGAATGAGGAGAACAATAGTTACCATGCCGGGAGACGGGATCGGGGCCCCCGTTCTCGAGGAAGCTGTCAGGGTACTGGACGCAGCGGGTTTCGAAGCCGATTACGTGCACGCGGATATCGGTTGGGAGTTCTGGAAGAAGGAGGGCAACCCCCTTCCCCAGCGTACTATCGACCTTCTGGCGAAGCATAAGATAGCCCTGTTCGGAGCAATAACCTCAAAACCGAAGGACAAGGCCCTCGAGGATCTCGATCCTTCCCTGAGAGACAAAGGTCTGGTATACTTCAGCCCCATAGTGGGAATGCGTCAGCATTTCAACCTCGATATATGCATCAGGCCCTGCAAAGCCTTTACAGGCAATCCCCTGAACTTCATCAGGAAAGGTCCCGGAAACACCATCGAAGAACCTTCTGTGGATGCTGTTATCTTCAGGCAGAACACCGAGGGGCTTTACGGCGGAGTGGAGTGGACGAACCCCCCTGATCAGGTCTACGATGCACTGAACACCCATGTGAAGTTCAAGAAGAATTTCGGCAGTGTTCCCAGGGAGGACCTTGCTGTTTCCACGAGAATATTCTCACGGAATGCCTGCCGCAGGATTCTCAGCGCAGCTTTCCAGTATGCTGAAAAATTCGGTTACAAGAGTGTCACCATCTGTGAAAAGCCCAATGTGATCCGGGAAACCAGCGGCATGATGCGGGAAGAGGGCAGGAAGATTGCAAAGGACTACCCGGATATAGAACTCTGGGAAACCAACATCGATGCCCAGATGATGTGGCTCACAAAGAACCCGGAAGACTACGGCGTTCTGGTCAGCGGCAACATGTTCGGTGATATAGTCAGTGACGGTTTTGCCGGCCTGGTGGGAGGCCTCGGTTTTGCCTGCAGCGCCAACATCGGTGATGAAGTGGCTGTATTCGAGCCCACCCACGGTTCTGCTCCGAAGTATGCCGACTACGATGTTTCCATTGTGAATCCCATCGCCATGGTCCTCAGTGCCTGCATGATGCTCGACCACATCGGAGAGGTGGAGAAAGCTTCCAGGATCAGAAAAGCCATTGAAAAGGTTGTTGCTGAAGGCAAGGTAAGAACCTATGACATGCTGAAGATGCGCGGCACGCCTGATGTGATCGAGAAGGGCGCTGCAAGCACTCGTCAGATGACTGACGCTATCATTGCCGCAATGGAGGGATGACCGTGCGGAAAGCAATAGAATCCTTTTTTCAGGCTCAGCTTGAGAAAATAAATGACAGGGAACTCAGAGAAAAAGTGGTGAATGTCTGGGAAACTGCTGCCCTTCAGGGCGGCTGGAGTCCGGAAGAATTAGAGACCATACCGTTTACGCTTCTCACCGAGACCCATGGAGTTAACCTCATTCAGCATACAATTGCGGTGACAGAAGGGGCAGTAGGTCTGGCTCTGGCCATCGAGGGAACATACACACCGCCATTTACCGTAAACATGGACTGGCTGGTGGCAGGCGGTCTTCTTCATGATGTTGGAAAGCTTCTTGAAATAGAGAGGCACCAGGACGGTCACAGGAAGAGCCGCAGCGGCAAATGCGCAAGGCATCCCATATCCGGAGCCATTCTGGCAGCTAAGGCAGACCTTCCCGATGAAATAATCAACATGATAGGCTGCCATGCCAAAGAGGGTGACGGCAGGCCACAGAGACTGGAAACGGTTCTGGTCCATCAGGCGGACTTCGCAACCTTCAATCCCATGGTGATGTACAACGGTGGGCTTCTCATCGACTGAGAAAACAGCGTTTCAGGAACCATTGACTCAGGCGGGGTTTGCTTTTAGGGTTAAGCGAACCCCGTCTTGATATATATATACACTGGAGGTAAAGATGATCAGGATTCTTATGGTAGTTTCACTGGCGGCTGCATCGGCTTTTGCTGCCACTGTGTACAGAGCGCCCGAACCGGTTGAATCAGCTGAGTACATCGGTATGGACAACGGGCCTGTGGTCGAGTTCAATCTCACGGCCCTTGAAACCATCGAAAGCTCGGTTGACGGCTACGGAAGCGGAATCATTTTCCGTATACCGGGCGGCGGCTACGGAGCTGAAGTTGGTACCCCCGATGTTCCATGCATCAGAAGAATGGTTCAGATTCCCAACACAGGAGACATCAGCCTGGAGATAGTAAGCTCCGAGGTGTCGGTGCTGGGCAATTACAACGTGCTTCCCGCTCAGCCATTCCCCGAAAGAACTGCAGGGGCTCTTCCTCTGAAGGTTGATGAAACGGTTATGGGTTCTTCTTCACAGTATCCTTCTTCTCCAGTGACCATAGAGAGAATTTCCATACTTCGCGACATCCGTGTTGCATGGCTTCGCTACAATCCTGTTTCCGTTAACCCTGTAACCGGCGAGACATACATCACCACCAACGTTCAGGTAAGGATCGTAAGCGGTACGGATCAGGGCGAGAACGAGCTCTACAGGGCTCCCTCAGGTATGACCAGAAGCTACGTGCCCATCTACGAAGATGTTCTTGGCCTTCAGCTTACAGATGCACTGGTGGACGGTTCATATCTTGTCATCGGTCCCCAGGAGGCGGTTGACATTGCCGCGGACCTGATCCAGTGGAAGCGTGAGAAGGGATACGAGGTACACGTTGCAACCACGGAAACCATCGGCACAACCTCTTCGGCAATAGACGCATACATCGTAGACGCATTCAATACCTGGCCCAATCCTCCTGAGTACTGTCTACTACTTGGTGATGAGGCTTCCGTACCGGTTTACTGGGTTGGAAGCACTGCCTCAGACAACCAGTACGGAGTAATCGGCACCGGTGTGGATCCAAGCGTCCATGTTGCAAGGCTCTGCAGCGATACTGCAAGCCTTCCCTATTCCACATGGAAAATATTCTCTTACGAAACGGATCCCTATGAGCCTTCTCCCAGCTGGTTCCAGTACGGGATAAGCATCGGATCGACGGATTTCCAGGACCCATGGATGTCCTACAGATACAAGGAAATAATGGCTAATGACGGCAACATGGACGTTACCCTCTACTGTTCCAATGGTGCATACGGAGGAATTTCTCCCTCTGTATCCAACATTTCAGCTGAGATAAACGACGGCCTTTCCCTCATATCCTATATCGGCCATGGTTCCATTACTTC
>CAZNFQ010000118.1:0-5780 GCA_964571965.1 uncultured bacterium | reverse complement strand
CATCATTCACGGATTATCTGACATATCTGGCTTTGCAGAGGAAGGTTTCAGCTTCCACACAGAACCAGGCCTTCAACAGCATTCTGTTTTTGTTCAGGAATGTTTGGGAAAAGGAACCGTCTGGAATAGACGCTGTAAGGGCCAGAAAACCCAAGCGGCTGCCGGTTGTGCTGACCCCTTTTGAAGTAAAGAGAGTGCTGGAACACTCAGCTGGAACAGCAGGTACGGTTCTGCGTCTTTGTTATTCAAGCGGATTAAGGCTCGGTGAAGCCATCTCTCTGCGTATAAAGGATATAGACTTCGAAGGAGAATCCATCCTCGTTCGCAGCGGCAAAGGAGAAAAAGACAGGATCACCCTGTTGTCAAAAAGCATTGTGCCCAGTCTTCTGCTGCAGATAGAACATGCCAAAAGGCTTTTCAATCAATGTTCAGAACCGGTTGCTTTGCCTGGTGCCCTACTCAGGAAATACCCGAAGGCCGGAAGAGACTGGCGATGGTGGTATGTGTTTCCCTCATCACAACTCTGCAGGGATAATGATTCCGGAGGTATCGTGAGACACCACCTGCATCCCACCGGTATTCAGAATGAAATGAAAAAAGCGGTTAATGCATCCGGGATATCTAAACGTGCTGGAGTTCATACTCTCAGGCATTGTTTCGCCACGCATCTGCTCATGTCCGGGGTGGATCTGTGCGAGATACAGGAATTGCTGGGGCACAAGAATCTGGAAACGACAAGGGTTTATCTGCATGTGATGAAGGGAATGAGCGATAATCCCAGGAAAATGGATCTGCTTGATTAAATGTTCACATCAACCTTGGAAGTATCCAATGTGTGCGTCACTCGCACAGGAACCTTCGTGTTTTGGAGTGCCTCACAGAAAATTGTCGTATCAGTGTGCTTTCCTTAAGCCATCATCAAAAGAGTAATAACAAGTATGGGCAGGTAGCAGAGAACTGCCAGAAGAACCGGCATCAGTATTCTTCCAGGGGTCAGGCTGCCCCTTCTGGCGGAGGTTATGGTAAGAGCGATGAGTGACGATGCTCCCACTGCAAGCAGTACGTAATGCAAGACGATAAGCACAGGTAATGAACTGGCTCCTGGTTCGTTCTCCACCCTCCAGTGGAGCATGTAAGCGCTTAGGGAAAGCATGATACAGAAGAATGATATTCCTGTAGCAACTGCTGTTTTCTTCATGGGTTTCCTTCCGTGGGTACTTTGTAACATAACTTCTCATGCCCCCCTGAAAACGCCGGTTGATAGGTATCGGTCTCCCCTGTCCGGGGCTATTACCACAATGGTCTGGGTTGGCTTCATCTGCTCAGCGGTTTCAATGGCGGCACTTACAGCTGCACCTGAGCTCAATCCCACGAAAAGGCCCTCTTCCCTGGCAAGCCGCTGGGTCATGGTGAATGCCTGGGAGTCGTCCCTGGTTACTGTTTCATCAAGTCTTTTTTCTTCGAAGATCTCAGGGATTTCGGATTCGGTCATGTTCTTCAAACCCTGAATGGTGTGACCCGGTTCAGGATGAACTCCGATAATTCTTGTTTTCCTATTTTCTTCCCTGAAACGTCTGCTGTGGCCCATGAGGGTGCCTCCTGTTCCCATGCCTGCCACGAAGGCATGGAGTTCTCCTTTTGTCTGCCTGAGTATTTCAACAGCGGTGGATTCGTAGTGGCTTAACCAATTGGCTTTATTGGCATACTGGTTGGGAACGAAATACATTCCGGGGTTATCTTCCTTTATTCTTCTTACCTCCTCGATGGCTCCATCGGTTCCCCGGTGACCCGGGGTGGTGATCACCTCTGCTCCGAAGGCTTCCAGTGTTCTTCTTCTTTCAATGCTCACACTATCTGCTACCACCAGTTTCACTCTGTACCCCAGAGCGGCGCCGACCATTGCAAGGCCGATGCCGGTGTTGCCGGATGTTGCTTCGAGGATGCTTCCTCCCCGTTTCAGGTGTCCGTCATTTTCGGCGTGCCTTATCATCCATGCCGCGGCTCTGTCCTTTACGGAACCTCCGGGGTTGTTACCCTCGAGTTTAACCAGGATTCTTGCACCTCCTTTTGGTGACAGGTGCCTCAGCTCCATAAGGGGCGTGTTCCCTATGGTGCTCAACAGGTCTCCAGTTGTTCCCATCTCTTTCCTTTCATATAGAAAAACCCGCAGCCTTTCGGCTACGGGTTTCTGTTTGCTTTATTCTTTTGCTTAGTCTATTAGCTTGTTCTTACAGCACGGAACCCCCCGCCGAGTCATTTCTGTCGGCGGTACAACAACTGTTGGGTATGTGTGCTTGTCTGTTCATGGGTCTATTCTACTTCTTTTCTTCTTTTTTGTCTTCTTTTTGTCTTCTTTGTTCTTCCTGCTCTGTTGCTTCTGCTCTGCTATTTCTTCCTGATCAAACCGATGGGAAGAACTGTTCTGCCCTTGTCTTCATTGAGAACCTCAGCTGCTGCAAGGTAGATAGCTGATAGGCCGGTTACGATTCCCTCGATCCCTGTGAAAACGCTGAATGCCTTTGGCATTGCAAACCAGTGTTCCACTGCCAGAAGCCAGAAGAGGGCTGTAACTGTTGCGAAAACAACCTGGATTGCCCGGTGCTTGTTAAAGGTGCCGAACCAGAGCCAGAAGGCAAGAAGACCCCACATGAAAAGGTACCAGCCGAGGAATATTCTGTCTGCTCCGCCCTTCATGATGATGAATACAAGGGTGATCCAGAAGAAACCGAAGCTGGTGAAGGCGGTGGTCCCGAAGGTATTGCCCTTCCTGAACTCCATGATCCCGGCGATTACCTGGGCAAGGCCGCCGTAGAAGATACCCATGGCCATGATGTTCACGTCCATGGGGAAGAATCCGGCGTTGTGAATGTTAAGAAGAACAGTTGTCATACCGAATCCCATTAGACCCAGCGGAGCCGGGTTGGCCAGTTTGTTTTCGCTCATTGATACCCCTTGTGAAATGCTTGTGATTGTTAACAAGGGGCGATTCTACAATGGGATCTTTGTTTTGTCAAAAATCACCGTGCAATGAGTGATCTTCTTAAAACAACACCTTTGTCTTAGTTCAGCACCGCTACTTTCTCCACGGCATGAAACTGATCTGATCTCATGACACAAAAGAAAATGCCATCTGTCAGTTCACCGATATTAACTGTGCATGAACCTTCTTCATACTGGCCTGAGAGAGATCTTACCAGACGACCGGAGATGTCGTAAACATCCAGTTCAACATATGCATCCCGGGGCAAACTGATCCTAACAGAACACATACCGTCGATGGAGGGGTTCTGGATGGGGTGAAGTCCCCAGCAGGTGGCAAGCTCCGATCCGTGTTCGTCTGTGTTCACGGAGTAAGAGTAGTCAAAAGAAACACTCTCAATCACAGGTGTCTGTTCGGGATCGGAGGTTTCCAGAATGATCCTGTACTGAAGATACCTTGTTGAATCGGACAGAATGCCTGTGAGGGTTGTATCTGAAGAATGGAAAACCGCAGACCAGTTTCCCATTTGATACCAGTCTGCCGAGCTTCTTAACTGGTAACCTATGGATGTGTTTGGGGGCTGAGTGGAATTGCTGGAGAAATTATCCCAGGATTCAACTCCGAATACACCAAGGATCGAAGACTCAAGAATGGCATCTGCAGCATAAATACTAAGATCCCACCATCTTAGTGATTGCCCCCAGCTGTAGCCGAAAACATCTGTTTTACCGTCACCGTTCAAGTCATCAGTACCGATTCCACGGGACGCTGGGAAATCACTTTCTACCAGATGCCCGTTCCATGACTGACCTGGAGAGGTATCGGAATTCTCCCACCATGTTACCATATCACCTGTATAGGAGGTGCTTACAACATCGACATATCCGTCTTCATTAATGTCGCATGCATGAACGACCCATGCACAGGCAAAGTTATCGACTATGATATGCTCGTTCCAGACCGTGCCCGAACCGTTTACATTCTCAGCCCAGATAACCTGATTTGCTTCTCCGGAAGCGTAAAGAAGGTCACAGTCGCCATCGGCATCAATGTCAGCCTCTGCAATGGACTCAGGGTTGTAGCAAACCGCATCAACGACATGCTCTGTCCACGCACTTCCAGAACCGTTGGTGTTTTCCCACCATCTGATGCATTCCATCTCATAAGATGCCCCGGCAACATCCTGATCGCCGTCACCGTCAATGTCACTGACACAAACATCAATGGTACTTAAAAATCCCTCTGCGATAACATGTTCTGTCCAGGTTTGTCCGCTGCCGTCGATATTCTCCCACCAGCTTACGTAATCATCTATGTAACAGATTCCCACGGCATCGGTGTATCCGTCTCCGTTTATATCGGCTGCTCTGCAACCCTGCGCCCCGTTGACATTTCCGTCAATGATGTGCTTAATCCAGGCTGGTTCACCACCACTGGTATTTTCCCACCAGATGATGTCGTCATCCCAGTAGACGGTTCCCAAAACATCGATATCGCCGTCACCGTCAATATCAGAAGCCACAGTGGAATTCGGTCCTTCGACACCAGAGTCTATGATGTCAGAAACCCAGGAAATGCCTGTACCGTCCACGTTTTCATACCACAGAACAACATCTTCGTTGGATGAGCAGCTGACTATATCGGCGTCACCATCTGCGTCTATATCCCCCGAATCGATTCCCCCGGCCGTTGAGAGATATCCGACAGAGTGTCCGACAGATTTAAGCAGATGAAGATCACCACCTTGATATTCCATGTTGTCATGCGAATAGAAGAAACCGCCCCATTCATTCACAGGACCCAGTATGCCTGGTCCCCCAGACCAGTCGTCCTGTGTGACAACCTCGGCAAGAGCCGTGAATGAGATGATGAAGAAAATAGAAATAGATCGAACCATGGTAACACCACCATTTCTTTAAGGCGGCTACTACATACATTTTAAGCAATATTTGAAACGTTACTTCTTGTCAATATTATATGATTAATTGAACAGGTTCACTGACCATGGAGTTCTCATCATCAGGGTTTTGCCTGAAGCTAAAAGCAAATGAGAATGGTGTCTGCTTCTGTTATTGATGCATTTACAAGAAGAAACTGGGGATCCTCAGGACCCCCAGCTTTCATTCTCAGATGTTCCTGGCTTTGTCAGCCTATTGGAAGGACCGTTCTGCCTTTATCTGCGTTAAGCACTTCAGCTGCTGCCAGGTAGATTGCTGAGAGGCCGGTTATAATGCCCTCTATTCCAGTGAAGGTGTTGAAAGCTGTGGGCATTTCGAACCAGTGACCTATTGCCAGAAGCCAGAAAAGCACTGTAAGGGTGAAGAATACTGTTTGAATTGCTCTGTTCTTCCCGAAGGTGCCGAACCAGAGCCAGAAGGTGAGAAGACCCCACATGAAGAGGTACCATCCCATGAAGACCCTGTCTGTCCCTCCCTTCATAATCATGAATACCAGGGTGAGCCAGAAACATCCGTAGCTGGTGAAGGCGGTCATTCCGAAGGTGTTGCCCTTTTTGAACTCCATGATTCCTGCGATGATCTGGGCAAGACCTCCATAGAATATTCCCATGGCAAGTATCATTGTGTCCATGGGGAAAAATCCTGCGTTGTGAATGTTAAGAAGAACCGTGGTCATGCCAAATCCCATGAGCCCCAGTGGAGCAGGATTGGCAAGTTTTGTCTCTGTCATATTCATCCCCTCCTGTACGAAGGGGGAGGCGGCCGCCTCCCCCTTCTATCTCTTTTCCTACATTCCGTACTTCTCTATGATGCCTTTTTTGTCCAGTCCGAGAATACCGTAC
>CAZNFQ010000117.1:0-5793 GCA_964571965.1 uncultured bacterium | reverse complement strand
CGTCTTCCTTGCTGTCGCATCCTATGCGGCGGACAGGGTGGTGACCTGGGAGTACTTCACCCAAACTGGTTGAAGCAGCTGCTATAGCAACTGGTCAGCTGCTAAAGCCGCTATCAACCCCTTCGTCGCTTCAAATGACGTTTGTCCCAATTACCTTTTCTACAACGGCCCCGAAGGTAATACAAGCAGATTCAGTTTCTACGGTGTTGGTGGAACTCCCACTGTAAAGATCGACGGTATGGCCGCTAGTGCTTCCCCCAGCGCATATGCCACCGCCATCAACAACCGCCTTGCTGTTCCATCATACATCGACATCGATGTGAACTACGTCGGTAATGCAAGCGGAGGTACGGCTTACATCAGTGTTACCGCTGAACAGGCACCTCCATCAGGTACGATCAAGGTGTGGTCCAACATCCTTGAAGACCATGAGATCGCCATAGGTTCGTGGGGCGGCTACAACGGTCAGGAAATGATGTGGATCCCTGTGGCCTGGGCTTTGGGAACAGGTGGACAGACTCTGAATTTCACCGGCCCTTATCCCCAGACCCTTGGTGTTCAGGGTAACTACACTCTGAATCCCACCACGGATATTTTCAACAACCTGAACACTTCTACATGGGTTCAGCTTTCAACGGGTACCAAGGAAGTTCTTAATGCACATTTCGCGGACCTTCCAGATACCGGCACCGGTGTTTATGAAGAAGAAACCGCTCCCATTGATGGCAATGCACTTCTCGGCGCATGGCCCAACCCATCCAGCGGAGCCTTCGCGGTTTCCAGCTATGTACCACAGGGTACCACAGGGACTGTGGAGATCTTCGACGTTACTGGCCGTTCAGTAGAGAGGTTCGAAGCAGGTTCCATATACAACATGACCATAGAGGAACCGGGTGTTTACTTCCTGAGACTTACCACCACTTCAGGTGAAGTCGTCAACAGACAGATCGCAATCGTCAGATAATTAATCTTCCGATTACTGCGGCGGGGGGGGCTTATCAGCCCCTCCGCTATTGACTTTTACGCTACTTCCGGTTAATTTGCCAGCCGAATCACATCAGACATAATTCTCCAGAAGGGGTTTGAAATGAGCAGATGGCTTGTAACCGGAGGCTCTGGTTTTCTTGGTATAAACCTGATCCGAGAACTTGTCAGCAGGGGCCACGAGGTGGTGTCCCTGGACATAGAGCCTTTCACATACCCGGACATGATGGACAGGATCGACCATCACATAGTGGATATCAGGGACAGAAAAGCAGTGGATGAGCACATGGCGAAAAACATCGACGTGTTCATGCACGGAGCCGCAGCTCTTCCCCTTTACAAAAAGGCTGACATTCTGACAACTAACGTGCAGGGAGCCAGGAATGTCATTGAGTCTGCCGAGGCTCACGGAGTTAAGCGGGGTATCTACATATCTTCAACTGCGGTTTACGGTATTCCCGAAAAGCATCCTATCTTTGAAGACGATCCCATGGTGGGAGTGGGACCTTATGGCTCCACCAAGATCGAGGCCGAAGGTATTGTGAATGATTTCAGGAAGAAGGGAATGACCATAACCACCATAAGACCCAAATCCTTCGTGGGTCCTGAGCGGCTTGGGGTGTTTGCCATTTTCTATCAGTGGGCCTCAGAGGGGAGAAGTTTCCCCATGATAGGCAGAGGAAGGAATCTTTACCAGCTTCTTCATGTGGAAGACCTGTGCAACGCCATAATCCTGTCAGCGGAGTTTGAGGATACAGATGCAGTGAACACCGAGTTCAACATAGGGGCAAAGGAATTCTCCACCATGCGCGAGGATTATCAGGTGGTTCTGGACAAGGCCGGCTTCGGAAAGAAAATAAAGGAATCACCGGCACATCTTGTGATTTTTGCCCTTGAGGTTCTGGAGTTCTTCAAGCTTTCACCCCTTTATCCCTGGGTTTACAAAACCGCAACAAAAGACTCGTTCGTTTCCGTTGAGAAAGCTGAGAATCTTATGGGATTCACACCTAAGTATTCCAACAGAGAAGCCCTTCTGGCCAACTACCAATGGTACCTGGACAACAGGGACAATTTCGAAAAAGGCGGAGACGGTGTTTCCCACAGGGTCCCCTGGGGCCAGGGGATTCTGGGTCTCGCCAGACATTTCTTCTGATGCCCTTCGCACTGGTTATCGGCGCAGCCGGGGGTATAGGCAGGGAAACCGCCTTGCTTCTGAAGGACAGGGGCTATCGTACTGCGGGGGTCGATAAAAAGCCCTTCAGCATTCCCGGAGTTGAAACCGCTGTTCTGGACATTACCAGCCGGGAACGTGTGCGGGAGTACGTCCAGAAGCTGGACACACCGGTGGATGCCCTAGTGGTGAGTGCCGCCGTTCACAGCACCCATCCTGTGGAGTACCTTTCTGACGATCTTATCGATTCAGTTATTCAGGTGAATCTCCTCAGCCACATTAAACTTGTCAGGGATCTGCTGCCCCATATGAAAAACGGCGGATCTGTTATCGGCGTTAGTTCCATTGCTGCATGCGTAGGTGTTCCGATGTCATCTCTTTACTCGGCTTCCAAGGCGGGTATCGAGGGTTTCTATGAATCTCTGAGAACCGAGGTGGCTTACAGGGGAATAAAGGTTTCCGTGATTCATCCCGGGAATGTGAACACAGGTTTCAACGAAACAGGAAACACATACGAGCCGGAGGGGAATCCAGGCGTCGACCAGCATTATGCGGATGTTGTGAGAAGCATAGACAGCAGCCTTGGGATCCACCCGAAGAAGGTGGCGGAAGTTACCGTGAAGGTCATAGGGAAGAAAAGTCCCAGATTCTGCTACCTGGTGGGGATGAATGCAAGGAAGGCAAACTGGGCGAAAAAGCTCCTGGGGCGTGACCTGGCAATAAAGCTCATGGGCAGGTTTTTCGGGTTCTAGGGTTTACCTTGCAGATACAGTAGCTCTTGTGCAGATCCTCGAATTGCCGTCATTAACGCTGACCAGGTAGAGACCCGGATTCAAACCTTCGAATGTCACTTCAGTTGACTCACCCCTTGCACCGGCCAGACTCCTTTGCGCAACCACTCTTCCAGAAAGATCAATTACTGAGACGGATAACGTGTTTTCGTTACCGCAGCTAATTCCAATACGAACTGCTTCCTGGGAGGGATTGGAAAGAGGTGACGCCATGAACACGTTCCCAGCCGCATCGCCGATGGAGCTCTGAAGCTCATTCTTCCACAGGACAACTGTTCCAAGGTTATAGGCTCCGGACAGAACGTCAGACCTTCCATCTCCATCCATATCTTCCACTGCGAGGGGTATTGCTCCGTCGAAGGATGAAGCTATCTGATGGGGTGAGAAGCTTTCACTTCCATTGTTCTCGAGCCAAAGCACCTCATCATCATTGTAGGAAGCGCAGGCGATGTCCATATCACCATCAAGGTCGAAATCGGAAGTTTCCATGAATGTGGGCCAATCACAGTTTTGAAGAACTGCAGACACAGAGAACACTTCGCTGCCATCGTTGGTATAGAGTCTTATCTCGTCGGCGGTTCTTCCTGATGCCAGAAGATCAGTGTCTCCATCCTGATCGATATCACATGCATGTACCACATGGGCTCCGGAGAATCCGTTTTCAATTGTAATCCTCTGGAAAACCGAGTTTTCGTTTTCCCACCAGCAAACTTCACCTGTTGTTCTGGCTGCTCCTGCTATGTCCAGATCTCCATCGCAGTCAATATCCATCGGTATCGCCGTCCATAGTCCAGGTATCGAATCATCTGCGATCTCTTTCTGAAAGGTTCCATCTCCCTGGTTCCACCAGATGGCAAGGGTGTTAAGCACATATGAAGCAGCTATGACATCGTTAAAACCATCAGCATTCATATCCGATGCATATACGGAATGCGGCCCCGGGAAGGACTCATCGAGGATGTGAATTTCATAGGTGCCTGCAGGGTCTCCCTGCCACCAGACTATCTTTCCCTGTGAATTGCTGGAGCCCAGGATATCAGGTATTCCATCGTCATTAAGATCGCTGGATGAGACGAAGATCGCCCCGGTAAAACCGGAGTCCACCGGGTGCTTAATCCAACCGGAAGGTGAATTCTCCAGCCATATTACCCCTTCGTTCCAGCCTGCCGCTGCAACGTCCATGTCTCCGTCACAGTCCATGTCCGCAGGATAAATGCTTATAGCTCCCGAGATACTGTTGCTGATCAGCTCCTCTGCCCAGTCAGCCCTGGCAGTGATAATCAGCACGGCCATTAGAAACATGCAGGTTTTCATTGTCTCTCCTTTCTGTTTTCAAGCTATTGTTTGTAATATGCAAACAATACTGATCATGTCAAGAAAAAAAGAACGTATCAGCTGCCGTTTTCAAGAATACTGGCCAGTGCACCGTCGTCGGAATCGCCATAGCCCCATTCCTTCCAGAGGTTGGCAGTTTCCCTGCGCAGTTGTTCCAGGGTCATCCCTTCCTCTGTGATCAGCATGGCAGTTCTGTAGAAAAATGCCTTGCAGAGGTAACTTCGGTGTATGCATGGAGCCACGAAATTACTGCTCCATACTGCTTTGTGTAGAAGAGTCATTCCTCCGCTCATGAAGCTGATCAGGTATTCCCTGCTGTCGGTAACCATTATCAGCATCTCTCCCTGCCAGCCTTCGGTTACCGAGGGAATGTACAGGCAGCCTTCGAGTTCCAGGGGGGCCCTACCGTGAATGAGAACCTTAACTCCCCTGGAAGCAGCCTGTTCCAGGGATGCCGACAGTTTTCTCACCACCTCTGAATCACCATCCAGCACCACTGTTTCCCGGCAGTTTTCCAGCATGCTCTCAGCCCTGGCTAAAACCTGCGGCACTGAAGAAAAGCTATAGAGCCCTTCCTGGCTGTTTCGATGCTTAACACCGGACAGCTCTTTTTCTATTGTTATGGCAAGATCGGATATCCTCTTGCTCTCCCGTGAAGCAAGTTCAGAAACGGACAGGGCGGCATAGGTTCTGCTGGAATCTCCATCGTCGGGAAGCACCGCCTCTTTGATCACCAGAGCATTAAGAGCTTTGTATATGTTCGGTGCGGCTTTTCCCAGAAGCTGTGATATCCTGTAGCCGGTGCTGCCCGGATTCGAGAGAACCGCCAGATACACCTCTGCCTCAAGTCCTGAAAGTCCCAGACCTGAAAGAAGATTTTCCACCGACATGCTCATAGTCCGCTCCTTGTTTGTAAACAGTAAATAACAATCATGCCTTCAGCGGTCAACCAGTCCTTGCCGTTCAGAGGCAAAAAGATTACACTGCTTGTATCGAAAGGAGCAGTTATGGCCTGTGGACTCATTTGCATCATGATTGCCGCAGTTTCCGGTTCAGTTCATTCAGTGCCCCTCACAGATGGTGGTTTCTGCCGTGTGATCCAGAACGAGATCAATGACTGCACCTCTGTTCTCCGTATCGAGTCCGTTGACTCCAGCGGATCTGTCAGGTGGATGGCAGACGCCCTTCCCGTGCGGAACGACGCGGTATCCGGTTTAGTTTCTGAATCATCCGACGGTAAAATTCTTTTCGCAAGCGAGTTCGGTGAGGGTTACACAGATATCCTTCTTCAATTATTCAGCAATGAGGGTGACCTCTTAAACTCGGATACCATATCCCTTGTATGCTACGATTCCCCCCAGGCACTGATCAGTACCGGGGTGGGATTCGTGCTGGCCTGGGACTCGTGGTCCGAAGAACGGGGTGTTCATCTTGCTTTCATCTCCGCTGATGGCTCTATTGATCGTACTGAATTCTTAACCGGTACGGTTAACCCTGGACCCGTGGCCATGG
>CAZNFQ010000116.1:0-5849 GCA_964571965.1 uncultured bacterium | reverse complement strand
AGTTTTGCTGTTGGTGTGAGTCTGCCTGTTCTTCCAACACCCACCGTTATCTCAAGAAGGGTGGTGGCCATCTCCTGGGCATGGAACTTCCAGGCGGTGGCCCACCTTGGTGCTCTGGAAACGAATCCCAGCTTTTCCCGCTGGGAAAAGTCGCTGACCTTGATCACCATGCCGTCAATCTCCATGGGAAGGTCTTTCCGCAGTTCACTGAGGTGCCCGTAGGCTTCAATAACCCCCTCTGGCGTGCTCTGGATGCTGTTGTGGGGATTAACGCTGAATCCCCACTCCGCAAGTTTGGCGAACAGTTCACTCTGGTTATGAGTGCCCCGGGGATCGTGTCCTGAGGCATATGCAATGAAGCTAAGAGGCCTCTGAGCTGTAACTGAACTGTCAAGCTGGCGTAGAGAGCCGCTGGCGGCGTTCCTGGGGTTCTTGAATGGCTGCTCCCTTTTCCCGTTCATCTTCCTGAAATCTTCAAGGTAGAAGAATACCTCTCCCCGGACTTCCACGTTCAGCTTCTCTTCTGTATTCAGCCTCAGGGGAATGGATCTGATGGTTTTTGCGTTTGCAGTTACATCCTCTCCCGTGGTTCCGTCTCCTCTGGTACCGGCTCTTACCAGAACCGAGTCACGGTAGACCAGGGCCAGGGAAACCCCATCGAGTTTCGGTTCCACGGAGTAATCCACCGAATCCACACCCAGTTCAGATATGATTTTGCTGTGAAAAGTATTGAAGTCATCTTCCGAAAACAGATTCGAGAGACTCAGCATAGGCGGCTGGTGGGTAATGGAACTGAAGCTTGACAGAGGAGGGGATCCCACTCTGGCCGTGGGGGAATAAGGGTTTCTCAGTTCCGGATGAAGTTCCTCCAGGAATCGCAGCCGGTTCATCAAAGCGTCATACTCTTCGTCGGTAACGGAAGAGCCGTCTCCGGCATAGTACTGGCGGTTGTACTCCTCTATCAATCTCCTCAGTTTCTCTATTTCATTGACCGGGACTCCATTGCTCATGGGGTCAGTTCGTTTCCCTTCTGTACATGAAGTCTGCGGGGATGATCCACTGGTGGTTCAGATCTATGGCCCTTACCCCTCCAGTGATTCCCACCGGGGGATCAACCGTAAGCTGAAGCATTCCGTCCACGATATAAGTGGTTCTTGTAAATGAAGTGTCCTGCATGTAGACCATGCATGGGATGCTGTCCAGAGGAAGAGAAAAAGGAGTTCCCGGCTGGATTTCCACGGGTATCATGTTGATAACTCCATCGTTCTCCCTCCAGGAAACCTGTATCTGGGGAACACCCGGGAGGTAAAACAGCTTTCTGAGAAGCTCCTGGTACTGGCCGCGCAGTTTATCGCTGTAGAGAAGGGTTGAGTATATCCTGGGCCAGTAGTTGCTGCTCCATGAGTGGGTAAATCCCTGCAGCAGAGCCGGCAGGTTTACAAGGATGCCCCTTGAGTACATGTATTCCAGCAGAATTACACCCTTACCCCGTGAAATGAATGATCCAAGGGGGGAACCCGCCAGCATGGGGTCGGCAATGGAATACTCCACAGGGACGGAAGGTTCACTGGAAAGGGCGGCCTTCTCGGTGTTGAAAAGGTAATACTTCATGTACCCTTCCCTGAGGGTAACGATACCGGCGGGATCATCCACCATCATGGAATAGTACCTGAGGGGAAGCCACGAAACCAGCATCTCCTTCAGTACCGGGTCCAGCCACAATGACTGCATGAGAATACCCCTTGCGGCATCCATGATCATGGTGAAACCCTCAGGCAGTTCACCAAACGCCATGAACTCGTCCCAGCCTGATACATCCATCAGGGGTTCAAGTGATCCCCTGGCGAAGAACAAGCCTCCGAACACCGGCAGAACCATTCTTCCATCGGGGTTTTTAACCTCTGTAAAGGCGAAGTCGGCTGAGGGAAAGTCGAGTGTACTGTTCAGAACCTCTGAAAGGATATGGACAACTGCTATGTCCGAGGAATCCGCAGTTCCGCCGGAAAGCAGAGAAAGTGTATAGCCGTTGCGATCTTCCGTGGTCACGTAATTGCCCAGAGCAACTGGAAGACCGCCTGTGATGCCACCGGGTGAAGACTGCCAGATGCTGTCGGAGATCTTACCAACTGGAGTCCAGGCGGATATGGAATCAGGAAGAAAGAACTCAACGGTGTAGTTCTGAGTTGCAGCGGAAAGGGGATAAAAGCCTGCACCGGTCAGGTAGGCGGAAGTAAGTCTTGCATGACCGAGTGTTTCCCCGTTCAGGCTGGTATACAGTCTGTTTATTTCCAGAACACTGGTAAATTCCCTGCTTGAAATACCATTACTGTCGGGATACAGAACGAATTCCTGTTCCCCTCCCCCTGTGTCAAGCCGGAAAACCATGGAATCGGTGCTGCTTACTGTGAAATCAACCGTTAGAGAATCCTTCACCAGAAGGCATGTATCAGGTTTGCCTGGGTCGAATGTGATCCAAAGCCTGTGACTTACCTCGGGGGGAGGTTCTACGGAGTGAGAAGCTCTCTCATTTTCGATCTCCTGGTAACTTCTGTCTGATAGAAAAACCCTCCTTAGCCCCTCCGGGGATACGATCACAGCGTTCTGGAGTGTTTCATTGATCCTGGACTCAATGGCAGGATCATTGAACTGGGGAGCCGAAAGGGATAACACGAGGTTCCATCCGCCCCCGATCCTCCACACCCTGCTGAATACAAGAGAATCCGCCAGTTCCGGATCCTGAAAGTGAAGAGAATCCACCGGCGGTGGCTGGGCGACAGAGATCGAAAGATCATACACACCAGCCGTATATCCCGCCGGATCGTACCTCACCGACCATAAACCGGTGGAAACCGTGGGCAAACTGGAAGTATCCGGGGGTACGGAGGGCTGAAACCCTGATCCGCAGCAGGAACACAGAAGAATAGCCAGCAAGGATATGATCCTCAGAAATTCAGGGTTGACGAAATCTTCTTTTTTCATAGTTTCCCTCAACTGGAAAGGCGGAACCAATGGGTTTATGGAACATAGTTGGACTGGCGCTCATCGCCCAGCCTGCATGGTTATCGAATATAAAAACTTCTTTGTTTTTTTCCTTCTTCGCCATAGCTGTTTTTCTTCTCATTCAGTTCCTTGGAGCCAGGTTCTATACTGGGTGCAAGGAAAGATACACCCATTTCCCATTGATATTCTTCATAATTCTGGCTACCCTCTCGGTTCTTTCCCTGGTTCTGGCCTTCTTCCTTCGCGGACCTGACACCAGGCTGTTTGCCGGTGTGGTGGGCGGGGTTTTCCTCTGGACTTCCCTGGGAGAGATTAGCGAGCACATGGGCTGGTACGCCCCCCATGCCAGAGGTGCGGTGTGGATATTTCTTTTAAGCACCGCAGCCTGGCTTATACTTGCCTTTCTGATCCCCGGAACACCTGTTCCCATTCTTGGATTCATAGGTTATCCCCTGCTGACCTGGGGTACACTTCTTACCAGGGTGAGGGTTCTTGACAAGTGGGGAGTTTACTCCTTTGCCTCTACTCTGCTTCTTCTGATCATGGCAGCTTTTTCCGGAGGCAGCCTTGTTGCGGGAATCCTTTTTGGAACGAAGTTTGCAGGACTTCTGGCAGGACTGGTATTTGCAGTAACCGCCTGGTCGATAATGGAGATCATCTGGGAAAGGGGCATGGCAAACGGCCCCTGGAAACACAGGGATCAGTAGATCATGTATGTGAGTCCTGCGGAGAAACTCACCGGGGACTGCTTTATTTCTGCGTAATACAGCTCCCCCGGAAGTGCGTCTCTGTTGTAACCGTTCCAGGTGGTCACCGACCAGTTATCGGCGGTGGTTCCCACACGGCCCACACAACCTGCATGCAAACCGAATCTGCTTGAAAACATGTACTCCAGATTCAAAGCTCCAGTTCCGGCAATTGTTGCGGTACTTGCAGAGGATGATATGCTGTCTGCTCTGGTGTTCTGGGTAAGGAAAACAGCCTCGAAACCCACCCCTGCTCTGAGAGCCAGAGACGGTGATGACAGGGGAAGCCTGGTACCCATTTCACCTCTTATTCCAATGCTGGACATTCTTGGAATAACACCGGAGAACAGGGTTCCTCCAAGGGACAATCCCCATTTCCCCGTTGCTCCGCTGAACTCAGCCTGGTTTATCAGTTTGTCCGTTTCAGCCTCTTCACCGGTGAGGCCGTCCCCCGGCACCACCTCGGAAGGAAGAACGGCATAGGTAAGAGAAAGCAGGGCAGGAGCTGAATTCTCCACGGCTGTAAGAGTTGCTCCCTCCACTATTCGCCCTGCAACGAGACGGCTGCTGCTTTCCGTGGTCCCGGCATTCATGATCTGTATGATTCCGTGGCTTCCAAGCGCTCTGTACTCCTGGGCGGAACGGGGAATACCCTCGGACCGTGCCACCACGGAAAAGATCATGCCTTTCTGTACACCGCCTGAAGTGCCCACCGGAACACTGAAAACCGGTCCGGAGCCTGCGGAGAACGTGAATTCATAGGCAAAAATCTCCACAAGGCTTCTCATGGCAACTTCGCGAATACCTCTTATGGCAATTGCCTCGACGTCGATGGAAGTGGATCCGCTGAAACCCCCTGAATGTCTGCTCTCACGGATTGAACCCATGAGACTGCCTTCGGAGGTGTAGAAACGACCTGTTACGAATATCTCGGTATCCCTGCTGACGAACATGCTGTCAGAGGTGCCGTGGGAAACCATGGTTTCCGGCTGCGAAACGTCGAGGAGCATGAACATATCCACCGAATAGTCTGCTGCAATCGATCTGAGCCTGATGGTCTGCTCTGCAGGATCGCCCCTGTATTCATCATGCGCGGAAACATCCACAACGATAAATCTCCCGCTCTGGGAAAACACTGACTCGGCGGCTTCAAGAAGATCTTCCTCGTTATAGTTCTCTCCGGCATCCTGAAGAACTGGAATTATGGCGATTCTGGGAAGATTGATATCCTCACCCATAAGAACCGAAGTAACGGCAAGAAGCAGAATCAAAGCAAGTCTGGATGCGGACATTGGCATCTCCCTTCAGATACAAAATCCCTACTGTTGAATTTACCATGTGCGGCAGGAAATGAAAAGGGCGAGAGGGATCAGTGAGAGGTAATCGTTACCGAGCAGTTACCGTATCCCGGTTCCGGCAAAGGCAGAACGGTTCCCTCCGGAACGTTGGTCCCCGTAACCAGACCCGAGGAGTCCACACTGAGGGTGATGGTTTCACCTGCATACAGAGAGTCTGCCAGCTGGAACAGCTCCTCCCAGTTCTCACGGAAGAGCTGGAAAAAGTCTCCATTTTCAAGCTGGATGAAAAGGACCGGTTCTGTGAAACCGGTGATACCTGCTTCTGCGCAGGCCATGGTCTCCTGATGCTCAGAGTCGTCGCAGGTAACCGCATCTTCCGTTACTGAGCGTGAAACTGCCCCCCCCCCCATGGATGAACCTGAAGAACCGCCGCCTCCAGCCATGGTTCCAGAAAACACAGTATCCTCATATCCATCTGAAAACACATCACCCGCAGTTTCTTCTGAAACGCTTTCATCCATGCTTATAGATGGACTCTCCGTGGAGCTGTCGCCCACCGCAAGTCCACCGAGGCCGCTTGTGTATCCCTCGGTTTGTTCAGTAACCGAAGATGCCAGTTCCACAAGCTGCTGTGATTCTTCGGCGGGAGCCGCAGCATTGTATGCGTTTTCCTGTTCAACCTCTGAAGAAGCAAACACGGTATCAGGATCCGTTGATAACACCATATCAGGAGTGCCGTCGATCTCCTCTTCGGATTCACACAGTTCCAGAGCAATGGTTTCAGGAGCATCATGTATGAACTGGG
>CAZNFQ010000115.1:0-5930 GCA_964571965.1 uncultured bacterium | reverse complement strand
GTCATTCTCTATGGTAATCGGGGCCATAACGCCGCTTGAATGGGAAGAGCTGCCTCCGCCACCGCTCCAGGTCTGCTCACCGAGATTGCCAAGATCAACAACCATGTTCACGGTACCGTTGACCCTGACATTCCAGAAAGTATAGGTGTCGCCGTCTTCATCTTCGATCATCACGTCGTAGGTGTCGTTGCTTACGCTGAAAGCTCTGCTGTCTCCGGCATAGATGACCTCTGTTTCACCCAGCCAGTCATCACCCCAAGAGTCTGAAGATGAAGGTGATATGTGAACATACCAGAAGTCGTAGCTTCCTGTGTCATTCGTGATATTTATCCTGCCTGCAAATGCTGCGGCAACCATGAATACCATCATGAAAAGCATCGTTTTTCTCAAAACAACCTCCCTTTTTGTGCCTTATGCGGCGTTTTCCCCTCGGATTCCTGTTAGTACACGGTACTGATAATTCTCAGACGGCAGTCCGTTGTCAATGGCCGTCCTTTCTGGTACAAACTGAATGCCTGCGGTATTCCACAGTGGAAACGGCTAGTATATTAGTTCTTCCAAATGCAACTTCCCCTGCCGGAAACCGGAGGACCAATGAATTTAGCCGGACAGATAAAAATGGGATATGGTGCCCTGAAATGTGTTCTGGGAGCCAGGATACCCCTGAACGTAATGGTTTCCGTTACTGACAGGTGTCCAAGCAGATGCGCGTACTGTCAGATACCCTCCCGCTGCCGTCCGGACCTGTCAACGGAACAGTGGAAAACCATTCTTGAAGAAATGGCGGAAGCTGGAACCCTGCGTATCGGAGTTTGGGGAGGTGAACCCCTGGCAAGACAGGACATAGTCGAACTCTGCAGCCATGCCCGGTCCCTTGGTATGTACGTCAGCCTGGACTCCAACGGATACCTGATTCCGTCGAGACCTGAAATTCTAGGGAACATAGACCATCTGGTGCTGTCCTACGACGGGCCCAGGGAAGCCCATGATGCAAACAGAGAACCGGGCAGCTGGGAAAAGGTTATGAAGGCCTTCGAATTTGCATCCGGCAAAGTCCGGCTCTGGTCCATAACGGTCCTCACCAGGAACAACATTGACTTCATCGACGAGATAATGGAAACCGCAGAGAAATACGGCTTCCTCACAACCTTCCAGGCCCTGCACCACAATGATACCCTCGGTGGAAACACCGGCACCATGATGCCTTCGCCTTCCCAGTATTCCAGGGCCTTTAAAAAGCTTTACAGGTTGAAGAAAGAAGGCGCCCCCATCGCGCTCAGCAGCAGGTATCTGAAAAAAGCCTCCCAGTGGCCCGACTACGGAAAAACCAGAATACCCGGAAAATTCTACGGTCCATCCTGCAGGGCCGGCAGATCTTACTGCAATGTGGACGTAGACGGAACCGTCTACCCCTGTTCTCTTCTCATAGGAGAGTACGGAGGTATGCTGAACGCCCTGGAAACGGGTTTCAAAAAAGCGTTTCTGAATCTGGGGCAGAAGGAACTGCCTTGCCATGCATGCACCGCATCCTGCTACCCTGAATACAACTATCTCTATTCACTGAATGTCCCGGTTGCCCTTGAATGGGCAAAGGGAGTGAAGAGAACAGATCAACTGCTGAAAAAAATGCAGAGAAGTGGAGACTGAAATGCCTGCACTGCCTGAATACAAAACAAGGATACTGCTGGAAAACAATGAAGTACCCGTGGTTCCCGGAGTGTTTTTCAAGGAAATGCCGGAAAAGCTGCCTGAACCCGTTGTTTTCCTGAAAGCCCAGATACCCGGAGCCACCAGCCGTGCTGCTTCCGGTCTCGTTCGCAGGGCTTCCACCCATGAAGAGATCAGAAACGGCCTCGAGGACCTTCTTGCCCGTAAGAACTGCCACGGAGTGCTGGCAGCCGGTGCCGTTGACATAACTCGGGAGTATTATGCCGGGTGCCTGCTTTCCTTCGGTAGTGAGGAAATACTTCCCGGGGGAGTTCTTCTCTTCAGCCCTGAAGGTGGATCCGGTATCGAGGAACGCTCAGGATCGCTGCACAGAATTCCCTTCAGTCTGATAAATCCGCCCTCTGCCGGTGAAATCGGTAAACACCTTCCCGAAGTGGAGAATTCAGATTCTCTGGCGGCCCTTCTGGCCGGAATGGTCAGAACTTTCATCGAATACCGGCTTACGGTGCTGGAGGCGAATCCCATAGCGGTACTTCCAGACGGCTCTCAGATTGTGGTGGACTGCAGGGCCGAGTTCGAGAAACATGGAGTTCCAAGGAAGCATGCTGAGTTTTTCAAAATGCCTGAAAGCGGTGAAGAGGAAACCACACCCCTTGAAAAAATCGTGGAGGCCGTCAACCTGGCCGACCCTGCTGGAACAGGTTTTTTCAGAGCCTCAAGAGAAGCTGTTCCCGAGGGTTCCGTTGCGGTTGCCACCAACCTCTGCGGAGGTGGAGGCAAAATGCTCTGGGAGATGGCCACAGGTGGAAGAGAAGACATCTTCACTCTGAATGAAAGCGACACGTCAGGCGGTCTTTCGGCATTTAAAAGCTACAGAATCCTCAGGGTGATAATGAGCCAGCCCGAGGCACGGTTATTATTCCTCACGGGAAGCGGCATGGCATTTCAAAGCCAGTACCACCTCGCCTGTGCCATTTGGAAAGCCCTCAGAGAATCATCTTCTCCCCTGCCCTGCATGCTCCGATTCGGAGGAACCGATCAGGAGAAGGCGTTCCAGCTTTTCGAAAGGGTAGAAAGCTCCCTGCCGGTGAAGATAAAAACCTTCCGCCCTGAGATTTTCCCAAATGCCATGGTAGACAGCATTGGTGAAATGGCCCTGGAGGAAAGAATCTCCTGCAGCGTGGAACCGCAAGGCGGTACTGTTCTATTTGAAACCGATTCACCTCCTGCAAGGTTCGTGTATCACCCGGAGAAAAACCCCCGGGGAACTGAACCTTCCTGTCTGAAGTGCTGCCCCACAGGTTATCTGAAATGGGAAGACGGAACCGTGAAAGCCAATCCCGATGCCAGGTGCATCGGCTGTCTTGTCTGTGAAACGGAATCGCTTCTGGAAGGAAACGGGGAACTGACCATCGAACTGGACATTCCCGGGGAGGTGCTGTGATGGCTGGAATACTTGAACATCTCTGTGGAATAGATGAACCCAGGGTACTCGTTTTCGGAATAACCGGAAGACAGGGCAAAAGCCGCAGCAGGCTCATGGCCGGGTTCGGAACCGTGATCACCGCAGGCTGCACCCCTGGCAAGGGCGGTCAGGAGGTGGATGGCATTCCGGTGTACGACACTGCCGCCGAGGCGGTAATGGCAAATCCTGAGATCAACAGCGCAGTATTCTTCGTACCGGCAGGCGCCGTTGCATCCGCAGCATTCGACGCCATGAACGCTGGGATCAGGTTTCTGGTTCTCACCGCAGACGGTGTTTCCACCCAGGATTCCATAAGGATCAAGGAAAAGGCCTCTGAAAAGGGTGCAATGTGCCTTGGTCCCAATACAGTGGGCATGCTGGATACATCCGGCTACCTCTTCGGTCTTATAGGAGGAAGTGCGTCCTGGGCCAGAAAGAACTACCTTCCCGGCAGGGTGGGTGTAATAAGCAGGTCAGGTGGACTGAGCCAGCTGCTCGGGGCTTTCCACTGCAGAAAGAACCTTCCCGGTCCCAGATCCGACGGCACATACGGCCCGTTGTGGGGAGAAGATTATCCCGGTCTTTCCGCGGTTCTCTGTGTCGGCGGCGATCCCGTTCCCGGAATAACCCTGCTTGACGGGGCCAGGGCCTTCGAGAAAGACCCAAGAACTCAGGTAATAGCCGTTTACGCCGAAACGGGCACCACCCAGGAGAATGATCTGGCCGCGGCAGTTTCAGCCGGTGAGATCACAAAACCTCTGGTTGTCTTCCTTGGAGGCAGATTTACAGCGGCAGGTGTAGCCCAGAGCCATGCAGGTGCAATGATCAGGAATCCCAGCGAATCCTATCAGGCTAAGAAGAAGGCCCTTGAAGAAGCCGGAATAACCGTTGTGGATCGCCCTGATGCGGTTTTTGCAGCAACAGCTGCCTGTCTGTCCAGCTGATTGTAACACATATCCCCTTTCCGTTGTCATGTATTCATCAACACCGGAAAGGGGAATTTTTCGCCATGAAATCCTTGTTTATTTTTACCTCTGCCCTGTTCCTTGCCGGATGCGGCGCTGAAAGTCCGGTTGCTGAGAATGCAACTGAGGAACAGGAGCAATACGTTTACCTTGTAAAAACCGACTCCATCGGTGTCGAACTTGGCGATTCCACCCTTGTCTTCGGCGCATTGGAAGGTGTGGTAACAGGCCCCGACGGCAACATTGCAGTTCTGGACAGAGCAGCCTGCTGCATAAGGGTCTTTTCCCCTGAGGGAGAATTCCTGAGACAGATCTCACGAAAGGGAAACGGTCCCGGCGAGCTAATGAGCAATGCTTTCCTCACCATCACGGAAGAAGGAACCCTTCTTGTCACAGGAGACGGAGGCGAGGTCCTCGGTATTCATGCCTTCAACTACTCCACCGGTGAATGGCTGGGTTCCGAACCTTCCTTCGGATCTCCTCCCACCTGTCTCGAAGGCGCTTCCGGGAATACTTACATGAGAAAGAACCTTGATTTCGACGGCTCTTCAGGTGAACCGATGATTGTAATTACAATAACGCTAAATGAATTAGGGACAGAAGAACCGCTTGTTACATTCATGGAAGAAACGGTACCCTTCGATCCTTCTGATATGGCTTCCATGGTTAGCCTCGTGTGGTTCGGTTACGATCTGGCTTGTGATTTCAACGGTCACTACTATGTGGCCCCAAGGTCATCGGAAGAAGCGGTGATTCACGCCTACGATTCAGCGGGGAGTGAGCTGTACGCCCTGGAACTGGATCTGGAGCCCGTTCAGAGAACCGTGGAAGAGCTGGAAACTGAAAAACTGATCCTCACTGCAAAGGCAGCCGCCATGGGAGGTGATATACCGCCACTTGAACCGGATCCATGGAAGCCGATGATACGCGGTCTGGAAGTTGATGATCAGGGGAACCTCTGGGTTCTGCTTGGAGGCAGCGAACAGCCACGATTCCAGGTTTTCAGCCCCGAAGGATCATTCCTCTATTCTGCCGAGGTTGACGGAGAACAGCCAGACGGTGATTCCTGGACATTCTCTTTCAAAGGCGGCCTTATTACTGCCTGGGCCGAGGAACCATCCGAGGGGTTTCAGAAGGTATGGCTGCTCAGTTCTGGGGAATGTACTGAATAACAAAGGTATAGTTGCTGTTCAGCGAGTACTGAAAGCCGTTGCCGTAAAGATCGCTGATGGCATTTACCAGGGCCATGTCGCTGGTTGTAACGGAAAGACCGTACATGATGCCGGTATGCGGGTGTTTAGGCCTTCCATCCACAACCCAGTTCTCCCAGTCATACCTCACATCCATGGATGGTCGGAGATCGAAGGAAAAATCGTCTGCAAGATAAGGTCTGAGCTGAACGGGAACACCACCGGGATAATAATCCGGGGGATATTCCCCTGTTTCAGCAATGCACAACTGAGAAGCGGCGAGAATTACCCTGAAATCCGAGATAACCCTTGCAGCTTCAGCTCTTTTCGTTACACCAAGGTATTTGGGTAGGGCAATAGATGCTAGAATACCCAATATGAGTATTACTATCATCAGTTCGATGAGCGTAAATCCCTTTCTCATTTCAACCTCCTTCCAGCATCAGTTAACTATGCCCATTCGCTGCAGGGCTTCTTCGGTGAGAAACTCAGAAGAATCCTCCCCTGAATGCCAGACAAGAACTGTATCACCGCTATGGACAGAGACCGAATAGTCCGGTGCGGTAAAGCTGTACTCTACAGAAGGATCATCCCAGCCCAGAAAATCCAGTTCCGTTTCAGGTATGCCGCCGGTTCTCTCGA
>CAZNFQ010000114.1:0-6025 GCA_964571965.1 uncultured bacterium | reverse complement strand
AACCTGTTGACTGCAAAAACAGCTATCCGGGCAAAGACAAGCCCGGCAAGAGAACCGGTTCCCCCGAGAATGAGACCCCTGAAAACAGAGATCCTGAAAACATCCGAAGGAGAAAGACCCATTGCTCTCAGTACTCCTGTATCCCTCCTGTGTTCCATGGCAATCATTGAGAGGGCGCTGGAGAGGTTTAAAAGAGCAACCACTGTGATAAGGGCTAGAACTATGGTCATGGCAGTTCTCTCCAGACCAAGGGCCCGGAAGAGATTTCCATGGAAGGCAAGAAAGGGGATACAGCTCATGTAAACGGGCCAGCCTCCCCCGGAATAATCTCTGTAAAGTGCCCTATCCAGCAGATCTGCGGTCTTAACCGGATCTGCACCATCTGCAATGTATGCTCCTGCGGCGGTGAGATTGCTCTGAAAACGGAAAATAGACCTTGCCGCTGCAAGGGGAAGAACGATCAGCGAAGCGTTGTACTCGGACAGTCCGAAATCTGCAATGCTGTCTACCCGGAGAACCGCGATGGTGTCAACAACTACCCTTCCGGCACCGGAGATCTCAGCCCCGGCTGAGGATGCAATGCGTATTTCGTCACCTGGTTGGGTGTTCAATGCTTCCGCAAGATCCCTGCCCAGAACTACCAGCTCATTGTTTCCGGTTCCCCTGACAACTGCTCCTTCAACGGTACCCGGTGCTCCGCTTACAACCGCAGGTCTTTCCAGAACTCCAACCACTTCGGTTATTCCGGGGATGTCTGCTGCGATGTCCTGAACCGCACCAAGATCGAAATCGTTCATGTAACCGCCGCCGGGAACATATATGTGAAGAGGCGGATTGATGAGGGTGAGTCCAGAGGATATCGCCTGGGTGAATCCACCCATGAATGCCTGAAGGATCACAAGGGATGCAACCCCGATGGCTATTCCCGCTATGGACAGAATGCTTACGAGCCTTACCACATCAGAATTGGCCCGGCTCCATATCTGCCTCAGTGCAATGCCCTGAAGAAAGGTTCTTCTCATTTGCCCCGTCTCAGGTGCGGAAAGAGTATCGTATCCCTAATGGAAGCAGAACCGGTGAGGATCATTACAAGTCTGTCCATTCCTATTCCCAGTCCGCCTGTGGGAGGCATTCCCGTTTCAAGGGCATACAGGAACTCCTCATCGACTACTCCCTTCCGGTGCAGACTGTCTGCGGCCTGGGCCTCCAGTACCTGGCGCTGATAGAGAGGATCGTTCTGCTCGCTGAATGCATTGGCAAGCTCAAGACCTGCGATGAATGCCTCGAATCTCTCGGTGAGTCTCGGATTCCCCGGCTTCTGCTTGGCCAGAGGAGAAAGCTCCACTGGATAATCTGTTACGAAACAGGGCTGAATGAGACCCGGGGTAACAAAATGATCGAAAAGCTTATCGAGAAGGGTGGGCTTGTCTTTGATGTCATTGCCCAGCCCCAGTTTGTCTGCCAGGGCCGAAAGATCCTCCACTTCCCAGTCGAAGAGTTCCTCTCCGCTCTTTTCGTGAAGGGCCGGGATGAAGGGAATTCTTTCGAATGGAGGCTTCAGAGAAATCTCATGTCCCTGGAACAAAACTGTTTCCCCGGCACCGGAAGCTTCAGCTGCAGCCTTAACTATTCCCTCGAATCTCTCCATCATTCCATTGTAGTCGGTCCAGGCTTCATACAGCTCCAGCTGGGTGAACTCGGGACTGTGCGTTCTGTCCACACCTTCGTTCCTGAAATCCTTACCTATCTCGTAAACCCTGTGAATGCCGCCTGCAACCAGTCTTTTCAGATAGAGCTCTGTGGCGATCCTCAGATAAACGTCTTCCTCCATGGAGTTGTAGAAACTCACGAAGGGTTCAGCTGCGGCTCCCCCGTAGATCTGCTGCAGAACCGGTGTTTCCACCTCCAGGAAACCGTTGTCATCCAGATAGCGTCTTGCAGCCGAGATGATCCCGCTCCTGGCCTTGAATCTGCTGAGAGAAGATTCGTTAAGCAGAAGATCCAGACATCTGTGCCTGTAAACGAAATCCGGATCGCTTACGGCGTCGTGGACCTCTCCCTCTGAATCGGTCTTCACCACGGGCATGGGTCTCACTGCCTTGGTAAGGAGAAGAAGCGTTGATACCTTAACCGACAGTTCACCTGTTCTGGTAATGAAAAGGGGTCCTTTGACCCAGATAATGTCTCCCAGGTCCAGGTTCCCGAGCAGTTCCCATCCTTCTTCTCCAAGCACACCTCTGTTAATGAACAGCTGAATCCTGCCGGTAGGGTCCGTAATGTCGCAGAAAACGGTTTTACCGTGCTTTCTCTTGGCCATTATCCTGCCGCTGGCGGCAAGGGGCTCTTCCGTTTCGCCTGCTGCTCTCAGAAACTCTATGGAATTCCTCGGGGGGGTTCTGGGGGGATACGGGTCTATCCCCGATTCTCTTATGGCAGCCAGTTTTTCCAGCCGCCTCTCTATGAATTCGCTCTTTTCAATTGCCATTCTATTTACTCTTCCTCAGGTATTCTTCAATGAAGTCCTGGATTCCACCGTTAAGGAATCCCTCAACGTCTGAAGTCTCCATGTCAGTTCTGTGATCCTTCACCATCTGGTAGGGCTGGAGAACGTATGACCTTATCTGATGTCCCCATGAAACATCGCTCTTGGTGCCCTCCAGTTTTTCCCTTTCCTTCCTTCTCTTTTCCTCCTCCAGCTCGTAGAGCCTTGCTCTGAGCACCTTCCAGGCCAGCTCACGGTTCCTGTGCTGACTGCGCTCATTCTGGCATGAGACCGCGATGCCTGTTGGCAGGTGGGTAAGTCTTACTGCACTTGATGTCTTGTTGATGTGCTGTCCCCCGGCTCCGCTTGCCCTGAAAACATCGGTTCTTACGTCGTCGGGGTCTATGTCCACCTGGATGGAATCGTCCAGATCCGGCAGGGGGAAAACCGAAGCGAAGCTGGTGTGGCGTCTGTGATTCTGATCGAAAGGACTCTTTCTCACCAGACGATGAATACCCTTTTCCGCGCTGAGATAACCGTAGGCGTAGGGTCCTCTTATGGCCAGAACAGCCTCCCTCATCCCAACGCCATCTCCCGGCGAGGTGTCCAGAACATTAACCTCGTAGTCCTGTTTCTCAGCCCAGTAGATGTACATCTTCATCAGCATTTCGGTCCAGTCGTGGCTGTCAACGCCGCCTGCGCCGGATCTGACCGTAAGTATGCAGTCGGAACTGTCATGTTCCCCTGAAAGCATCTGGCGAAATTCAAGCTGATCAAGGCTTTTCAGCACATTCGAAAGTCTGATTTGAGCGTCGGTCCTGATCCCCGGATCATCTTCCATCTCAAGAAGCTCCAGGGCGGCGGTGAGATCTCCCACCTTCCCTGAGAGCGAAGTGAGGGGACCTGTCCAGTTCTGAACCTTTTTCATCTCTGCAATGACCTCAAGGGCCGAATTCCGGTTGTTCCAGAAACCGGCGGAAGCCATTTCTTCCTCGAATTGTTTTTCTTTTTTCAGTAGACCTTCAAGGTCAAAGACGCTCCTTGAGCAGACGAGTTCTCTCCTCTGCCCCACGGATTTCCGTGACAAGTTCTTCGTGTGTCATGATTCCTCCAGAAACTGCTGCTGTATGAACCGTGGAATATAATAAAACCTCTAGTCATCTTCCCCGGTAAAGGCGGAAAGGCTCTCGAGACTCTCCCTGCTCCATTCATAGAGCATCCTGTTGAACCTGTACCAGAAGTCAGCGGTTATCTTCCTGACTTCAGCCTGAAGACTTCCGTCATGAATACCCTCGACGAAATCCCTGGAGTCGAAAACCGCCGGGAGCATATCACGGTAGTGGTCCCTGTATTCCATCAGAAGGCTCGAGACCGCTTCGGGACCAAGTTTGTGGGCATAGCGCAGCTTGAGAAGCAGTTCCACCTTCACCGTCTGTTTTCTTGCAGGTTTCTTCAGCCAGAGTTCAACCAGTTCTTTTCCTTTTTCAGTAAGCAGGTAGTAGAGCCGCTTCCTGTCACCGAGATCCCGCCTCTCTTTCACGGCAAGCCCCAGCTCAGTGATCTTCTTCAGATTGGGATAGATGGAGCCGAAGGAGTCTTTCCAGTAAACGAGCTCAGGCTGATCGATAAGCTTTTTCAGCTGATAGCCTGTCCTCGGCTCTTCACTCAGTATTGCAAGAAGTCCGAAGGCAGACGGGCTCAGTTCGTCCAGGAGTCCGTCAAGTTCATCTGACAATTACGAAGTCCGCCATTTCAGGGTCATACTCTTCTCCGTCGGGAAGTATCTTGACGGTAAGTGTGGAAAGGTCTCCATCCATCTGGTCCGGAATACCCGAGTGAAAGTCGCTGTGGAAGCTTCCGCATACGAAGACACAGGAAGAACCGCTTATGGAAGAGGCCATGACAGCATCTTTAAGAAGCTGCGCTCTGTAAAGATTTCCCCTGTCCATGGGCATACCGTGCATCTCGCCTCCCACCGCCTCCATTGTCTCCATGAACCTTTCCCTGTAGGAAACCGATGAGGAATCCACTTGAAGAGACTGAAAGAAGGATTCATCTGCAAGTGTCTCCCAACCACCGGATGCAACCAGCGCCGCAAATCTTCTTGGAACGTTGGCGGCAATAACCGAAAGCTGTCTTTCCATGGCAAGGTTCACCAGAGGGGCATAATCGGTTTCATAGTTTCCCCAGGGTCTTGAATCGGCCAGGAATTCTTCTTCCGATATATCCCCTGCGAGGTATGAATTCAGAAGTTCCTGCACATCGGTCTCGAACATCTCCAGTGCAAGCTTCCTGTCCGGAGAGGCAAGGGCTTCCCAGATGTAAAGCTCCCACTGGTGGGCAAGGGGGTCATCGTGCTTCTCTCCTATGAAAACAACATCGGTACCCTGCAGTTCCTCTATCATCCTCTCAGGGGATACAGCCACACCACCGGACATGACGTTTCCCGGAGGAGCAGAGGAAAGTGTGCACATTAACAGGCTGATTATCATAGATCACCTCCAGATAGTGACTCTAGCCTTTCCCCGGCAATGGTGAATCCCGGGTTGAGTTCAAGGGCGGTCCTGTAGCATTCTGCGGCTGATGCTGAGTCCTCCAGCAATCTGTATGCCTCAGCGGAAAAAAACCATGCACTGAACGACCGGGGCCATGCTTCCCTGTAAGCCAGGAACACTTCCAACGCCCGGGTGGTGTTTCCCTCTCTCAGAAGTTTCTGCCCCAGTGTCATGAACTTTCCACCGGGAACGGGAACAGTGAATCCGAATTCACCGGAAAGGTCTTCATAGTGCCTGAAGAGCCCGGTAAGACCCGCGGAGAAAAGCTGTTCATCGGTGAGACACCAGCTGCTGAAAATGCTTTTCAAACCATTGTGAAGGGAAACGTATGGAACGTGTCCCCCGGATTCTATTTCTTCGAAAGTGTATGAACCGATGTCTCCAAATGCCTCTGAGAGCGAAACTGCGAGCTCGGGAGTTGCATCGAGAACGATGCTCTGGATATCATCGCTTCCCCAGTTCATGTACAGCCTTGTTCCCGGTTCAGGGCGGAAATCCGATATCGCCCGGGAAAAATAGTCTGGAAACCAGGCAAGGCTCGGGCTTGCAGCAATGAATCCGGCGAAGGAATCACCTTCTGTGAGCATGGCGTAAACAGTGAACATCCCTGCGTTGGATGCACCATAAAGGATCCTGCACGAAGAAGCCTTGTAGTTCTGTTCCACGAAGGGGATGACTTCCGTGAGAATGAACTGAAGGAAATCCGCGGCATGACCGCTTCCCGGTCTGCCTTCTAGAGGTTGTGGGAAGAAGTCCCTTACACCGTTACCGTCGTCAATGCCTGCAACGATCATCTGAGGGGCACGTGATTTCCCGTCAAGGATCTCCATGGTGGAAACGGCATGGGCCAGGGCAGTGGGGGAACCGCAGTTGAGGACCAGCAGAACGGGATATTCACCTGCCGATTCCTCGTATCCGAAGGGAAGCCCCATGGACAGTGTCCGATCCTCTCCGAGAATCTCAGAATGGATTACTATCTGCTCACCGA
>CAZNFQ010000113.1:0-6066 GCA_964571965.1 uncultured bacterium | reverse complement strand
TCTATCCAACTGAGCTACAGGGGCGCAGGCGTAAAGCAGGCCAATTATGCAGGGTAAGATCCTATTCGTCAAACCCTCTCCGCTCAAGAAGCTGTGCAGCCTGCAGGGCAAGGGAATCGGCGAAGAGCATGCCTCTCTCGTCGGGAATGAGTACATTTCCATGAAGGGTGACCATACCCGTTTTCAGAAGCTCTTCCGAGTCCAGTGTGAATCCCAGTGCTCCCAGCTGATCCAGATCCACTCCGCCGGTGTGCCTGAAACCAAGTGCCAGAAGTTCATGGGCACCGTTCTCCCCGGTAAGGTCTTCACCGGATTCCACAGGGGATTCTCCCCTTATCACCGCCGATTCATACCTGGTGGAATCGCTGTGATTCCATGTTCTTTTCGTTCCCGTGAATGAATGAGCCGAGGGGCCGATGCCTATGTAAGGAATTCTTTTCCAGTATGCCGAGTTGTGCTGTGAGATGTACTTTTCACCGAGGGCATAACTGGATACTTCGTAATGGTCGTAGCCGTTTTTCGTAAGCAGTTCATGGGCCTGGTAGTACATGTCTGCACACCTTTTCTCAGGGGCCTTTTTCCCGGCATCGCCCATGGGAGTTCCCTTTTCAAGGGTAAGCTCATAGAGGGATATATGGCTGGGCATGAACCTGAGAAGTTCCTCCAGATCTTTCACCTGCTCCTGGGCGGTCTGACCCGGAAGACCATAAATAATGTCTGCGCTGATGTTTCTGAATCCTGTTTTCCTGATCAGACGCAGAGCGTTCGCCGCCTCATCCGCAGAGTGTATCCGGCCCAGCTGTTTAAGGGCTTTGTCACTGAAGCTCTGGACCCCGAGGCTTATGCGGTTGAAACCGGCCAGAAGAAGTGTGGAGTAACCCCTGTCGTCGAGAACTGCCGGGTTTGACTCAATTGTTGTTTCCATCAGGTTATGAGACTTTACGTTCCCTATGAGTCTGGCCCAGAATTCCGGGGGCAGCAGAGTGGGGGTGCCGCCGCCTGCGTAAAAGGTCCTGAAGTTCTGATCCCGGCCCCTGGTACGCTCCATGAATTCCGCATTGAGGGCAGTACACATTCCTGAAACATCATCGGGTTTCCTCACTGAAGCGAATGCACAGTATGAACACTTCCTCAGGCAATAGGGCACATGAACGTAGAGACCTATTCCTTCGGCGGCCATCGGGGATCCTCGAAACGCTGTATCTCCAGGGTATAGCCTGAAGGCTCCTTCACGAAGCAGTTGTAAATGTTGTACTCCGGAGTGGCAGCTGGGGGCTTCACCACCTCACAGCCGGCTTTCCTGACCTCTTCGAACCAGAAGTCGACGTCTTCAGTTACCAGAGTGATGGTGACGCCCTCGCAAAGTCCGGGAGACTTTCCGGTGCAGAAGCCGAGATAGCCTGTTCCTGCAACACGGTAGATTCTGCAGCCGCCCTGATCCAGGACCATGGGAAGTTTCAGGACCCGGGAGTAGAAGAGGTGCGTCTTCTCCATGTCTTCCGTGTGGCAGAAGGTAATCATCGAGTCGAAATTCTTCAATTTAATCATCCCTTTTCAGCACAGCGAGGAAGGCCTTCTGTGGAATCATCACCTTACCAACCATTTTCATTCTCTTCTTGCCGGCCTTCTGCTTTTCCAGCAGCTTCCTCTTCCTGGTTATGTCGCCGCCATAGCACTTGGCGGTAACATCCTTCCTGAGTGCACTTATGGTGGTTCTGGCGATTATGCTTCCGCCGATGGCTCCCTGAATGGGGATCTTGAACTGCTGCCGGGGTATCTCCTCCTTCAGATTTGAGCAGGCTCTTTTTGCCCAGCTTGCAGCCCTGTCCCGATGAACGAGCATTGAGAGGGCGTCCACCTTTTCGTGGTTCACAAGGATATCTACCTTGGCCAGATCTCCGCGTCTGTAATCTGCAGGTTCATAATCGAAACTGCCGTATCCCTGGGTCACGGACTTCAGCTTGTCGTAGAAGTCGTAAACTATCTCTGCCAGCGGCATCTCAACCTTAATCTCCACCCTCTTGGCACCTACATACATGTTTGAATAGTCCTGTCCCCTTCTGTCCAGCAGGAGGCTGGTCACAGGACCGATATAGCGGTCTGGCATTATCACAGAGGCCTTGATGTACGGTTCTTCAGCAAGTTCTATCTGAGAAGGGTCAGGGTACAGGTTGGGATTATCTATGTATCGGACATCACCGTTGCTCATAGTTATTCTGTAGAGAACGGTAGGAGCAGTTAATACAAGGCTCATTCCGAACTCTCTCTCAAGTCTCTCCTGCACTACCTCAAGGTGAAGAAGCCCCAGAAAGCCGCACCTGAAGCCAAAACCCAGGCCGACGGAATTCACCTTCTCGAAGGTAAGGGCTGCATCATTGAGTTTGAGCTTGTCCATGGCAATGGCAAGATCGTTGTAGTCTTCCGTTGAGACCGGGAAAAGACTGGAGAACACCACGGGTTTTGCCTCTTCAAAGCCGGCGAGGGGTTCTGAAGCGGGATTGTCGCGGTCAGTGACGGTTTCACCGCTTCGCACATCACTGACGCTCTTGATGCCTGCAATGAGATATCCCACATCGCCTGCCTGAAGCTCTTTGCACTTAACCCGGTGTATTCCCAGATGGCCAATCTCCTCTATTCTGTATTCCTCGCCCTTTGCCATGAGCAGTATCTCCTGATCCTGCTTCATTACTCCGCTCTCTACCTTGAAGTAGGCCACCACTCCCCGGTAGGGATCGAAGATACTGTCGAACACCCTTGCTCTGAGCGGAGCTTTCGCATCACCCGAGGGCGGAGGTATCTGTTTTATGATCGCATCAAGGAGGCCCTGGAGACCCTCACCGGTTTTCGCACTGACGAGAACAGCTTCTTCAGGATCCAGACCGAGTTCGTTTTCAACTTCATAAAGGGTTTCTTCGATATTAGCTGAGGGCAGATCGATCTTGTTTATGACCGGAATTATCTCAAGATTCTGCTCCATGGCCTTATAAAGGTTTGCCAGGGTCTGAGCCTCCACTCCCTGGGCGGCATCTATCACCAGAAGGGCTCCCTCACATGAAGCCAGGGCCCGACTGACCTCGTAGCTGAAGTCCACGTGACCTGGTGTATCGATCAGGTTGAGCTTGTACTTCTCTTTGTTTTGTGCTGTGTAGTACATTGTTACTGCACTGCTCTTGATGGTTATTCCCCGTTCGCGTTCGATATCCATGGAATCCAGCATCTGGTCATGGAACTCCCGGACGGACACGGTTTCCGTGACCTGCAGGAGCCTGTCAGCAAGGGTTGATTTACCGTGATCGATGTGAGCTATAATGCAGAAATTTCGTATGTTGCGCTGCAAGTTTTTCCTCCAATGTTAATGTGTAATATGTTTGGTAGTCGGGGGTCATCCAAATTCAGCAAAGAGGGAGCTGTAAATGCCTATTTTCAAAAAAGACAAAAAAGACAATTCCACGGAGAACCCGATTCAGATTATCAACAACTGCACAATCGGGGAAGGCACTAAGATCTGGAATTTCGTAAACATGTACGGCTGTGAAATAGGTCGGAACAGCATGGTGGGATGCTTCTGCGAAATACAGAAGGGTGTGAAGATCGGTGACAGAACCAGAGTTCAGAGTCACTCATTCATATGCGAACTGGTTGAAATAGGAAACGACTGCTTCATCGGTCACGGAGTAATGTTCATAAACGACGTCTATCCGCCTCAGCCGGATCCTGCCCAATGGAAACGCACAATCGTAGAAGACGGAGTGAGCATCGGTTCAAACGCCACAATCCTCCCTGTAAAAATCGGGAAGGGAGCAGTTATCGGAGCCGGGGCAGTTGTAACGAAAGATGTTCCGGAAGGAGCCGTTATCGCAGGGAACCCCGCTGCGTTCATGCGTTTTTCCACAACCAAGGGAGCAAAGTAATTTTGAGATCCAGGATTTTCAGGGTAATACCCAGGATACCGGAAAAGCTTTCCGGTCTTCATAGAATAGCCGGCAACACCTGGTGGAGCTGGAACAGGAATGCCATTCACCTCTTCAGGTCCATAGACACTGACCTCTGGGAGAAAACAAAGCACAACCCGACTCTTCTGTTGGGAAGGGTAAACCAGGAAAGACTTCAGGAGCTTTCCGAAGACCCGATTTTTCTCTCTTCTCTTGAAGAGGTGGCTTCGTCGATGGACGAATACCTGTCCATGTCCACCTGGTTCGCTTCGAAATACGGTGAGAAGCTCGGTGAATCGGAAGTAATAGCTTATTTCTCAGCTGAGTTCGGTCTTCACGAAAGTCTTCCCATTTATTCCGGCGGTCTGGGGGTACTGGCAGGGGACACAATGAAAAGCGCCAGCGATCTGGGAGTTCCGGTTGTGGGAGTGTCCCTTCTTTACCGGCAGGGTTACTTCAACCAGTACCTTAACAGCGACGGCTGGCAGCAGGAACGATACTCGGTGAACGATTATTCCAACATGCCGGCTGAAAGGGTTCTGGATAAGGACGGCAATCCTGTAACCATTATGGTTCCCATGGATGGAGAACGGGTCCTCGCCGCTATCTGGCAGATCAGGGTTGGAAGGATACGGCTTTTCCTGCTTGACACCAATTTACCCGAAAATACCCCGGGAAACAGAGAGATAACCGGCCAGCTTTACGGCGGCGACAAGGAGATGAGGATCCGTCAGGAAATACTGCTTGGAGCAGGCGGTATCATGGCTCTGAGAGCAATAGGTCTCACACCGGCTGTAAGGCATATAAACGAGGGACATTCCGGTTTTCTCATCGTGGAAATGCTTGCTCATCTGATCGAAACCGGCCTGTCTTTCGCAGAAGCCAGGGAGATGGTAACCGCAGGCAATGTTTTCACCACGCACACACCGGTACCCGCCGGCAACGAAGAGTTCGAGTCCGGTCTTGTTCTGCGCTACCTGAGACCATATCTGGACCGGGTGGGGCTGAACAACGACACCTTCCTCAGCTATGGAACTCATTCAGGTTCCAGCGCTTTTTCCATGACCGTTTTTGCCCTGAACTTCTCAAGGAAGGCCAACGGTGTAAGCAGGCTCCACGGTGAAGTATCCAGAAATATCTGGAGGGATGTGTGGCCAAGGCTTCCGGAATCAGAGGTGCCAATAGGATATGTCACCAACGGCGTTCACGAAAAAACCTGGCTTTCCGGCGAGATAAGCAGGCTTTTCCAGAGGTACGTGGGCAGCATATCTCCCGTTAACCCCCGGGAGGAGAAATTCTGGGAGAAGATCGACAGAATACCGGATTCTGAGCTCTGGAGAGCCCATGAAAGGCTCAGGTCCAGGCTGGTGGGTTATGCAAGGAACAAATGGGATGAACAGCTGGAGGAGATGGGTATAAGGGGTCTTCCCCACCAGAACCTTACTGTACTCAACCCGGATGCTCTAACCATTGGCTTTGCCAGAAGGTTTGCCACCTACAAGAGAGCATCTCTGCTGTTCCACGACCTTGACAGGCTTTCGGGGCTTCTCAACAACCCTGATACACCCATTCAGGTTATCTTCGCCGGCAAAGCCCACCCCCACGATAACGGCGGCAAGAATCTTATCAGAGAGATCTTTCACCAGTGCCTCAGTAAAGAGTTCTACGGGAAAGTGGTTTATCTGTCCGACTACAGCATGGACATGGCAAGACATATGATCCAGGGGGTGGACATCTGGCTGAACACACCCAGAATCCCCATGGAAGCCAGCGGAACAAGCGGCATGAAGGCTGCAATGAACGGAGTGCCGCACTGCAGTGTTCTTGACGGCTGGTGGGCCGAGGGCTACATGCCTGACCGGGGCTGGGCAATCGGCAATGGAGAAACCTATGAAGACCAGGGAATGCAGGACAGAATAGAGGCCAAAGCCCTCTATGACCTTCTCGAAAACATGATTGCCCCCCTCTTCCACAACAGAAGCAACGGAGGTATTCCCACCGGATGGACAACGGTAATGAAAAACTCCATGCGCATGGCCCTGTCCTTCTTCAACACGAATCGAATGGTGGCTGAGTACACCGGAGATTACTACATACCCGCTCTGGAGTTCTCCAGAACCATAGCAGAAAACAA
>CAZNFQ010000112.1:0-6106 GCA_964571965.1 uncultured bacterium | reverse complement strand
CGGTTCCGCAGAGGGACATTTCCACATCGGAGGCAAAAAGCGAAGCACAGAAAGCCATTGAAAGGATAAGAATTCTCATGTTTTTCCTTCGTTCTCATTAAGCGGGGATAAACTATATTATATGCAGAATACAATTGAAATGGGGTACTGTATCTATGGAGAAACATATAATGTTCAGCCTTGCTGCAACAGTACTTTGGGGTTTCTGGGCAGTACTCGTGAAAATTTCCTCTACGCGCATAGGGCACTGGCCCTCCATCATGGTATACACACTTTTTTCCCTTGTAACCGTTCTTGTGCTGTTCATCGGCCTCGGGCAGACACTGAAAAACACCGATACTGGGGGAATGCTCATTGCCGGCGCCGCGGGAGTTCTGGGCGGACTTGCCCTTGTTTTCTTCCAGAAAGCCGTTTCCACCGGTCCTGTAAGCACCTCAACGGCAATATCGGCACTATACCCTACAATTGCGGTGGTATTCGGAATATTCGTTCTTAAGGAACAGCCATCAGTAACCAATCTTATTGGGATTTTACTGGCGCTTGCCGGGGGAATTCTCATTTCCATTTGAAAATTAGACGTTTTTTTGTATTTTACACGGGTTGGAACCCCTAGACACAACGGAAGAGGTAGATAATGGGAGTACCGTTCCTTGATCTGAAAGCCCAGTACAACCAGATAAAAGATGAAGTCAAACCCGAGATAGACGAAGTGCTGGAAACATGCTACTACGTCCTTGGCCCCAAGGTTAAAAACTTCGAGGAAAAGTTTGCAGCGATCTGCGGAGCAAAACACTGTATTGCTCTGTCCAGCGGTACAGCCGCCGTTCACGGAATGATATGGGCCGCGGACCTTCCCGCGGGATCAGGCCTTATTACACCTCCCAATACCTTCACCGCAACCGCCGAGGGAATAGTACTGGCAGGACACGTTCCCGTTTTCGTGGACGCTGAACCCGGATCATGGAACCTTTCCCCGGAAAAAACAGTGGAATTTCTCAAATCATGCTCTTCATCGGGAAAACCGGTGGACCCGAAAACAGGTGCTCCAATAAGAGGAATCGTCGGTGTTGACCTCTACGGTCAGGCTGCCGATTACCGGGGGCTTCAGAAAATCGCTGACGAGTACGGTCTTTTCCTCTTCGAGGATGCAGCCCAGTCCCACGACGGCTCCAGGTTCGGAATCAGCACCGGAAGCTTCGGCAACGCAGCCAGCTTCAGTTTCTATCCCGGCAAGAACATGGGAGCCTACGGGGAAGGCGGCGCCGTAACCACTAACGACGACGGAATAGCGGACCGCATGAGAAACCTCCGTGACCACGGTTCCAGCGAGAAGTATTACTACAGCGCCATCGGGCACAACTACAGGATGAGTGCTATCCAGGGAGCTGTTCTCGGTGTGAAGACTAAATACATACACCGGTGGAACGACCAGCGTATTGCCGCTGCAGCAAACTATTCCCGGCTTCTGAAGGGTTTCCCCCTGGAGCTGCCTTCAACCGAAAGCGACACCAGGCACGTGTTCCACCTTTACGCCGTTCATACCGGTCTCAGAGACGAACTGCGTGAATTCCTTGCGGGAAAAGGCATCGGAGCCGGTCTCCACTATCCGGAACCCCTTCACACACAGAAGGCTTATCGGTATCTTGGATACAGCCGCGGCGATTTCCCGGTGTGCGAAAAAAACGCCGGGGAGAACCTCACACTGCCCATGTTCCCGGAGATAACCCGGAGCCAGCAGCAGGAAGTTGCAGACGCCATAAAAGAATTCTTCGAGAGGGGATAGTTTGCCAACTGCCCGGGTTCTTTCTCTGAACAAGCGTTACTACGCCGCAGGGGTGATCTCAGACTCACTTATAGTATCTGTCTCACTGATCCTGGCGGTTCTGCTGCGATTCGGGCATCTTGGAGCGTTCCCCGTTACGGAATACATTGGCACGGCAGCCTGCTATTTCCTGGGCTGCTACATAATATCCGTGGTGGAAAACCTCTATTCCGTAAGAACCACCCTGAACAGACCAATGCTTCTTTACAGGGTAATGAGGATGGTTTTCATAGTCACCGGTGTTTTCATGCTTCTGGTTTTCATGCTGAAGGGCGCCAGGGACATCTTCATAGACAGCAGGTTCGTAATAGTCTTCAACATGTTCATATTCATGTTTCTCATTCTTATTCACAAGCTATTCATTCTTCCTGCGATTTTCAAGTTTCTCTATGGAGGAAAGAGACTAAGAAAATCCAACCTGCTCATCGCGGGTAATCCCGGGATGAACGCAAGAATCACCACCCTTTTGAGGAAATCGGGCATCTACGCTTCCAAGGAAAGGGTTATTCAGTGGCCGGAACCGCTGCCTGCGACACCAGCGGAGATAGCAGAGGCCGTGGGCGGCAGTATAGACGAGAAAAACTGCAGCGGAGCCATACTGCTTTTCGACCGGAGCCACACAATGGACTGTATCGCTGAAACATGCGTAATCATGCATGATCTTGGAATACCCTTCGTCATCTACGGGGAAGAGATACTCGACCTGGGATACTTCGACCCCTGGTTCAGCCTTGAGGATTACGGGGCGCTTACCTTCATCAGAACCACCATCAGACCGGGCATAATTACCATGGGAAGGTTTTACGACGTACTACTTGCGGGTCTTGCCCTTCTGATTCTGGCTCCGATCCTTCTCATGGTGGCTCTTCTTGTTCGACTGAGCAGCAAGGGTCCCGTTCTTTTCAGGCAGAAAAGGGTGGGAAAGGATATGAAAACCTTCGAGTTCCTCAAGTTCCGTTCCATGAAAGTTGGGACCAAGAACGAGAAAGATCATAAAGAGTACTTCAGGAAGTATGCGAAGGGAATGACTGCGGAAGGAACTGAAGAAACCTTCAAGCTGGACCAGACATCGCGGATCACAGTAATTGGCAGGTTCATCAGGAAAACATCACTGGATGAGTTTCCACAGTTCATAAACGTACTCAGGGGCGACATGGCAATTGTGGGTCCAAGGCCCTGCATACCCTATGAACTTGAGCATTACAGCGGATGGCAGCGAAGAAGGTTCATGATACGGCCGGGACTTACCGGTATCTGGCAGGTGTACGGAAGAAGCCGGCTGCCCTTCGACAAAGCGCAATTCCTTGACTTTCTCTATACCGTCGACGCTTCGCACTCACTGGACTTCAGGCTGATCATGAAGACCATTCCAGTTATTCTGTTCGGAAAAGGCGGGTTATAAATCGTTTCTGTCAACCCAGGTGTGTTCCAGTATCCAGCCGGCAAGAACTGATTCGTCGAGCCCCTGCTGCATTCTTTCAACGGCATTGAATACGTCCTCCTGGAAGAGGATGAGAGATGCTCCGGGAATATCCACCTGAAGACCAACCACGGGCCATCCTGCGCCTATGCTGTCTGCAAGAAGAAAGAACACCCCGCCGTAGTGCTTCAGCAGAGAGTCGCCCATGGCCAGGCTCCCCTCCATCTGGACGGTGAGAAGTTCCTGGGTAAGCTCTGCTGAAACAACGGGAATACCTTTCAGGGTACAGTCTTCAACAATACCTGCAAGGGACGCAGAGGCCAAGATAAAGGCAATAAAAGTGGCAGCTTTCACGAAACTCCCGTCTATGTATTGATCAGCCGTTATAACACCTTACATAATACTACCGGCGGAAGAATGTGTAAACGGTTTGGGCCCGACGCATGCGGTAGTATATTCCGGCCATGAAAACGTGTCTTTTATTATTGGGAGTCTTTTCAGCACTGGCAATGGCCTATGGGGTCGACACCGACACATTCTGCAGGCTGGACAGAGAGACAGCCGGGCTCATGGACGCATGGACAGGGCAGAGAAACGGTTTCGGTGGTGCTTTTACAGCTGGTACGGCAATGATCAGGGCCGGGTCAGCCCTGACCGCCGCCCGGCAGGAGAACACCAGCGGTATGCCTGAAGAAGCAGGAAGAAAGTGGAATGAATACCTGAAGGCATCCGCAGACTGCCTCTTCAGTTTCAGACTGGCCATGGACAATGACAACGGCAGAGAATCGGAAGAGATGCTTTTGGCTTCCTTCACCAGATGGCTGGCAGCCGGTGAGGAATTTCTGAATTCAGTTCAATCAACGAGGTAAAATTATGAGTTTTGTACGTGATGAAGGTACATGGAAAGTAAAGACAGGCCACGCCCGAATGCTTAAGGGCGGTGTTATCATGGATGTGATAAACGCTGATCAGGCCAAAATAGCAGAAGAAGCCGGAGCTGTGGCGGTCATGGCCCTGGAACGGGTTCCCGCAGACATCCGGGCCCAGGGCGGAGTGGCAAGAATGTCGGACCCCGATATGATACGGGGTATTCAGGAAGCTGTTACCATACCTGTAATGGCGAAGTGCAGAATCGGACACTTCGTTGAGGCACAGGTACTCGAAGCTCTTCAGATAGACTTCATAGACGAGTCGGAGGTACTTACTCCCGCAGATGAGGCCAACCACGTGAACAAGTGGAATTTCAAGGTTCCCTTCGTTTGCGGAGCAACCGTGCTTGCCGAGGCCCTGAGAAGAATAGCAGAGGGCGCAGCCATGATAAGGACAAAGGGCGAAGCTGGAACGGGTAATGTTGTGGAAGCAGTACGTCATGCCAGATCCGTACTGGGCGAGATGAGAAAGCTTCAGGTTACTCCCTTCGAAGAGCTGATGTCCGTGGCCAAGGTAATGGGAGCCCCCTATGAACTTGTGAAATATGTCCACGAAAACGGCACTCTTCCCGTGGTGAATTTCGCAGCCGGCGGCGTAGCCACACCGGCAGACGCCGCATTGATGATGCAGCTTGGCGTAGACGGGGTTTTCGTGGGCAGCGGTATTTTCAAGAGCGGCAACCCGGCACTCAGGGCAAAGGCCATAGTTGAAGCCGTAAGTCAGTACGACAAACCCGAAGTGATAGCCAGGGTGAGCGCAGGGCTGGGTGAAGCCATGGTTGGCATCAACATCACCGATATCCCCCAGGGCGAAAGAATGGCTGACCGGGGCTGGTAAATGAAACCTCTCATAGGAGTGCTTGCACTGCAGGGCGGTGTGGAAGAGCATGTTGCCATGCTGGAAAGATCCGGTTGCCGCACATCAGAAATACGGCTGCCTGAACATCTGGAAAACATCCGGGGTCTTGTGATTCCCGGAGGTGAATCAACTGCACTGATAAAGCTTCTCAGAAGATGGGAACTGGTAGAGCCCCTCAGGAAAGCGGCGGCTGAAGGTCTTCCCGTCTGGGGTACCTGTGCGGGGTCGATCCTGATCTCATCTGAGGTAACCGAAAGGGAGCACCCTGTAGAGCAGGACAAGCTCGCCCTTGCTCCTGTGAGGGCGGTGAGGAACAGCTTTGGACGTCAGGTGGCAAGCTTCCAGGAAGACCTTGCCATCAAAGGCATGGAAGACCCTTTCCCCGGTGTTTTCATAAGGGCTCCGCTTCTCATACCACTGGATAACGAGGTGGAAGTTCTCTGTTCAGTAAGGGAAGGCGCTGTTTTTCTCCGTTACCGGAACATCTGGCTGAGCAGCTTCCATCCGGAACTTACCGATGACTGCCGGGTTCACCGTCTCTTTCTCAGGGAATCCGGAATTGGGTCTTAAACCGGATACCGAATGCAGGGAATGTTTCAGAAGAGGTTTCAACGAATACGTGAACAGGGCCGGCCTCTCGAAAGATGAGCATGAAAAATACATGCGTCTCATAGAGGACAACCTTTCCAGGGGTCTTCCTCCTCCACTGGCAGGAGCTGATTCCTGGGCACTTCTAAGAAAGGCATCACTTTACGGAGAAGACATTTTCCGGGAAGAAAAACTTGATTTCACAGAAAAAATGCTAGCCGTCTACGGAAAACTTAGAAGCCTCTTCATGCTCACCGATGAACCTGCAGCCGAAGCCCTTGCCGCAGCCACATGGTGCAATTTACTGGATGTGGGCCAGGGAAAGCCGCTGCCGGAGGTCCCCGGGCTGCTGCGGCTCTTTAAGAAACCGCTGGCATGGGATGAAAGAGCTGAGTTCATGGGCAAACTGAAGGAAGCCGAGGTGCTTCTCATTCTGGGAGACAACGCCGGAGAAACGGTCATGGACAGGCTTTTTCTTGAGTTGAGCG
>CAZNFQ010000111.1:0-6188 GCA_964571965.1 uncultured bacterium | reverse complement strand
CCCGTAGGCTTTGCGTCCCGGAATCTCTTCCGGTTTGCCATTGTCAAACGGCAGCCCGGCCATCCTTCCCGCATCCCCTGTGCAGGTTAGGATCCGTAGGCTTTGCGTCCCGGAATCTCTTCCGGTTTGCCAGACGGTGCTCAACCGCCCGAGTGATTATGATTTAAACCCTTATCTATTGTAAAGGGCTTCTTATGTAACGGCCTTTCCTGAAATAGCCGTATTCTTTGAAACCTGTCTCCTTCAAAAGGGCTTCGCCTTCTGACAGGCCGAAAAAGGCATTCCCCTGCTTGTGGGTATCAGATCCAAGGGTGACGGTTCTTCCCCCCATCTCTCTGTACATGTGAAGAACTGACGGAACGGGATAAGTGGTTCTCTCAGGTCTTCTCAGTCCCGCTGTATTCAATTCTATGGCAACTCCGGTTTCTATTGCTTTTTTCAGGACATCCCCCAGAAGACCGGGGAACAAAGCGGTCTCGTCCAAATCATACAGCTTGCCAGCCCTGGCCATTCCCCTTCTGAAAATTCCCAGATGTGCCAGAATGTTGAACCCGCCCGTCTCGAGCATCTGGAGGGTTTCCCTGTAATACCGTTCTATCAGGTGAAGGGGATCCTGTTCCGTGAAAGGCCGTTCGTTCAATATCATGCTGTCACCCAGCCAGTGAAGGGCACCGGTAATGAAATCGTACTCCCCGGGATTGAACATCTCTGATGCTTCGTCTTGAAATCTGTGGGGTTCTCCTATCTCAAGGCCTCTGAGCACGATCATTTCGTTAAGCTTTTGCGCCTGGTCAAGCTCTTTCAGATAGTTTTCCTCATTGAAACCGCCATAGCAGAAATCGCCTGGATGAAGATCCAGGTGCGCCACGAAGCCTATCCTTTCCAATCCTGCCCTGCTTCCCAGCCTGCATAGTTCAGATGCAGAAAGGTCAGCATCAGGGGAAGATCTGGTATGAACATGCATATCATTGTACTTCATGCAATTAAGCCTTCCTAACACACAGTTAACATTTCAAGTATATTTCTTAGTTAGGCTTCGAGATTCGAAGTATTAACTCTGTCACAATATACACATTAAGGAGATAGCGATGAAATTCCTTCTTTTTCTTGTTTTTGTACTCCCTCTTACCGCAACCGCCGATCAGACAGTTACGTTCGACTGGGACGCCACCTCGGATACCGTGCTTTATGTCTACGGTAACGCTACTGCATCCATAGAAACCACAGACAGCCTTGTCTACAGCGGAACACAGTCGCTGAAGTTCGTGGAGAACCCTCTCGGTGGTACTCCCCAGGCATGCGTGGCCTGGATCCGCAATCTCACAGACGGAGACATGGTTACAGCCTCATTCTGGGTTTACGACATAACACCCGGTGATAATCCTTCAGGACGTATCTGGGGCCACTGGAACGATTCAGCTGATCCGGACAGCGTTGAAGTTTACTCAGGCAGTGCCGGCGGCAACAGCGAATACAGTGCGGGAACCGGCTGGAGCCAGCTTGAGTACACATGGACCGTAGCCGACGGTCACACGGGTCTCATAATCGAAGGCCGCATATATTCAGGTGAAGTAGATGACACCGTATGGTTCGACGATCTCTCGATCACAGCTCCTGATAACGCAACATTTATTCTGCCAGGTGGCGAGGTGGCCCTTGTGCGAAACACATGGGGTTCCATCAAGAGTTCATTCTAGTCCAGATCTTTCAGCCCGGGTACCGCCGGTGCCCGGGCTAGTATGATACCGCAAGTCCGAACATTACCAGGTTTCTTGACAAATCCAGAGGAACGGCGAACTCGAAACCCACCGCCTCGGGAATCCAGGTTTCCCCGGAAGAAGGCAGAGAGTAGAGTATTCCCGCAACAACAGACTGGTGGAAAGTGTTCTCAACTTCATCCCAGTCGCTGTGTCCGTCTTCATCTTCCGGAATATTCACCACGTCAGGTCCGTAACCGCCGTCCCAGCCTCCGTATACTTCCAGAGCATTTCCAAGAAGATAGCCGGCAGATACACCGAAGCGGGTACCAAGAAGTTTCGCCGGAATGATGTAGCCTGCACCGGCATTCACAGACAGTGCGTATGGTGCTGAAGGGTCTAGAAGGCCTACCCTCACCATGGGGCCCAGGCCGTATGCCCTGGCAAAAGCCCCGATGTCTATGCTTTCCGTGGCGCCTGAAAGGAATGTGACAGAGGGAGAGACAGGCACGTCGTCAATACTGCTTTCCCCTGCTTCCCGGCGATCATCCGCCGAAAGATAGGCCGGCAGCGCAACAGAACCGGTTATGGTCATGTGGTTCTGTCCCAGTGTTCTTGCACCGGTCATGGATCCGTAATAACAGCCGGCGGTGATGAGAGCCGCAGACAGAATGAAGAGCTTTCCTGTCTTTTTCAATATACCCCCTCCTTTTTAACAGTCTTCATATGTTAACATATTGAATAACTCATGGAAAGTGTTCCTTACTCCAGGGAGGTAACTGTGAAAAAAGCGGCTGTTCTCCTTTCAGGCTGCGGCAACATGGACGGTTCGGAGATTCACGAAAGTGTTGCTGCCATTATTGCCCTGGACCGGGCCGGGTGGGAACTTATCTATACTGCACCTGACATTACCCAGGGTAAAACAGTTGACTACACAACCGGAAGGCCAGTCAATGCGAGAAACGTCCTGCAGGAGGCGGGTAGAATTGCACGGGGGAAGATAGTACCGTTGAAACCCGAACTTGCGGATGCCGTTGACGCCGTTGTAATACCGGGTGGACTTGGCGCGGTAACCACACTATGCGACTTTGCGCAAAAGGGTTCAAATTGCACCGCGCTTCCAGTTGTGCTTGAATTCCTGCAAAGGGCCAACAGGAATGGGAAATGCATTGCGGCCATGTGCATCGCCCCGGTTCTGGTTGCTCGCTGCATTCCCGGTGTCTCCGTAACCGTCGGCACCGATAAAAAAACAGCGGATATGCTGCGGGAGATGGGTTGCAGCCATGTTGAATGTTCCGCATCCGAAGCCCATGCCGACAAAGGGATGAAGGTTGTCTCTACCCCTGCCTACATGACGGCAAAGGGACCTGAAGAGGTTTTCAGAGGCGCGGTTGAAATGGTGAAGAAGCTTGATTCCCTGGTCAGTCCCAGTTGAGGAGATCTTCGGGAGAAAGCCTTATTACGCAGGAAACGTGCATTGAAGAGCTGTCTGCGGATGCCTGTTTCCCCGAAACCAGAAAACCGCCGTCGGACGTGGCAGTAACGGAATAGCAGATGGCGTCGTTATCCACAAGTTCGACCTGCCACAGTTTCGAGAACCAGGGATCAAACCTTGTGAGTACAGGTCTGTAGCCGTTCCCATCTGCTTTGTTGGAGTTTACTAGAATGACGAAACCGGCGGGAGGCATACTGATTGCAGAGTGGGCAATATCAGGACCGGCTTCTCCCCAGGAGACAAACGATGAAACCTTTCCCTCCTCATCGAAAAAAACGATGAGGGCATCTGAAAACTGGGCTTCACTCCTTGTGGAGCCTGTAACCAGATAGCCGCCTCCGGAAACGGGAAGGATATCGTATGCTGTTTGCATTCCATCCTGGAAGTACTTCGTTTTCCACTCCCAGTCCCCATTGTCTGCTATCTTCATGAGAAACACATCCGTTCCGTCGGTTCCTGTGATAAGGAACCCCTCTCCGTCGCCGTTTTCCCTAGCCAGAGCGGCTGCAGTCTGGTATCCCGTCTCCATGTATCTCTTCCGCCACAAAACGCTTCCGGAATCAGAAAAACAGGCGGCGAAGACCTCACGGTCCCTTGTTTCACAGTTGTATGAATAACCCACTGCCACGATCTTCCCATCAGGGGTAACACACATGTCAGTAAAAGCATCATCGCCGTCGTAGCCCTCGGTGGTAAGCCAGATACGGTTTCCCAGAGTGTCGGTTCTCATAATGAAGCCATCCGAGGAAGAAGAGTCACACACCACACCGCAGATAAAAAAGCTGTTATCATGGAAAACGGTACTGAAGCCCGCAGAGTTCATCATAGATAAAGATGTCCGCTCGACCAGAATCGATCCGTCCGGCTTCAATACAGCGATATTCAACGCCGTTCCGCAATCGGTGCCCGTCCAGGCCTCTCCAACGGAAAACACATTGCCACCGGGAGTTTCAGCTGAATCCCAGATTACTGATTCCCCTGCGGAGGGGAAACAGGAAATCCACATTTCCTCGGGTTCCGCCCCGTACAATTGAAAAAGGAGTGCGGAAAGCACAGACGCGCAAATAGGCAATGACCTCAATTAACCCTCCCTTGAATGCTTAATAGGTTAATTTTATACAGCAGAGTCAATCCCTGTGACTTAGTGGATTCTTTTTTATATTTTCTCTTCAGGCCGCACGAAAGGAATTTGAATTGGCAACAGGGACATCACTGATGGCGTTCGGCTTGCTTTGTGCTCTTGCGGGAATTTGTTTCATGGCACGCATAGTCTCCTATCTGAAATCCCGTGGAGAACCGGTGAGCTTTTTTCTTTTCAGACTGAAATGGTTTCATTACATGAGAAGATACCGCGAATTGACCATACTTGAAACTGGAAGGTCCGGACCATTTCTCGGATTGTACAAAGCAGCCATGCTTACCGCTCTGGTTCTCATAGTTGCAGGATCTCTCATCCTTAACGGGTAGCTACCTCGAAGAAGAGACAGGTGGCGGTGAGGCAGCACCCGCCGTGATGCTGAAGTTAATATCCAGAGATGCGTGAATCCGGACATACAAGGAAATACATTGCTTATTGAGAGGTACCCGGCGAGGTATATATATATTATCTTATCTGGACTTCAGAAGGGGGTCTGATTGAAATCTTCTCTACTCGGCCAGCAGGCTCACAGCTGCCTAAAGGGTCTTAAAAAGGCAGTTACTGACATTTTGCTGGCCCTCCCCGGCGATCTTCAGCAGCCCAGGGACGTGTATAAGACTCTGGGTATCGACAGGATGATAGGCTGGAACATCTATAAGCTTCACGAGGTGGACGACTGCTTTCTATCGGTGAAGCATATACCCAGAAAAGCCGCTTTCAAAGGTTTTTTGAGATCCGCTTCACGCAAGGGGGTTTCAGATGAACTTTTGGGTGTTGCGGAAAAGTATTTCAATGAATTCGAAGAGCTGGTGGAACTTCATGCAGGTGACAGACCAAGCATGGAGATGATGCTTCTTGCCTATTCCGATCAGGGTATGGAGCAGGCATCCCTGGATCACAGAAAACTGGCATTCACCGGAAATCGTTTTCTCTACGGACTTGAAGCAAAAACAAGACTTACAATAACCCTCTTCGAGCCCAACGGAAGACCGGATTCCTGGAAACTGACCCTTCTGAAGGGATCCTTCGGTCTTCGGCGGAACAGACCCGACATCCCGTGGTTCTACATGCGTCCAAGATTGTTCAGTGAGTTTTCCGACCAGGCCGTTGCGCCTGTGAGCAAACCGCTCGTCGAACAGGATAACGGCAATCTACCCTATTACTCACAGTTCTGCAGCTGCTCTCTTCCAGGGTTGAAATCACGTTCCAGGTTCGTTGACAGTGTGGAGGAAATTTTCCCTCTTCAGACGGGAAACGCCGGACTTATGGATCTTGTTTTCGCTGAAGTTCTGGAGCTGGATAATTTTTTCCTGGCTAAGGACGGCAGCACTTCAGCAAAGGTGATAACACCTTGTCACAACGCGGCCACTGACATAATAATGCCCACAAGCGAGGTAAACGGGGAACGTTTCCAGCCCAGAATAGTTTCTTCCATTCTCGAGGAATCAGATTCCTATAACGAAAACGTCATAGATATGGCAACTTCAATTCTTCCCATAAACCCCACATTTGATATCAGGCCTACTATTGAGATGAATTCCCTTGACGGGGTACCAAATTACTCTGAGATAATCCAGGACATATTCAGAAGACGTGACCTCAATCCCCTTAACTACACCACAATAAGGAACCATGTAGAGTTTCCTGTTGTCCCATCGAACATCGACATTACATGGGAAAAAAGCTCTAATTAACATAGAGACAACAATATAGGAAAAATCAGAAACACTGTTTCAGCTGTTATATATATATGCCTTGACATGTATGAAACGTATATGTATACTTGTTTCGTCAAAGGAGCTACGTAATGGCGTGCGGGGAAAAAAGGCTTCTTTGACACCTTCCTTCCTTATAGGCG
>CAZNFQ010000110.1:0-6216 GCA_964571965.1 uncultured bacterium | reverse complement strand
CGTCGATGAGATCTCCTTCTTCGATCAGGCCGGTTTCCTCGATAACGGTTACTTTACTTTCCGTGGTCTCACCGCCGCAGCCGGCGGCGATAAGGATCAGGAACACCCCTGACACGAAACTCTTCATGTTCTTCCTCCTGTACCCTGCAAGTCCAGGGATGATCTCCCCGGCTCTGTTATCCCTTTTCTCAGGAATGCCTCCGTAAAGAACCGCCAGATGAACTCTATGCCGGAAAAGTCGGTGCAGGCCCTTCCCACTACCCTTACAGGAAGGTATTGGTCGCCCCCCGGCCATACATGTCCTCCGCCTTCTATTCCCACAAGCCCCACATCCCTTATGCCCTCATAAGAATAGAACACCGCCGTGCAGTGATCATCCATGGATCCCTGGGGCAGATCACTTCTGGACGGATGCCCGGTGCAGCCGTTAACCTCCCTCCAAAGATCCACAGCCTCCGGTGTTCCAAGAACCCTTCCTCTGCCTCCTCTGAAACCTATCTCTCCTCCCTGGTACGGCACCAGGGGATCCTCGGTTCCCTGAACTATCAGTACATCCATAGGACCGGCGGGTGCGAACCAGTCTATACCCGGATCGGCAATTCCGCCGCACACAGGAGCAATACCCGCAAGAACACCGGGCATCTTCACCGCAAGAAAATGGCAGAAAATAGCTCCGTTGGACATACCGGTGGCATAAATCCGCTCACCGTCCACAGGGAAGCGTGATCCCAGAGAGTCCAGTATGGATTCCACTAAAATCACGTCAGAAAGGTTTTCAGGGTCTTCCCTTCCATCGTTCCAGTGGCGGTTAAGCCCCTGGGGATACACGGCGATGAAGCCCTCTTTTTCTGCAAGGGATGTAATGCCGTAACCCTCTTCAGCCCCTGAAGCCGTACCGTAACCCCCATGGAACACGAAAAGAACGGGCAGGTTTTCACCGCCTGAGGCTGGAGGATGAACAAGCACGGTTCTCGCAGAACCTCCGGACTGAATACTCCAGACCTCAGTTCCCTCCATGGGATTCACCGCAACTGTTCCGCAGGAGACCAGGATGAACGGAAGCAGCAAAATCAGTGCGTTATACTTCATGAATCTTCAGCCTTTCTTTCCAGTTCCAGGGTCCTGTAGTTAAGCAGGGCACCGGATTCCACCTCTGCAAGGAAATCAGCCAGTTTCCCGTTCCCCAGAAGATCCGTCAGTTCCCCTGAATGGATCATCACCCTGAGATAGTCGTCTATAATCTTGTAGGAAAGGTTCCTCCTTCTTCCGCAGTATCTGCGCTTGTCTGAAACCCAGTTCCGGAATCTTTCAGCGGCACTGCGAAGCCTCTTCACTCCTGTGCCTTTTCTCCTGTAAAGGGTTATCATGTCCCCCAGAAGAATTGTGAACTCATCGTAAAGGGTAAAAAGACCTCTGTACATTTCATGGGGAACCAGATCATACATCCCCTCACGGGACCAGACCTCCCTAATTCTTCCGTAGAACTCATCTGAATAGGCCTTAGGCGGATTTCCCCATGGATCATTCCCTGAATAAAGCTTCATCAGAGGATCCACCATTTCCGGCCTTGCTTTCCTCAGTGCGCTGAAGAAGAACCCCTTCTGCCTCCCATCCTTCAGAGTTAGAAGCCCGGGCATTGCAAACCGGGCACCGGAGCTTTTCACCCGGGAAAGGAAACGGGAAAGCTCATCACTCCCGTCTGTGAGATAGGGAATGAAGGGCATTGCAAGAACCCCCGTCCGTATCCCCATGGCGGTGCACTCCCCCATAAGGTTGAATCTATCATTCACCGTGGACGCCCCGGGTTCCAGCCACCGTCGAATACTTTCATCCAGCATGGTAAGCGAAACCATCAGTGTCACCGATGTTCTTTCGTTAACCTTCCGCCAGAGGGGAAGGTCCCGGAGCATCAGCGAAGATTTGGTATGTATCACCACAGGATGGTCACCTTCAGAAAGGATTTCCGCCGCACTGCGCGTGAGCCGCAGTTTCTCCTCCACAGGCTGATACGGGTCGCTGACACCGGAGGAAATACACACGGGGCCCGGTTCACGAAGCTTCGGAAGCTCCCTTTTCAGAAGATGGGGAGTGTTTATCCTGGCCACTATGTCACTGTCGAAATCCCCTTCCACATGGTACTTCTCGAATCTGCCGTCGCAGTAGATGCACCTGTGGGCGCATGCCATGTAGGGACTGAAACGGTACCTGCCGCTGAAGAGAGAGGGGTGCTTTTCCTTTTTGAGAAGTTTCTTAACCTCCACTTCCTTCAGTGAGGATGCACTCACCGTTCCAGAACTTCCTGAACGAGAAGATCAGCAGAACGCCCGGGGGACAGGGTCAGTCCGTATTCAGAAACAAGACATTCGATCCTCTTCCTTTCAGATGGATCAAGGGTTTCCTCCCCCTTGACGGAGTACAGTATCTCTGCGGCTTCATCCACCATGCCCTTCTGCAGATACCCCTCCGCCAAACCGCGAAGGGCAACAAGTAGCAGCGGCCGGAGGCCTGTTTCAAAGGCGGTCCTCATGGCTTTGGTGTGATGAATACGGGCTTTCTCAGGGTCTTTCAGTGCAAGAAAGGCGTCTCCCAGGTTCAGGTTGCAGAGGGTCACGCCTTCAAGGTCGCCAATCTTTTTCGATATCTCGAGGCTTTTCCGGTAATTCTCCCTTGCCCGGTTGAAATCTCCCCTTTCAGAGGCCACAAGGCCCAGGTTCGCCAGACAGTTTGCCCTGCCCCACCTGCTTCCCAGAGAGGAGTAAACTGCCAGGCTCTTCCCGTAGTATTCCGTTGCATCGTGGAGGATCCCGAAGGCAAGGGCAACATTACCCATGTTCAGAAGGGCCGTTGCAATTCCGCTTTCACTGCCTGTTTCCGTGTAGATATCCAGGGCTTTGCCGTAGTAACTCAAAACCTTTTCGTAGTTCTGATCCTCTTCATAGTCCGCCATTCTCATGTGAGCCCTGGCCAGAAGGTCAGGCTCCCCGGCTTCCTCAGCTGCGTCCCTTGCCTTGAATGCCAGTTCTTCCGCCTCTTTCCTTCTGCCTGTTACGGTTGCTATCCAGGCAAGGGTGGAGAGGGCCTCTGCCCGGCTGCCTGCAAGAGAGTGGGTCACAGACAGCTGAAGACACCGGCGCAGGTCCTTTTCCGCTTCAGGATACCTGGTCAGTTTCTCCAGGGCCACTCCCCGCTTCTGAAGCATTTCACAAAGGACCTTCGGTTCAAGATATTCTCCCGGTATGGAGAGGACCCTTGTAAATATTGATACCGCCTCATGGTAGCCGCTTGTGCGCAGTGCTGAATCTCCTGACCTTGAAAGCCACTCCAGGGCCTCCGGCCACTCTTCACCCAGTTCGAAATGCGCCGCTATGACTCCCTGAAACTCCCCTGTTCTGTCACCCACATTTTCAATAAGCCAGCGGGCAACGAGCCTGTGGTACTTCCTTCGTACCTTCAGAAGAACCGTTTCGTAGGTCACATCCCTGAGGATGGCGTGTTTGAAAAGGTATTCACCGGATCCCCGGAAAGCGGAGCTTTCCATTCTGTGAACCATATCCCGCTTTTCGGCGGCGGAAAGACAATCCTCAAGAGCCTCCCGGTTCGGTGACCCTTGAAGTTCCCCCAGGGCAAGATCCCAGAAAACACGGCCGATCACCGATGCGGTCTGCAGAACCCCTCTCTCCCGGGGGGACAGGGAATCCAGCCTTGCCTGCAGAACTCCGGCAAGAGTGGAAGGCACACCGGTTCCCGAAAGGGCATCTGTGTTCACCTTTCCTGTCTCCAGGTCAATGACTCCCTCTTCCACAAGCATCTTCAGAAGCTCTTCCAGGTAGAAGGGATTCCCGTCGGAGTTGGAGGTTAAAAGCTCTGAAAGAGACGGTGGAACAGCGCAGATCCCCTTCAGGATGGAAGACGCCATTTCCATGCAGTCATCTTCTGAAAGGGGACCGAGTTCAAGAAGAATTCCCCGGATATCCTCTGCCCAGTCAGGGCATCTCTGCAAAAGGGGCGGGCGGGCCAGACAAAGGACAAGCATGGATCCTTGAGGATCGCTGGTTACAAGCTCCCTGATCAGGTCAAGGGAAACCGGGTCCGCCCAGTGAAGGTCTTCCAGGTACAGAAGCACCGGTTCTGACATCGACGCCCTGCGAAAGTAATCAAGAAGCGCCGAACGGCCCTGCATGGTTTCTTCCCTTCCGTGGGAGAAGCCGGAGGTTTCGGTGTTGAAACCGGCGTAAAAACAGGCCAGGGCAGCCTCCTCCCTGGAGATGAATCCATTCATGGAGGCCAGAAGCTTTTCCATGGCTTCTGCCGAGGCATCACTCTCCAGCACTCCGGCGGAGATGCGAAGAAGGTCCCGGAAAACACCGCAGGGCATGTCCTCCATCCCGGGGGTGCATCTGGCGTTGAAGAAAATTATCTGTGCGCCTCTGTCCTCCACCCTTCTGCGGAATTCATGGAGCAGCCGTGATTTCCCTATGCCGGCTTCTCCAACCACCGTAACAGCTTCGGTGCACCGGTTCTCCACAACCCTTGAGAATGACGAAAGAAGGGTGTCCAGTTCCCTGCTTCTACCCACCATACCGGTCTCTCTGCCGAATACAGAGGTATCAAGGCCCATGTAAATGCCGGGGGTCCTTCCCTCCACGATGAATGTTTCCATTTCCTCAGGGATGCCCTTGATCCTGGCGGGAGGTCTTTCTGTGCATAGGAACCTTCCCCGGAGATGCTTCCAGGTATGGCGGCTAACGAGCACCGAACCCAGGGGGGCAAGGTTCTGCAGACGGCTGGCCACGTTAACGGTGTCCCCCATGACGGTATACTCGTCCCCCAGACCCACCGAGCTTATGAATACAGGCCCCGAGTGCACTCCAATCCTTATCTCGAACTTCGGTATCAGACCCCTGGAACCGTCGCTTATGGATGACGCGGCTTCCTGCATGGCAAGGGCAGCCTCCACCGCCCGTACCGGGTCGTCTTCCCTTACCCCTGAAGCGCCCCAAACTGCCATTACGCAGTCTCCGATGTGTTTGTCCACTGTTCCGCCGCATGAAATGATTATGGCGTCCAGGGATTCCCAGAGGGCATTTATGGCCTCGGTTACGTTCTCCGCATCGTTCCTGCTGCATATGCCGGTGAAACCGGAAACATCTGCAAAGAGAACGGTTCCCTGCCGTCTGAGCTGTTCCCTGGGTTCCCGGTTATTATCAAGCTCTGCAAGTTTAAGACGCAGTGCGGCAATGGAGGTGTCCACAACAGAATCGCCCAGAAGACCCCTCTGTGTTTCAAGGGCGTCTATGGCGCTCTGCAGTTCCTTCGCCTCTGAGGGGTCAGCCACTGGTCTCCATTGTGTAGATGACGTTCCTTTCCTTCAGGTAATCAAGCATGAACCGGAAACATCCGTCATCCTCGCCAAGAAACTCCGCCGGGCTGAGTCCTGTGCGGGTGTAGAACCCTGAAGCCACCGCGTTCACCGCCGCGGTGCAGGCATAACCCGTGGTCCTTGCCATGGATGAGGTTTTCGTTCGCGGGCAGTATTCGTCGAAAAGGTTCCAGGTGTGGGTAAGGTGCCTGCCGTTCTCGAGACCGGCAACTTCCACACGCATCACAGTGAATTCCCTCTCACCATTCCTGAGTTTCCAGTTCTTCTCACAGAAAAGGATCTTCTCGGTCATCTGAAGAGGAGAGACCATCACCCCGTTAACCTCGAGGGGTTCCCTGCTGAAGAAGCCGGACTCACGCAGGATCCTTGCCTTCTCGATGTGGCCTGGCCACCTGAGGGTCTTTTCCTTCATGTGGGGAATGTCAGGCATGGTGCGAAGCAGAGACCGCAGGCCGTCGCTGTTCCATGACTCCAGTGTTCCGCACCGGGGGAAGTGAACCAGCTCGGGATCTGAAAGGGCAGGCACCTCAACATCTCCCCCGTTAACCCTGTACCTTGCGGGACGAACGTATTCCTCGATCACGTCGCAGGGAGAGAAGGGTGCCCGATACTCCCAGGGCCACACCCTTTCCCAGGGCAAACCGCCGACCAGGCAGAGATACGACTCAACCTTCATCCGATTGTTGTGCCAGCCCAGTATCACGTTGCACATTCCCGGGGCTACCCCCATGTCGGTGACGGCAATGACCCCCTTCTCCCGGGCAAGCGCATCCAGGGGTTCTGAGTCCTCGGGGAAAAAGGCGATGTCCACAACGTTCTTCCCGGCGAGAATGATC
>CAZNFQ010000109.1:0-6247 GCA_964571965.1 uncultured bacterium | reverse complement strand
AATCCAGGCGGGCCGCACCAGACTTAAACCGGTTATGATGACGGCATTCACCACCATACTCGCTCTTTTACCGCTATCCCTCGGGGGAAGCAGCAGCGCTGCACTCTGGGCCCCAATGGCAAGAACGGTTATAGGTGGAATGCTGTTTGCCACTCCTCTAACCCTGTTGGTGGTACCTGTTCTTTATGTGATCCTTAACAGAAGAAAGGCGGAGCGCAGAGGCTCCGCCTGATATTTAAAGAAGCTGGGTGGGAGTGGTCGGTTTCGGCGTTTTAACCACGAGCACTCTGAGATCTTCTTCGCTTTCGTTGTACCAGCAGTGCGGAATGCCTTTGGGACTGTCTATGACCGTGTCGGCGAATACGGTTTCCCTTTCTTCGCCCACCTCAACGACTCCCGTGCCTGAAATAACGTAGAAAAACACATCTACCGGAGTGATGTGCCTGATCAGTTTCTCACCGGGCTTTAATGTGATAATACTGGAGAGGGCGTATTCGCTTTCATATACCCTTCTCACATCAACTCCGTGGGGGTTTTTAGCGGGTTTTTCCTGGCTGAGCTTTCTTATTTCCACTGCATCTCCTTCACCCTTCGTATCATTCTTGATCTTCAGTACCAGTACCTTGAGGCTTTCCCCGGCAGAGTAGTTCCTCCAGCCTCTTCTGGCAGAGGGACGGCACAGTATATGATGGCTGGTGTCTATCTCGTGATTCAAGTCATTCACAATGAGTGTGCCCTTTCCTGAAAGAACCAGGAAGCACACCTCGAAGGGCATGTTGTGAAGAGCGATGTAACCTCCGGGGGGAAGAGTGAAGTGTACCATCCCGAAGGTGTCACTGTCCCTCAGAGACTTTGCATTCAGGTCTCCTGCACCGGGAAAGACCGGAGCGTCACGCAGTGTAAGTGTTTTCAAGGCTGCTCCCGACTAGTCGTTGTAGACCTTGAGGCCCTCTTTGAGAACATTGAGGGCTTTCCGCATTTTATCATCGGAAAGAACATAAGCGATTCTTATCTGGTCGACACCCAGCCCGGCAGTGGCATAGAAACCCGCCGCAGGCGCCACCATGGTGGTCTCTCCGGCAAAGCTGAAGTCAGTGAGCATCCATGATGCGAACTTCTCGGCATCGGTAACGGGAAGCTTGATGGTTGCATAGAAAGCTCCCTCGGGCTTGAGGAAGAAGACCCCGTCAATGCCGCTCAATTCCTGAACAAGAAGGTCTCGTCTGTTCTGGTAGGTCTCCAGAACCCCCGAGTAGTAGGAGTCATCAAGGTGCTGGTATATCCATGCTGCACCGTACTGGGCCATGGTCGGGGGGCAGAGTCTTGCCTGACCAAGCTTCAGCGCCATGGCCATTACATCTTCATTACGGCTGATCAGGTCTCCCAGACGGGCTCCGCAGGAGCTGAATCTCTTGCTTATGGAGTCCATTACTATTACCCTGTCGGCTATCTCCGGTATCTCCAGGGTGGAGAAGTGTGTACCGCCATCGAACACGAAATCCCTGTAAACCTCGTCGGAAAGAAGAAAAAGGTCATTCTTCCGAACGATCTCAGAGAGTGTTTTAAGTTCGTCACCGGAGAGGACGGTTCCCGTGGGGTTGTTCGGGGTGCAGATGAGAATTGCACGGGTCCTGTCCGTTATCTTAGCCTGGATCTCTGCAGCGGGAGGCAGATGGAATCCATCTTCAACGTTACTTGTTACCGGAACCAGCCTGACCCCTGCCATGGCTGCGAAACCGTTGTAGTTAGTGTAAAATGGCTCGAAGCAGATCACCTCATCTCCCGGATCACAGGTGATCATGAATGCAAAGAAAACCGCTTCTGAGCCGCCGGTGGTAATAAGAATTTCATCACGGCCCACTTTGATGCCGTCGCGTTCATAATAGAGTGAAATGGCATCCCGGAGTATGTCCAGACCCTGGCTGGGACCGTAGGCGAGAACCTCAGGGAGGTTTTCTTTCATGGAGTTCCAGTAGTCGGGAGGCGTGGGAATATCAGGCTGGCCTATGTTGAGATGGTAAACGTGAACGCCCCTTGCCTTTGCTCCGTTGGCCAGGGGAACAAGTTTTCTGATGGGTGATGCCTGCATGGCTTTGCATCTCATGCTTACGGGTCTCATTGTCTCTGCCTTTCGGATGGTTCCTTTTGTGATGGATCGCAAGCTGAATTATACAACTGAAGAGGGTTCACGTCCCCGATCCTCGCAAGTCATGGTTTTTTTCTATATTCGTGCATAACCTGCACACCATTTCCGGAGGTGACAATTGATCTTAAGGCTTTCAGAGATTCCCATACAGAGCAGCTGGAGTTCATCCATGGACCTTGCCCTGAAAGCTCTGAAAACCCCGCCTGTTCCCGATGTGCTTCTGCTTCCGGAGCTGTTTACCATCGGGTTCGTGCTGGACGAAATCGAATCTGCGGCATTATCCATGAACCAGCTTGCCAATCTGCCCCTTGCAGCAGCCGCCAGAGAAAGCGGCGTCTGGATAGCAGGGGGAACCTTTCCGGTGAAAACCGGCAGGGGGTTGGTTAACATGATGCCCGTTTACAATGATGAAGGCAGGCTTGTTCATACAACCGAGAAGACCCACCTGTTCAGGAACATGGGGGAGGATACCGTATTCACTCCGGGTACACCGGCCGGAGTGTTCGATCTGAAGGGAATAACCGCAGGGGCTTCAGTGTGTTTCGATCTGAGATTCCCCGAGCTTTTCAGAAGGCACGTGCTCATGGGTGCCGAGATACTGCTTCTTCCGGCACAATGGCCTGAGCCGAGAATAGAATTGTTCAGATGTCTTCTCAGGGCCAGGTCCGCAGAAGCACAGGTGTTTACAGCCGGCTGCAATCTCGGTGGAGATCATCTCGGTGTCCGCTTCAGAGGCGGAGGCGGTGTTTCCCATCCTTCGGGAAAGCTTCTTGAAGGCGAGACCGTCGACACCTACTCGAGGGATTATGAAATAGACACAGGCGATGTGGCCGGGGTAAGGGAAAAAATCAACTGTTTGGAAAGCAGAAGACCGGAAGTCTACGGAGGTTATGAATGAATCCCGGTAAAACCGATCCTTTCCGCGTTTCCGTAACTGTTCTAGCTGTACTTTTCACCCTTGTGATCCTGAAACTGGGAGCCCCCATTTTCGTTAAAATTGCCATTGCAGTATTTTTTGCCCTTCTCATTTCACCGGCTGTGAAGAAGACAGCCAACGGAGTGGACCATCTTCTTAGAAAGCTATTCAAACGATACAGGCGCAGGGGAGACCGCAGCCAGTCAAATCTGGCAAGCATTGTGGGCACTGCTCTGGTTCTCATAATGGCTCTTCTGCTTGTTTCCGTGTTCTTCTTCCTGATATATGGCACAATGAGTATGCTGGTGAACAGGAAAGATGACATGGTCAGTAACGTTGTTCACCCGGTGGTCACATTCGTGGAAACCGCCAGAACAGACTGGATACCGGATATTTACAGCCGAATAGGTATGGAAGAGGTTAAGGAGGTCACCACAGCCGCCGATACCGTTTCTACGGTGGGGAAGGCTCCGGCTCCCTTTTCACTGGAAGACTCAGCCTTGTCTTTCACTTCCATCGTTCCAACAGCCGCAGGGCTTGTTGGTACCGTAACCGGTGGACTTTTAAACACAGTGCTCATTACCATGCTCACCGTGTTCATGGTCAATGGGCGGAGGGTGTTTTCGGGAAAACTCAGGCAAATGGATATGGTAACCCATCTTCATTATCAGAAAATCATTCGAGCAGTTGAAACCGTTCCCAGGAAGTACCTTCTGGCAAAGCTGTTCACAAGCGCCCTCACAGGCATACTCATAGGTGTGGGCCTTGTGATAATGGGTTTCCAGGTTGACGAGGCATTCATCTGGGCAATAACCGCAATGGTTTTCAATTTCGTGCCATTTTTCGGTTCCATAGCGGCGGGATTGATGATATCACTGTACGTAATGTCCCTGGGAGGCTTCAGGCTGGGCTTCGTTGCCGCTCTGACCATAGTTATAATTAACAACATTGTATCAAATGTGATAGAACCAAGCTATTTCGGCGACGTGCTGCCAATTGGAAAGGTCACCATTCTTCTCTGTGTGATAATCTGGGGATATCTATGGGGAATAGTGGGAATCTTCATGGCCGTTCCGGTTACCATAATAGTCAAGGTTCTTCTTGAAGAAACCATTGGAAGAAACTCACTTGTAGTTTTTATGGAGGTATAGATGACAGCCCTGATGATCCTTCTTGCCCTGACCGGGGCATTTTTCGAAGTAAACTGGACCGCGGAGTCGATCCCGTCGGTGGAAACAGGTCCACTCGGAGACAGAATAGTAATGGAGGGAATCCCCTCCATTGGTGCTCCGGGAACCCCGCTGATGCCTGCTGTCCCCCTTACGGTCATTCTTCCTGAAGGTGCTGTTGTGGACGGTGTTGAGATAAAGGATTCGAACCCTCAGCTCTTTACCTCGTTATTCGTGCCTATGCCAGCGCAGATGGGAGTACCCCTTTCAAGACCCGGCGATTTCACTTTTACACCGGAAGACAAAGATGCTTTCAGCCGCACAATGGATCTGGAAGCAAGGGTTCAGGGACAAGGTACCCTCATGGGGTATCCAGTTGCTGATATTGTTGTAAGACCTTTCCAGTGGGATCCTGCAACCAGGAATCTTTCTTTTACCGAAACGATGACTCTTTCTGTAGAGTATCATTTTGAGTCCTCCACGGCTTCAGTACCCATAAGGGGTATTTCAGGAAGTCAGACAATCAGTTCCATTCTGGAAAGTTCTGTGATCAATCCTGAGATGATTCCCGCTACGGATATGTACTCCAGTGAATTACCCTGGGGAGAATATCTTATAATTGTTGATGATCCCCTTGCAGAGGCATTTGAACCGCTTGCGGAATTCAAGACCTGGAAGGGCGTTGAAACGAGGATCGTTAATTTCTCCTATGTAACGGACGCTTATTCAGGCGTCGACGATGCCCAGAGGCTCAGAAACTTTCTCTTCGATATCTACCAGGACAATCCACCCACATACATTCTCCTTGCGGGAGATACACCTGGAATTCCCCACAGGAACTGCTACGCAACCGCAGAAGGCTATACAGGCGATCCGTCAAGTGACCTGTACTTCCAGGACATGAACGATACCGCACCCGGAGTAGACGCCTGGAATCTTGATGGAGACGATACCTGGGGTGAATTGAACGGTGATGACAATATGGATTATCACCCTGACTACATCCTGGGCCGGGCTTCGGTGGAAACAACATCACAAGCGGAAGTTTTCGTAGACAAGGTCCTTGCATGGGAGAACACCCCTGACACAGCCGACTGGTACACTTCCATGGGATTCACCACGAGTATTCTGTGGAGCAGCCCATATTGCCCGGGATCAGCCGGCAAAGAGAATGTGGACACACTGTATACACCAGATACATGGACAATAACCAAACTTTATGAAGACACCGGAACACAGAGCTATTCGGGTACCATGGCAATGCTGAATACAGGAATGCAGCTGGTGAACCATGCAGGCCACGGCAGCGAAACCAGTGTTTCCATAGGTCCAGGGGGATACCTTGGAACCAGTGATTTCATGGGGCTGACAAACGTTACCAACAACGGCAGACCCACAATATGGAACACAATTGCCTGTCTTTCAGGATCCTTTGATACCGGAACCTGCCTTGCTGAATCCTGGATCCGTTCACCGGGCGGCGGTGGATTCTGTATTATGAACACCCGTTACGGCTGGGGAGAACCTTCTGAACCGGGCGGACAGTGGAGCGACCTTGTGGACCAGGAGTTCTTTGCTAAGTTCTTTACTGAAGACATGTATCAGCTTGGTGTTGCATTCATGATGGCTAAGGACGAATTCATACCCCTCGTGCCTTCAGACCCCCACTACGACTGGATAGGGAAGAGCAACACCCTCTTCGGTGACCCGGAGCTTCCAATGTACACAACTGAGCCTGCTGTGCTTGAGGTGGATGAGTTCGTTCTTTACGAGGGGTTATCTGATCTTGCTGTCACCGTTACGTCCGGGGGAAGCCCGGTTGAGGATGCCAGGGTCTGCCTGATCCAGGGCGAGTGGGACGATCCTGTAACCTATGCGGTTGGACTTACGGACGGCACCGGCAATGTAACGCTCACCTGGCCTGAGTTCATGCCCGCTCTTCCCAACACGGCCCGTGTTACGGTCTGGGCCAGGGACCACCAGCTCTATTCAGAGGTAGTTGATATCTGGAACATG
>CAZNFQ010000108.1:0-6318 GCA_964571965.1 uncultured bacterium | reverse complement strand
ACTCGTAATCACCTATCGTACCGGGATATGCCCACATTTCAAGATAGTCGTTGGTGAGAAGCCTGGCGTCTCCGCCGAGGACCGTAAGCCTGGGATCGCTGGCGAAAGCAGCAACTGCAAGCAGTGCAAGTACAAATATCGCCTTGTTCATTTTTTCCTCCCTTTTCAATCCACCCCTGCGCCGCACCCCACGGCGCGTCAGAGCATCTCGGAAAATTTCGTTGGTCTGTAACCGCACAGTATAGAACCTGACGGTCGATGGCGGCGAATGCCGCCCTGTTCTATTAGAAACCCCCCTCTTCGTTAAATGCAAAGCCTATTCGTTTCCAAATGTGCCTGAACTTAACATTGTAATATACGAAAATCATAGGAAATATCAATTCCCGGATTGCCCCGCTGGAATTCTCAGGCTATCTTCAGGACAATCTCTCCCTGAAAACCGTTACAAAGGAGACAGGTGAACAACTTCCACATATCATATCTCGAGTACCTGGGAGCGGATCAGGAGCTCCTTCAACAGGGGCAGAATGTCTTTCCGTCCATCCATCGGGTGGAACCGGAGAGCTCCCTTTCATATATGTACCATCATCTCATCGTCTCCCGCTATCAGGGCAGGCTCATCCATTCCGTTGCGCCTTCGATTTTCCCGGATTACAGGGAAACCATCCCAGAAGATTCCGGGAACTTCCTTATGGCAGTGGACGATGCCTTCGCTTCTGTCTACAGGGGAAAGTTCTACAGAATAAGGGAAATGTTCAGGTACACCACCGAGAGGCTGTTCCCCGCGGACCCTTCGGTGACAGTCCTAACAGAGGATCACAGGGAACTGGCAATGAGCCGGATGAGCAGCAGGGGCAAAAGGGTGAAGGACAGGTTCTGGAACACCACTCTGCTCCCAATGGTACAGGAGGGCAGGGTGCTTGCGATCATTCTGAGCGGAATGGAGGTTGCCAGAAGCAATGTAACGGACCTCCCATGCGGGGCCGCCAACATAGATGTATGGACCCATCCGGATCACCGGAGAAAGGGGTTCGGGCAGGCGGTGGTAAAGCAGGCGATAAACTGGTGCCTGCTTAACGGTAGGGTACCGGAATACCTGGTGCACTCCGATAACACCGCGTCGGTGAACCTGGCGGAGAGCATGGGGCTTGCAAGAATGTCTCAGGAGATACAGACCGTTGTCATACGCTATTAGAACGATCACATGAAAAGAACACTGGCAACTGCGGTGAAGGTCTGGAAGCGCAGGGGCCTTTTCTGGCCGCTTTCCCTTGCGGGAACCATTACCGCCAACAGGATACACGGCACCCCAAGGGGGCTCATAGTGGAGTCCTCAGGCGCCTGTACCGGCAACTGCACCGGCTGCAGGACCGCTTCAAACCCCGGAGAACTCACTCCAGAGCAGCTGGAGGGTTTTCTGATGAAAAGACGGGTAAGACCGGTTACCATACATTTTGCGGGAAAGCACTCCGATCCCCTGGCATCCACCTTTTTGCCGGAACTCACCGGTGTGGCCGCGAAACATTCCTCCATGGTATCAGTGAGCACCATCGGGCTTGGTCTCGAACGGGGATGGGAAAATCTGCCCGTTGACAGGTGGATCGTATCGCTGCCTGCGGCCACCGATGAAACATGGTTTACCCTGAGGGGGAACAGAAGGTTCGGTGAACTCAGGGAGAATCTGGAAAGACTGCTGAAAGCTGACAGAGCAATGGTGGAGCTGGTCCTCACCATCTGGAAAGCATCCGCAAAGGATACAGAGGCCTTTCACAGGCTGGCGGAAGATCTAGGGATAAGGGACGTGAAGGTGGTTTTCGGCAGATATGACCCGGAGGGTTATCACATGGGAAGGGTGGAAAACCTTGCTCTGAACTCCCCGGACTGCCCATACGTTCTTGATGGGGAGCTTCGCCTCAGGAACGAACCCGTGGGATGTCCCCTGTCAGGAACGGTTTTCCTGGATTCATCGGGTCTCGTTCATCCCTGTCCGTTCACCGAAGGCTGTGACCTGCCGCCGGCTGAAATGGAAAAGCAGAAGCGCACTAGAAACTATCCGGCCTGCAGATATTGTCCGTGATCCGTTTTACAGAAAGAAACCCCTCTATTCGGGCCAGTGAATAACCACTCCCCGGGAGCTTTCAGTGACCTCCAGCTCCATTCCCGGTCTTATCAGTACCGCTTTCAAAACTGGAACGATGCCTGTGAACACATGGGTTCTGTGTCCGCAGTCCTCGTCCTCGATCTGCAGCACCATCCTGACCTGAGGCGCTTCGTTTATGTATGTGCCTGTTTCTTCACAACTGAGAAGAACAGCTTTCCTTCTTTCCCCGGACTTCAATATTGATTCTCTGAATCTGCGCTCTCTTCTGAATTTCATCTTCAGAAAAAAGATCGAAATCCAGGGAGTGAGGATGAAGAACCCTCCCAGCAGCTTGAATTCGAGAGCTCTTTTCGCAAGATCGGTTCCCGGGAAGGGATTCATGCTGAATCCCATTAACATGATGAGTACCCCCACCACGGTGAAAACCAGTGTGATCACCGCAAGAAGCCAGGTCATTCTTTTTTCCCGTCCAGTATGCTTCGAATGGTTCTGATGAGATCAGAGGGCAGGAAGGGTTTCTGAATGAAGAAGGCGCCGCCTTCCAGAACGCCCAGTTTCTCGATGGTCTGGTCGGTATAGCCCGACATGAAGCACACCGGAGTGTCAGGGAACAGTTCCCTCACACTGTCAGCGAGCTCCCTGCCCGAGATCCCGGGCATCATCACATCTGTAAGCAGCAGGTGGGGTTCTTCCTGCAGCTCCCCGGCTATTTCGACCGCTCTGTCGCCGCTCCCCGCGGTTATTATCCTGAAACCGGATACCTCCAGGGATGCCCTGATGAGTTCACGGACGGATTCCTCATCTTCCACCAGTAAGATCAGTTCACCGGGAGACCGTTCAGCCGCAGTGATCCCTGCCTTGGAAAAAGCGGCTTCCTCTCCTTGTACCATGGGGAGAAACACCGAAACTTCGGTGCCCCTGCCTGTTTCGCTTGAAACCTGCACATCGCCGCCGCTCTGCTTGACGATCCCGTAAACGGTGGACAGCCCCATCCCCGTGCCTTCTCCGGTACCCTTGGTGGTGTAAAAGGGCTCGAAAATATGACTGATGTGTTCAGGATCTATCCCGCAGCCGTTGTCTTTAACCGTGATCTTAACAAGGCTGCCTGAACAGCTTAACCCGATTTCTGCAGCTTTCTGCTCATCTATCACCACACCGGAGGCGGAAATTGTCAGCCTTCCCCCCAGAGGCATGGCATCTCTTGAGTTAACCGCAAGGTTAAGTACGATCTGATCGAACTGCCCCGGGTCAGCCTTCACCATTAGATGTTCGTCCGGGATTATGGTTTCCAGAAGGATGTGCTCCCCTATGAGTCGCCTCAGCATGCTTTCGGTTTCCAGCAGCCTCAGGTTCAGATCTATTATCTCCGGCTTAAGCATCTGTTTCCTGCTGAATGCCAGAAGCTGCCTGGTGAGCGAGGCTGCCCTGTGTCCGGCTTTCTTTATCTCTTCCAGCTCTTTCCAGCCCTTATCCTGCGGTGAAGAGCCTTCCATGAGCATATAGCTGTATCCGTTGATAATGGTGAGCAGGTTGTTGAAATCGTGGGCGATCCCTCCCGCAAGCTGACCGATCGCCTCCATCTTCTGAGACTGCCGGACCTGCTGCTCAAGCAATACCCGCCGGGAAACGTCCCTGATGAGTCCTGTGAAACCCTCCAGATCTCCGGCGGCGTTCTTCCTGGGGTAGAGGCTTATCTCTGCTGAGAATTCCGCACCGTCGGATCTTTGCATCATCGCAGGGAAGAAGGACTCGCTCACACCTGCGGCAACATCCGATAGGAACTCCCCTACACTTTCGAACTCGCTACGGGAGGCGTAGAATTTCTCCAGGCTGCGGTTGAGGGCATCTTCCCTGGTGCATCTGAACATTTCCAGGAAAACCCCGTTGCACTCCAGAAGTCTGCGGTTGTTATCGGTAATGATCATTGCGTCGCGTATGTTGGTGAAAAGCGAACGGTATTTTTCTTCACTTTCTCTGAGGGCTCTTCCCGCCTCAACCCTTGAAGTGACATCCTGGATCATCCCGGTAACTTTCACCGGATGCCCCTGTTCATCCCTGACCAGTTCCGCAACGGAGGTTATGATTTTCGGGGAAGCAGATCCCATGGGATTTATCTGGAATTCCAGATCGTAGGGTTTATCGTTTTCGATCAGGTCCACCAGGGCCTGATGCACCTCGTCCCTGCGGGGAATCCTTGACTCGACTTCCTCAACGGTGAAAGAGTCCGTTCCAGAGTCGAATCCGTATATGCTTTTCGCCCCGTCAGAAGCCCAGAAACTTGATGTGGTGATATCGAACTGCCAGCTGCCAACCTTTCCGATCTTCTCTGCCTGAAGATAACGGGCCTGGTTCCTTCTTAGATTTTCGCGCATTTCATGGTTCTGTGTCACATCTGTTGAAAAGGCCATGAACCTGTCGTCTGAAAGCTTAACCGCCCTCACGGCCCATATTCCCCGCTGTCCGTTCTTCCTGACAAAGGGGGTTTCACCGTTTGCAACTCCGTTACTCAGTACCTGCTCAAAGTGCTTCATTCCGATTTCCCGGGAATCTTCGGGAAGCATGTCGGGGATCTTCATGGCAAGAAGCTCTTCCCTTGAGTAGCCTGTGATCCTGGAAGCGCTTGCATTCACTTCGAGGTATCTGCCATTTGCATCCGCGATGAAGAAACCAAGGGGAGCGTTGTCTATGTAGCTTCTCAGGGTTTCTTCACTTCTGCGAAGGGCTTCTTCTGCCTCATGCTGCTGGAAGGTGTCTTCGAACACGGCTACAACATTGCCGTCGGGAAGCTTGAATATGGTGTTCTCCACCCAGAGTGTAATCCGGTTGTCCGTATACTGTCTCAGGGGGATCTTAACCATTTTGCCTGTTTCAGAGCATTCCCTGAGAGCTTTGATCAGACCCACGGACGATTCCCCGGGAAAAAGCTGAGATATCCTTTTTCCCGGAACCTGATCCACGGTGTAGCCTGTGAGTTTCTCTGCGAAACGATTCATCTCTATGAATATGAAGTCTTCTCCGCCGTCCACGGGTTCATAAACGGCAACCGCCTTTTCCATGGTGTTTATGACTTGTCTGAGCCGTTCCTCGCTTTCTCTCAGGGCCGCCTCAGCCTTGTACCTTCCGCTTACGTCGTCGTATACAGCCACAATTATGTCCCGGGACAGTTTGAAAACCCGGTTCTCGTACCAGTTGGAGTACTTCTCGTCGATATAGGCCCTGGCGGGGAAGAACCCCGGCTCACCGGTTTCCCATACCTCTCTGAACACGTCGATGAGGCCGTAATCATCGATGGTGGGTCTCAGGTCCTTAAGGCTTTTCCCTATGATCTCACGCAGGGTTCTGCCCTCATGGGAAAGGGCATATTCATTGAAATAGATTATTTTGTAGTCGTCTCCGGATCTGCCCCGGTTTTCGACCCTGTAAAGGCAGACTCCGCTGGTGATCGTACTTAAAAGTTCCTGGATACTGGATACGGGAAATACACTGTCGGTCACGGCAACCTCCAGACAGAGGACAGTAACAAACTATACTTCCCGGGTATAAAAAACAAGAGGTACCGCATCAGAGGGAAAACTTCTCCATGTGCACTTCCCCGGGATCAGCGCCGCCTGCAAGAAGAACCGCCGCAATGCTGTCCATCATAGGAGGGGGACCGCACACGTAGAAAGCAGTATCACGGAAGTTTTCCAGGTGTTTCCTGAGTATTTCACCGTTCAGGCGGCCACTGGCCCCTTTCCAGCCTTCTCCGGGCTTACTCAGTATGTGAACAAGGTTGAGTTCCGGAACGGAACCCTCTTCTCCCATTGCCTCCAGTTCGTTTCTGAAAGCTATGTCAGATTCGGTACGGTTGGCGTAGAAAAGAAAAACTTCCCTCTCTATTTTCACATGGGTCATGTAGCGGAGCATGCTTAGAATCGGAGTAATACCTATGCCTCCGGCAATGAACACGGTTCTTTTCCTTTCAGGGTGAAGCATGAAGGAGAATCTGCCGTAGGGGGCAAGCACCGCGGCCCGGTCTTTCGGCCCGGTCTGCCCTATTGACGCGGTAAAGTCGCCTGATTCCTTCACAGCCACGGAAATGTGATCTTTTTCAGAGGGGCTGGAAGAGATGGTAAATGGGTGTTCCTCAACGGGAAGATCCCTTCCCCTTAGCAGGGTGAGAAAGAGGAACTGGCCGGGAAGGTAGCTGAACACATCCCCGCCCTTCTCCGGTGTCA
>CAZNFQ010000107.1:0-6383 GCA_964571965.1 uncultured bacterium | reverse complement strand
CCAGGTCATAATCTGCAATGACCGAGCTTGTGGAGGTGGATATAACTGAGATCTGCGATCTGTAGACTTCTTCAGGTCCCGTTGAGTCTCCGCAACCCGCCAGTCCTAGAAGGATCAAAGCTACAACGAATAAAACCGATACAACTTTCATTTTTACTCCTGTCAAAACGTGCATGTTTGCCTTCTCTGATACTATACACTCTTAAATATCAGAGAACTACCGTTTGCCTTTGTAAAAATGGTCATATCCGTATTCAGACAGGCTGATAGCCTGCCCTTTGCTGATAGTTTCAATACCACCACAGGATGTAACTGATCCGATCCGGTAAAATCCGGTAATCTGTTCTTCAGATGGAAGGGTGAAGAGAAGTTCGAAATCCTCCCCTGCGGAACAGGCATCCAGAGGCCGTTCACTGCAGTAGTCCACCAGGGGGACCCTGTCCAGGTCCAGGGTCATGCCCACACCGCTTTCCCTTGCAATGTGGGCACATTCGGAAAAAAGACCGTCGGAGATATCGATGGCTGTTACGGATCCTGCATTTCTTAGAAGCGGAACGGCGTCGAACCTTGCCCGGGGATTCAGGAACAGCTCCGTCTGGGTTCTTTCGCTTTCGGTGAGGGTCACTCTTCGGCCCTTTTCCAGAAGTTCAGGGGAATTGAATGAACGGCCCAGGGGACCGGTAACCCAGAGCGAATCACCGGGCTTGGCGCTGCTTCGCCTGAAGGGAGTATTTTTTCCGCACTCACCTATTGCCGTAAGGGTCAGGGTGAACGTGCCGCCGCTTATGGTTTCACCGCCTGCAACAGGGCAGTCTTCCCTCCCGGTGAGACCTTTGTAGAAATCCAGGATCCACTTCAGTTCCATATCAGGCGGAAGTATCACCGAGCTGAAGAGGTACCTGGGATCTGCACCCATTGCCGCAAGGTCTGAAAGGGTTGCTTCGAGAAGTCGTTCCGCCGCCGCTTCAGGTGTGGTCCACCACCTGTGGAAGTGGGTTCCCTCCATGAAGGAATCCGTGGTGACCACCGGGGTAAAAAGGGATTCAAGCACCGCTGCATCATCGCCTGCCAGCGCCATGGGGAAGTTCTTTCTAAGAGCTTCTATGAATCCCCTTTCCCCGGTTTCCGAGAGAAGCCTTCTCATCTTTTCAGTACGGTATTCAGCTGATCGAGCTTCACCTCGGGAGCAGCATCCGGGGAGGTCATGGTCCCTATGGGAGCCCTGCAGGCACAGCTGCTCTTTTCAGGAGCATTGAGCAGCTCGATAGCTTCCGCAAGTACTTTTCCCGCCATCCTGACGTTGTCCTTCACCACCTGAATGACCATCTCCACGGTAACCGCCTCCTCCGACCTGTGCCAGCAGTCATAGTCTGTGCTCATGGCAAGGGTGGCGTAGCATATGCCGGCTTCTCTGGCAAGTTTTGCTTCGGGAAGTGTGGTCATGCCTATGAGATCGAAACCCTGTTTCCTGTAAAACTCGCTCTCAGCCCTTGTGCTGAACGCAGGTCCTTCCATTACCACTAGGGTGCCGCCGTCGTGCACTGCGGCACCGGCCTTCCCAGCGGCTCGAACAAGGATTTTTCTGAGATCGGGGCAGTACGGGTCTCCGAAGGCTGCATGGGCCACCACACCATCTCCGAAGAACGAGGATCTCCTGATCCCCTTCGTTCTGTCGAATATCTGATCCGGAACCACGAAATGCCTCGGAGCAATTTCCTGTTTCAGGCTGCCCACGGCATTGAAACTGATAATGGTGTCCACACCCAGACTCTTCAGTGCGTAAATATTGGCGGCATAGGGTACCTCCGAGGGAGAAAAGCGGTGCCCCTTTCCGTGACGGGGGATGAACACCAGCTCCAGATCCTGCATTCTGCCGAAGGTCAATTCAGCAGAGGGATTCCCGAATGGAGTCTCAATATGCCTGCTGCTTTCGATCTTTACATTTGGAATGGAGTAGATGCCGCTTCCTCCAATTATTCCTATCCTCTTTGCCATTTTCTTCCTTTCGATCGTCCGGTTCCAATAATACAAGGGGGAACCATTCAGGCAAACCTTTGTTTCGGGGGGGTTGCGTTTGTGAATAATTTCACTTATGCTTGTTTGTGAATTTTGTAACTATTTGTGTTGTAAACCTGAAAGGAGAGGATATGTTTAGAAGCTTGATGCTTGTCGCCGCACTGTCTTTGGTTTTTACGGGAAGTGCTCTTGCAACCAACGGAATGAACATGATCGGCTACGGTGTGAGATCCGCCGGTATGGGAGGCGCCGATACGGCTGTTCTTGCAGGAGCATCCGGTGTTTCCGGTAACCCTGCAGTCATGGGTAAAACTTCGCCCAGGTCCATAGCCGCAGGCATATCTCTTCTCATGCCGAAACTGAACGTTTCAAATCAGTCCATGGGACTGGACCTGGATGGAGAAAGCCAGACCTTCCCCCTGCCCTCCCTGGCTTACACAACGAGACTGGGATGCGGTTCGAAATGGATAACGGGGCTCGAAGCCTTTGCCCAGGGTGGAATGGGTGTGGATTTCAAAGACTTCCCAACAGGACCCACCACTGCAGACGAAATAATGTCCAACGTAATGTACATGAGGCTCACTGCTGCCGCGTCATACGAAGCCACTGAAGCCCTATCTCTGGGACTCTCTGCCATAGCTGGCTATGCAGGCATGAAGTTTTCCATGTTCCCCGAAAGCCAGGGCGGCATAGAGGTAGAGGGTCTTTCCGACTTCGGCTATGCAGGCAGGGTCGGCATGCACTACCAGATTACCGATGCGCTGGGTTTCGGCGCAGTCTACACAACCGAAACCGCCCTTGAACTGGACGGCGGAACCGCCACCATGAACTTCGGTTCGGAAATGGGTGGCAAAGTGGAGTACGATGCAAGGATGATCGACTTCACCTGGCCTTCGGAACTGGAATTGGGTATTGCAGTTCAACCTTCATCTTCATTCCTCATCGCTGCTGACGCAAAGCTTATCAACTGGTCTTCGGCGATTTCAGTTGTGGACCTTGAGGTTTCCAATCCTCCGGAGGGTTATCCTGAAACCCCCTTCCCTGATGGCATGGGCGGCTACAGCAATACCACAAGCTTCCAGATGAACTGGGAAGACCAGTGGGTATATGCACTTGGTATGGAGTACAGGGTAAATCCCGTACACACCATCAGAGCAGGTTACAACTACGGTAAAAGCCCGGTACCGGACAACTACCTTTCGCCATTGTTCCCTGCAATACTGGAACAGCATGTAACGCTGGGCTACGGGGTTGATCTCGGTGCCTGGGATTTGGACCTTGCCTACGAACTTGGCCTGGAGAACAGCCAGACAAATGATAATACCGATCAGATGGCAAATCCCTTCGGTGCCGGAATAACAGTGGATCATTCTCAGAACACCGTTCACCTGGAGACTTCCTACTCCTTCTAAAAACAGCGTTCCTTCAGCCGCGCCGGGTTTTCTTACCCGGCGCGTTTTTGCATTATCTTCCAGACTGTCTGAAGAAGGGAATACCTTGACTGCTGATATACTGGGCATGACATACGAAGAACTTGAGGACTTCCTGGTAGAGGAACTCGGTGAGAAGAAATTCAGGGCAAAGCAGATCTTCACCTGGCTTCACTTCAGAAGGGTGGTCTCATTCTCTTCCATGACGGATGTTTCCAAAAAACTCCGGGAGAAGCTTGACGGGACCTGTTCGATCACCGTTCCGGCAAAAACCGGCATGGTCACCGCCCCTGACGGAACCGTGAAATACCTTCTTTCGCTTCCGGGAGGTCCGGCGGAATCCGTTGTCATTCCCGACCCGCCAAGGCACACCGCCTGTCTTTCCACACAGTACGGCTGCAGGATGGGCTGCAGATTCTGCATGACCGGCCTGGCAGGTTTCCACGGAAACATGACCCCGGGCGAAATAATATCCCAGCTCTATGCAATGGCCGACGCCACTCCAGATCGCATAAGCAACGTTGTTCTCATGGGCATGGGTGAACCCATGGACAACTGGAACAGCGTGGCCGCGGCCCTGGACATAATCAGTGACGACAACGGTATATGCATAGGACAGAGGAAGATCACGGTGTCAACCGTGGGTCTTCCCGGAGGAATAGACAAACTAGTTGCACTTGGCAGGCAGTACGGTCTTGCGGTTTCCCTTCACAGCGCTGTGCAGGACAAAAGAAAACGGATCATCCCCTCAGCAGGAGCCCTGAACCTTGCACAGCTGAAGCGTGACATGCTCACCTACACTGAAGCAACCGGCAGGAGGGTTACACTGGAATACTGCCTTATTCAGGGAGTCAACGATTCCATGGAGGATGCATCCGCCCTGGCGGAATATGCCCACGGACTCCCCTGCAAGATCAACCTTCTCATCTACAACCCTGTTCCCGGACTCTCATGGAAGCGTCCCTCGGAAGGAGCCGTTTCCAGCTTCACCGAATACCTCTACCCCAGATGCCAGGCGGTAACCCTGCGCCGTTCCAGGGGCGGAGAGGTTGCGGGAGCCTGCGGTCAGCTTGGAGCTTCGGTGCTGAAAAGCTGATCTAAAAGATCAGACTTCCCTGAATCCTTATACCGCTGAGATCCTTTTCCCCTTCTCCGGCAAGAGTGCTTCCAATGGGCACCCATTCCCCCGTGATGGTCAGATCCAGGCTGGTGGTTTCAGCAATTTTGACCCTGGTACCAATTTCAGCACCCAGCATTGCCCCTCCGGTACTGGTGGATTCACCGTTTTCGAAGGTATCGGCAATTCTGTCCCAGACTATTATGCCCCCGCCGGTAACTCCGAAGAAGGGTTCAAGGGCCCTGGGACCTGCATAGGGTCTGTAGAACGGATACTTCCTGTAGCCCAGGTTGAGCATTATCCCTGTGATACCGTCAAAGTTGGTCCTGTCAGAACCGCAGAAAGCAGGGCCTGCTGAAAGCCTGAACTGGTCAGACTGGAACATGGGTGTTTCGATGCCCACCATAACTGCAGAACCAACGGAAAGCTGATTATCGTCGTTCATAAGGCCTGGAAGCCAGGCTCCGTAACCAACGATGAAATCCATACCGTCCCTTGGCGGTTCAGTCTGCTGAGCAGCGGCGAGGGACACCGCAAGGATCAGGATCAACGCTGAAGTTTTCATTTTACTGCCTTTCAGTTCTCGATTCCCCGTCTGGCGGAGAGTTTTTCAGTGTTGTAGTAATGCTTGATCTCCTTCATTTCCGTAACGAGATCTGCTCTTTCCATCATTTTTTCCGATGCGTAACGGCCGGTAAAAACCAACTCCACATCACCTGGTCTGATCTCGATCAGTTCCAGGGCTTTCTCCTCAGCCAGCAGCCCCATATGAACAGCAACACATATCTCGTCGGCTCCCACAAGGTTAAATCTGCCGGAAGTGAGAGCTCTCCTGATACCGGCGCTTGCCCTCTCTGCTTTTTCCATGTCCATCTTGGATGGCAGTGCGCCGGGTTCTATGAAGTCCGGGGTTCCGAACTGCTCTATCTCTATTTCCGGAAATCTTCCCGGAAGGCACAGCTCAGAATAGCTCTGGCCCTTCATGAACTGACCGATGTAAACCCGCATCCCGGAGCAGGCCGCTCTTACTGAAAGACCTATCAGGGCCGTAGTTTTACCCTTGCCGTTACCTGTGTATATCTGGAATCTGCCAGTGTTCACCCGTCATTCTCCCTGTTCAAGAAACCTTGCCAGCTGCTCCTGGAGATAAACGTTTTCAGGATCCAGTTCAAGGGCGATTTCCGCCTCTTCGACTGCTTCTGAGATATTGCCGTTCCTGTAAAGAGCCTCAGCCAGCGTATCTCTGATATTCGAATCTTCCGGTGCAAGTTCCACAGCCTGTCTTGCCATTGCCACCGCTTCGTCCAGCATAAGATCACGAGTGGCAAGTTCCCATGCCCCGAGATTCAGAAGCTGGGGATTGTCGCTGCCCTCATCGGCAAGTCTTCCGAGAATATGCAGCATTCTGCTTTCAGAGACTGGATTTTCAGCCATATCCCCGGCGTACACAGGAAGACAGTTGTAGAGTTCCCAGGTGTAAAGGTGACCTCCCAGAACGCTCAGGGGATCAGGGTTGTCGTTCACCACCAGTTCCACGAACCTGTCGGTGGCGCCTGAATGCCCGCCGTTTTCCCTTACCACAAGAAGCCCCGCTGACTGTCTTCCCCTGGAATCACCACCTGCAGCCTCTCCTGCCTGAAGGGCGGCATAAAGCCGTTCAGCAAGGGGGAACCCTTCGGTCTCCAGGTATGCTCTTTCCATCTCCTGAACAACTTCGGGTCCGGTTAGAATGTTACCCTGAACGGTGTAGCCATCCCCCTGAATGGAGCCTGCCCAGTCCATGCACTGTTCACCTGTAAAGGCGGCTGAATTACCGTACA
>CAZNFQ010000106.1:3298-6569 GCA_964571965.1 uncultured bacterium | reverse complement strand
TGCTGCATTCCTGAAACCTCCCTGAAGTTCATAAGTGTTTCCGCCGGGAACTTCCACAGTCTCGCGCTGATGTCAGATGGAACGATTCTTGCATGGGGTGACAACGGAGACGGCCAGTGCGACATTCCCCAGCCGAACCGGGACTTCATCTCTGTGTCCGCAGGCGGGTTGCACAGCATGGCCCTGAGAGATGACAGCACAATTGCCGCCTGGGGATACAATCTCTACGGTCAGTGTGACGTACCTGAACCGAATTCCGGTTTTGTTTCCATAGAAGCCGGGAACAAACACAACCTTGCCCTTAGATCCGGCGGTGTGATAACCGCCTGGGGTTACAACAATGTGGGGCAGTGCGAAGTACCTGAACCGAATCAGGGTTTTACCGTGATCTCAGGAGGCATGTTCCACTCCGCCGCACTTAAACCGGAGCTTTCCATCGCGCAGAATGACACGGAACCTTCAGGGATCTCCCTTTTCCCCAACCCTTTTGAGTCTCTGATTGTCATACGGTGCGTTGTGGAAGGCTGCTACTGTCCCGATCTGGAGATATTCGACATCACCGGTCGAATAGTGGCGGTGATTACACCTGCCATGTCCGGGGAAGGTGTTTTTACTGCCTACTGGGACGGAAGGGGAAGTTCCGGCATGATGCTGCCGGGTGGTGTTTACATTGTCAGTATGAAGGGAACGGAAAGCATCACCCGCTGTATAAGGCTCTAGTCGGTCTTAAGCGGCAGGTGAACTGCAAAGCGACATTCCTCATCACCGTTCAGAAGAGAACTGAGAATCTCCACTTTCACAGGAAGACCTGTTGCTCCCTCCCACTGCTGACGGTACCAGCCTGCGCCGCAGTAGCAGTAGGATACAGGCATCCCCTCGTTGAGTTTTTTCCTGATAATGGGGCAGAAACATGCGGCGGCGGCTTTCTCTTCCGGGGTTGTGGCATTCTCATAGGCCTGCTTGTCCCTGGGACCCTTTGCGGTGTAGATGATGTTGCCCTCACGTCGGGCACCCTCTGCCCAGCCGGGGTCCTGATCCATGAATTTTATTACGGCATCCACCGCATCCGGCAGTGATCCGTTTTCTGCCATGACTTTCTGGAATACCCTTTTGAGCTTCTGTATCTGCTCATCTGGAAAGACATGGGCACAGGCTGAAAGAGCCTGATACCTGGTGTACTCGTCCGCCGACTTTTCAAGTTTTTCCATGGCTTCCTTCACCCCATGAAATCTTGTGTTGAGATCACCGCAGGCAGGCAGGCTTTCCCAGCTCTTAAATATTCGGTTTGCTTCTTTTTCTCCCATGGTTTCCACGAGATTCCTGCGGAAGAGGTTTTCCCACGGGTGTATTACCAGTCTGGCTTCAATTACGCAGCTGGCAATGTCCCCGGTTTCATGGAGTATCTCTATTCCATATTCATCGGAAATTATCCCCTGTTCATCTGCATGACTGAAAAGCGCTTTGTAAGATTCACCCAGTTTTTCCAGGCTGCATGGAACGTTCAATGAGAGACATTCCACCCTCTGAATGGTTCTGGTAAGTATGGTGTCAGTCTGGCATATTCTGTTCACAGGCAGTCCCAGTTCGACCAGTGTACCCTTCTTAACACTGCTTACGTAGTGTCTTATGAGAACAGGCGGACCTGTAACCGTATGCTCTGGTACTTCTGCTTTAACCCTTTCCAATTTGCGGAGTACCTGAGGATAGTCGGTCATTGTGAATCTTATGCAAGTGTAAAGGGTCTCATTCTGGACTACCCGTTCGATGGCTGTCATTATACCTTTCCGGAAAAACCCTGAAATCCCATTGTGTCAGTGAAGGGTATACATTCACAAAGGCCGGCCCGAAGGCCGGCCGGTTGTGGAATTCTTGTTTTTAGTAAACGGTGTAGCTGCCGCTCCATTCAGGATAGTCCCAGCTCTCAACGCCGTTGCGCACTGAACCGGTATAGCTTTCCTCTCCGGGCATGATCTCCACCATAACGGTACCTGTTTCGCCCTCTTCGAGAACTCCTGCGTGAACCGCTGCTGAGGAAAGGTCTGAGTCGTCGGTATAGACATCGGTTCCCCAGACACTTCCGGTGGCGTCACCAGTTACCTCAAAGGCTATTACTTCGCCGTTTCTTCCACGGAAATTGATAAGGTTGCCGGGATCAGGAACTGCACCCATCTCCACTTCAACGTTCTCAGGGACGGACTCTACGATGTAGCTTCCGCTCCATGGGCCGTATTCCCAGCTTTCTACTCCATTTTGCAGGCAACCTTCATAGGCTTCTTCCCCGGGAAGTATCGTAACCATAACGGCACCGGTCTCGCCGTCTTCCAGAACACCGGCATGAACCGCTGCTGCAGCAAGCTGAGAATCATCGGTGTATACGTCTCTGCCCCAGACGCTGCCCATGTCATCGCCTGTTACCACGAAGTAAAACTCTTCGCCGTTTTCCCCACGGTAATCCACAAGGTTGCCCGGATCCGGTATTGCCGTAACCTCAATGATTTCAACTTCTTCGATAACATCTTCAGTCACATCGGTGTCATTCTCGGTCTGTTCGGGTTTTCCACATCCCGGAAGAACCAGAAGACCCACAGAAAGCATAATAACAAGATACTTCAGCATTGCATTACATCCTTAACTGCTGCTGGAAGATAATTCTTCCATCCCCCCTTTTCGAACCTCAGGGCATTGGTAACAAGAAGTGCCCTATGTAAAAGTATGATAAGGCAGTTTCATCTGCCAGTCAATTCTCTGAAGAAACAAAACATATTAAATTAGTATATTACTTGCGTTCCAGTGAAATGCCCGGCAGATAACCGATCATCAAGAGGAGTGTTCGAAAATGGAAAGCGTGAAAACAGGAGACATCATCGTATGCGGCCAGTGCGGAGTGGAGCTTGAAGTTAAAAAGAGCTGCCAGTGCTCCGACTGTGAGATCATCTGCTGCGGAAAGCCCATGGAGCTTAAAAAGAAGCAGGGCGGATGCAGCTGCTGCTGTTGCTGACCAGTGAAAGATCAAATGGAAAAGGCCGCTGAAAGCGGCCCTTTCTCCATGGTGCTATATCAAGTCGTCTTTGTCGGGATCGACCCAGCCGGCATCTGACTGGATGTCCGTTCTGAAAATTTTCAGATCAGCATTCCAGGAATTGTCAGTGAAGAAAATTACTTTGTCGGCTTCACTTCTGATATCGGTGTAACACCAGATCTGCTGTTCGGAAGCTTCCCACTGGTTGTCGGTCTCATATACCACAAGGTTGGCGTCAGATCTGATATCGGT
>CAZNFQ010000106.1:0-3198 GCA_964571965.1 uncultured bacterium | reverse complement strand
AGAAGTTCATAACAGTTTTCGACGGTTATTTTGACTTCTCCTATTTTTTCCCTGACTTCCTCCATTGAACGCACGGAGCTTTCCGCCGGGGTGTTTTGAGCCTGAATCACTGCCGATGCTGAAAAAGCAGCCCAGACAGCCATAATAAGAAGCATTGCTTTCTTCATTGGTATCCTCCCTTTTTTATTGAAGACTTTGTATGCAGGATAAACAATCAGATATACTGCCTTCTTTGTCAATGCAAGGTTCCGGACCATGATGATAGCTTCTGACGAATTGTTATGTTCCTGAAGAACCATGGGCAGATTCACCACCTTGAAAGGAGACTGGTATAAGTTCTCACCGGTTATCGGGAAAGTGGCTGAACGGCGCTGTTCAACTGCTGATCCCCGCCATTGCGTTTCTTGCTTCCGGATGCGGTGAAGATGGAATGGCAGACACCCCGGATCTTCAGTGTGAACTGACGGTGAGTGATTCCATAGGCGTGGAACTGGGGGGATCAGATTACATGCTTGGCGCCTTCGATATGTGCAGTGAAACCGGAGGGAACATCCTCGTTCTGGATACCACCACAAGATCCGTGAAAAAGTACAGTTCCTCAGGGGAGCATATAAAGACCATACTTCTGGAAGGTTCCGGTCCCGGCGAGTTCATGTCGCCCGATGATATAGCTCCGGTTCCAGGGGGCGGCTTCATAGTGAGCAGCATTGTGGACAGGAAGGTTGCCTTCTACGACGGCCACATGCAGTTCATGCGGGAGATGAGCAACACTTCGGGATCGATGATGGGTCCCATACATTCCCTGGCGGTCAGTGACTCCACCGTTCTATGCAGCTTCAACGTTTTCTTCCGGGATTCCGTTTCAGGAGTTCTTTCGATTCATTCAGCCTCCCTTGGTGAACCTGATGCTGTAATACAGAGAAATACCGTTCTTCTTGAGAACAATCCCCACTGGCAGGATGAAACATGGTTAACCTTTTGTATTTCCCCGGATGGAATGATCTATACAGCCCGGCGGGACCGCTTCAACTGGATAATTTACCGGTTCACAGCGGAAGGCACCGGTATGTCTTCCCTCGTACGCAATTATGAACCTGTGGCTTTGAGCATTTCAGAGATGGTTCACGAAAGGGAGATATATCTGGGCAGGTACACCCAGGCTCATGGAACAGCCGCAGGAGCCTCATGCGAGCCAGCCAGATACAGGTATGCCGTAGAACAGCTCTTCACAGACCGTCAGGGAAGGCTATGGGTGCAGTCCGGCGGAAGGCTTGAACCCGTTTTCGATGTTTATTCACAGGAAGGGGATTCTCTGTTCCGCTGTTCTTTCCGTGCTCCCCGGTGGCAGCGATGCGATGAGTGGAGATTTTCCATAGACCGGGGGGGCTTACTGGCAGCTCCTGCAAATCCGGAATGTTTTCCGGTTCTCTACATCTTAAGCACTGATTCCATTTCCCGGCTGTAGTCAGCAGGGATTGTTTCTCTGCTTTCATATGATGAGAATACCTTTTACAACATGAAAGGACATGGTGAAATGAGCAGCGGAAAAACACTGATACATGCCGAGGTGCTCTACGACGGCCGGAAGAAGACAGAGAACTGCACAGTAGTTTTGGAAGACGGAATCGTTACCGACATTCTGAAGAAAAAGATCAAGGCTGATCACAGCGGCTTCGTGACCCCCGCCTTTATCGATGCCCATTCGCACATCGGCATGGACAGAGAGGGGGAACCATGGACTGAATCTGAAACCAACGATGTCCTTGGCCAGATCCTGCCTGTGAACGATCCCGTGGACAGCATTTACTTCGACGACAGGGCTTTCAGAGACGCCGTGGATTTCGGTGTGCTTTACAGTTGCGTGGTCCCCGGAAGCGGCAACCTCTTCGGAGGCAGGGCAAAGGTTATAAGGAACTTTGCTGAAAACAGGAAAAACGCAGAGCTGAAGGACTATGGCTACAAAATGGCTCTCGGGTTCAATCCCAGAAGTACAACAGAGTGGAAGGGTGATAGACCGAATACAAGGATGGGTGTTTATGCACTTTTAGAGAGCAAATTCGACGAGGTTATACTAAAAAGGGAGAAGGCTCTCCTGAAGAAGGAGAAAGAACTCCACAAGCTGATGAACGGCAAGGAAAAGAAACCTGCCGAGAAGAAGTACCAGATCGAGCTTCTCGATAAAGAGTATCTGCAGACATTCACACAGGCTGACAATGCAGTTCTCGAACTTCTGGACCGGAAGAAGACAGCCAAGGTTCACGTGCATAAAGAGGACGATATATTCTATCTCATTGAATTCGCCGGGAAATACGGGATAAAGGTTACCGCAGATCACACCTGCGACGTTTTCCATGCCTCGGTGTTCAACGAGCTTGCCGGGGCGGACATCCCGGTAGTCTACGGTCCGCTGGGTTCAGTGGGGTACAAGGTTGAGCTCAAGCACGCATATTATCAGAATGCAGGCCTTCTTATGAAGTCCGATGCCTTCTATGGTCTTATGACGGATCATCCAGTCATCTGGTCTCCATGCCTGAGAGACAGCCTGAAATTCTTCCTGATCAACGGAATGAAGCCTGAAGAGGCAATATCCATGATCACCTGGAAAAACGCGAAAATACTGGGAATGGAAGATACCCTGGGTTCGGTGGAAAAAGGGAAAACGGCAAGCCTGGTGGTGTGGAACAGAGATCCTCTTAACCTGGCGGCATTTCCCCGGGCTGTGTTTGCCGAGGGAAAACTGATCAGATAGAAGCAAGCTCCTTGACGGTCATTATATCTAAGATATATTTATAACAGTATAACGTCCAGAAAGGAGTATACCGTGACCGGGGAAGAGAAACAGAGGATGATCCACATCAGGATCAAAGAAGACGTTCACAAAGAGCTGAGAAAAGCTGCCGCTGAATATGATCTTACCATTCAGGATATAGTATCCGAAGCAGTTGAAGAAAGGGTGGAAGCCTTCGAGGAAGGTCTTCTGCTGGAGCGGGAGAAGGAACTGCTTAACTATGAGGCAGAGCTTTTACGAAGTGAAACGCAGAACGTTCCAGAGTCCATGGAAATCAGCATAGAGCATGAAATCGATACAAAGGACGAAGTATCCGCTCATGGCAGTTCTTTGCATACAAGGCTTGATTCCGTACTGAAGGGCATCCGGCAGATTCAGGCTGAACTGAAGGAAATCAGCAGAAAGCTCTC